>JBIIIF010000028.1:0-42218 GCA_044235005.1 Planctomycetaceae bacterium | reverse complement strand
CAAAGATCTTGATGCCAGCCTTAAGACTCGCCTGGGTAAAATGACTCTGGGTCAACTGAAGACCTTTCTGCTGGATCGCAGCGAGCAGGAGATTCACGAAATTCGCAATGGTCTCTCCAGTGACGTTATCGCTTGTGTTGTCCGCCTGATGACGAACGACGAATTGATTGCAGTTGGAGCGAAAGTCTTTAATCCTCTGCCCGGAACTCAACTGGGGGCGAAAGGCTACATGGGCGCCCGCATCCAGCCGAACTCGCCAACGGATAACATCGACGATATTCGCTGGCAGGTCTTCAATGCGTTTGCTTACGCCGTCGGAGATGTCCTGATTGGCACGAATCCCGTTTCAAGCACGCCCGAGTCCGTCGCGGAGGTCGAAACCGCATTACAGGACATTCTCGTCACATTCGGCATCACAGATGTCCTTCCGCACTGTGTGCTGTCTCATATCGATGTGCAGGCCGAGGTAGAGCGCAAGCATCCGGGCTCAACGGAGTTCTGGTTTCAGAGCATTGCCGGTAATGATGCCGCGAATAAAACCTTCGATCTGACGATCGAAAAAATGATTCAGCACGCCAGATCTCGCACAGGTCGCTATGCACTCTATTTCGAAACAGGGCAGGGGGCTGATTTCACAAACGGACATGGCCATGGCACAGACATGGTCTTTCATGAATCTCGCAAGTATGGGTTCGCCAGAGCTTTGACCACTGTTACTGCCGAAGCCCTGAAAAAACGCGGGCAGAACCGTCAGCCATGGGTTCATCTGAATGATGTCGCGGGGTTCATCGGGCCGGAAGTTTTTCGTTCTCGCGAGCAACTTGTCCGTTGCTGCCTTGAAGACATCGTGATGGGAAAGCTGCACGGCCTGATGATCGGGCTCGACGTTTGCTCGACTCTGCATATGGATGTCAGCCTGGACGATCTTGGCTGGTGCATTGACCGGATTATGCCGGCTAACCCGGGCTACCTGATGGCTCTACCGACCCGAATCGATCCGATGCTGGGATATCTCACGACCGGCTATCAGGACCATGTACATGTCCGCGAGAAATTCGGTTTCCGCGCGAACGATCGCATGTGGAGTTTTTTCCAGTCTCTGAACGTCGTCGACGACAACGGCCGACCGACAACTCACTTTGGCGATCCGTCATGGGTGTATCTGCAGTATTGCCGACGGAAGAATGACCAACGCAATGAGGCGACGATCCGCGAAGAAGCCCGAGATCGCATCGAGGAAGTTCGTTCGCGTGGTGTCTTCATTGCCGAGGGGTTCGGAACCAGCCCCTCCGACCTGCAACCCGGCCTCGCGAGACAGATTCAGCATATCTACGAGGACGCTCGAATCTCGATCTGGAAAGAACTGGACGACGCCTTCGTTACGACCATTCCAAACGTCGTTCGACTTCGCAGTCAATCGGCCGATCGAACCGATTACATTCTGCATCCGGTTTCTGGTGAGCATCTCTCGGAACAGTCTCGCGATCTCATCGACACGATCCGTCAGCAGAACGATCCGTGGAATACTCAGATCGTAATTTCCGACGGCCTGAATGCTCAGGCGGTGACCGATGGCGATCAGCTAATGAGCCTCGTCAGGGGACTCCGCAGAGAACTGGAGACTGCTGGCTTCAAAACCTCCCCCACACATCTGGTGGTCGATGCGGGAAGAGTTCGCGCAGGGTATCGAATTGGCGAGCAACTCTTTGGGGGTCGCGAGGGACGATTTACACTTCTGCACATTATCGGCGAGCGTCCCGGAAGTGGACATCATACGCTGTCGATTTACATGACGGTTGCTGATGGTTCAGAATGGTCGATTCCGAACAAAGTGGATCATAACATTACCAAAGTTGTTTCCGGCATTTCCATCACGGCCCTGACACCTGACTCGGCAGCGGTTGACGCGGTTCGTATCCTGAGACAGATTTAGCCTCAACCGTTCATCAAAGGCATTTTCATGACCAGTCCTCTCTTCGATCTTTCCGGCAAAGTGGCCATCGTTTCCGGGGCCGCCAGTGGTCTTGGCAAAGCCGCCGCGCTGGCTCTGGCAGCACACGGAGCGGATTTGCTGCTTGCGGATCTCAATGAAGCGGGACTGAAGGCGACTGCCGACGAAATCCAGAAAACAGGGCGAAAGGTCGCGTACCGCCGCACGGATGTTTCTGATGCGGATGAAATTCAGGAGTTGTTCACTGTACTCGATCATCAGTTTGGACGAATCGATTTTCTTGCCAACATCGCAGGCGAAGGGATCCTTGGTAAACCTGAAGAAATGCCTCTGACAACAGTGCAGCAGGTCTTTCAGAACCTCGTTTTCGGACGTTTCCTGATGTGTCAGGAAGCGGGACGCCGCATGCTGGCGGCTGGCACGGGAAGTATCGTCAACATTGGCTCGCTGGCGAGTACCACGGCACTGGGGCGAGGTCATATCGCTTACAGCATGGCGATGGGAGCTGTGATTCAGATGACTCGTGAGCTGAGCACTGAATGGGCGGCTCACGGTATCCGCTGCAATGCGATTCTGCCGGCTCAGGTGATGAACCCCAGTCTTGAAAAACGTATCGCTTCTGATCCTTCAATCGAGCAAAAATGGCTGAGCGGAATTCCTCGCGGCCGCCTGGGAAAGCCAACCGACATTCAGGGCCTGATTGTTCTGTTGGCCTCTGACGCATCGGAATGGATCACAGGAACGCTGATCCCGATGGATGGAGGTAACCTCGCGGCCAATGCAGGTGCCACATTGCGCAAGCCCGCGCATCACTAAGTCGACCGAAGTCTGTGTCTTGACGTCTCCAATTCGTCCGGTCAGTATCCGCGTCCGACTGCACGATGACGAAAGATGAACGTCCGATGTTCCGATGCAACGACTCATTCAATGTCTTTTCAGGCTCACAGCATGACACTCGACGAACTGCAGCAGTTGATTGACCGAATGTACTCTCGCAAAGATCAGGCACGTGGCGTGGAGGGCACCTTCATGTGGCTGATGGAGGAAATCGGTGAACTGGCGGCGGCTCTGCGAGAGTCTCCCAAGGAAGAGATCGCCAAAGAATTTGCGGATGTCCTCGCCTGGTTGGCAACCATTGCCAATGTCGCTGGCATTAATCTGACGGAAGCTGTCCAGATGAAGTACGGTCACGGATGCCCTGGCTGCCAAAAAATGGTCTGCGTTTGCGCAGACTCGGAAAAGCCATAGCAGTTGAGGTACACTGGACATCCTTTTCTCGACTACTGAGATACGGATCATCGATTGATGTCAGCAGGAATCGCCTCCCGATTCCTGCACGATCGACGACACGCTCAGCAACATGACGACGAGATACGATGCCTCAACATAAACCCGCTTAACAAAAGTGCTTTGTCTGAATCAGCGAGATTGCCCCATGAAGCTTTCACGAACGTTGCTCCTGGCCGTGCTTTGCGTCGGCCTTAGTTGGCTTCCCGTGTTCACGTTCGGTTCAACGGCGGCCTGGGCAGATGACTCAAGACCCGTCATTTTACTGACTGGGTTCGAACCATTCGGGCCGAGTCGCCCGGCGAACCCATCGTGGGAGGGAATCCGCAATCTTCACGAAACCGATTGGCACGAATATCAGATCATCGCTCATGAACTGCCGGTTGTCTGGGGCGAACCGCTCAAACATCTTCAGCAACTGATTGAACAGCACAAGCCCGTCGCAGTCTTCTCATTCGGACAGGGAGGAGCAGACGGTTTCGCAATTGAATCTCGAGCCGCCAACGAACGCGGCCAGATTCCTGACAACAACGGCAAACTTCCCGTTGTCACTGCGATTACGGCTGATGGACCGGCGGAGTTCAAAGCTTCCATCAATTGCGATGCCATGAAATCTCGATTGGCAGAAAAAGGATATCCCGTTCGAGTGTCCCGTCGGGCAGGCCAGTATCTGTGTGAAGAAACGCTCTACTCGCTTGAGTACCTGCATTCCAGACATCCGAAAGTCGATGTCGCGTTTTCTCATGTCCCGCCGCTTGGAGTAACAGTCGGCGAAAAGAAAATTGATGCGAAGTACATTCAACAGTTTGTTGGTGATTATCTGGAAACCTGGCGAACTCTTCGGTCAACACAGAAAGCCGCCGAGACGAAGGCAACTCCGACATCATTGATGCCAGCAGCCCCCGCAACTCAGTCAGCCGGGAAATCCAGCAAGGCAACAAATCCTGAGCTGCCTGCCGTCGAAAAATTGATCAAGCACTACTTCCTGTCATGGTCTGAACAGCGAATGAAGGACTACGGAGACTGCTTTGCCGATGGAGCTGTGGTTCAGGAAATCAGTCGCGGCGGGGAGATCTATACGCAGAACAAGGTCCCGTTTGTCGCCGGGCAAACTGCCTACCACAAGTCGGCCACACACAAGGCCGTTGAAGTTCCTGTGAAAACGGAAATCCGTTTCGAAGCCGATCTCGCGCGAGCGGTGGTGTACTGGAAACTGACTGCCGGCCCGCGACTCCAATACGGCTACGATCACTTCACGCTGATCAAGCAGGGCGACGATTGGAAGATCGTGAATCTTGTATTCTATGGAACCGACGACAAGGAATAAGCAGTCACCTCGCGTTGATCGGATCGACGTCGATGGCGAATTCTATGTCATCGGGCAAAGTCAGAGATTGCTCAGCAGCCTGCCAGAGTTCTCTCACCAGCTCGGGTGTTTTCCCGGCAATCTGCAGATGAAACCGCCAGAGCCCCCGCAAGCGAGTAATCGGGGCTGGCGCTGCTCCCAGAACTCGCACGGCTTCCGTTGCACCTTTGCGAGCCGCCCGCAATCGATCAGCCACATCCTGTGCGGTCTGCCTGGTTCTCTGCTCATCCGGACCGCGAAAGATCACTCGCGCTACCGCAGAGAACGGTGGCGCCTGAGTGTCATAGCGTTCGGCCAGTTCGTGCTGAGCAAATCCAATAAAGTCATGCTTCGACGCAAACTTGACGGCGGGATCGCCGGGGCTTGTTGTCTGCACGAGAACTCGCCCACCACGTTCGCCGCGACCGGTTCGGCCCGCGACCTGAGCAATCAACTGAAACGTACGCTCAGCCGCACGAAGATCCGGCTGACGCAGCATCGTGTCGGCATCGATCACGCCAACCAATGTGACGTTCGGAAAATCGAGCCCTTTCGCAATCATCTGAGTTCCGAGAAGAATCTGGACTTCACCCTTTCGAAACTTCTCCAACGCCTCGTCGTGGCTGCCGGGTTTCTGCATGGAATCGCTGTCCATGCGAATCACGGTCGCGTTCGGAAACGTATTCTGAACCTCTTCATCCAGCTTCTGAGTTCCTGTCCCAAGATATCGCACGGCCGGGCTTTGGCACGTTGGACAGGCCTTGGGCGGGGCGATTTCGTAATCGCAACTATGACAGACAACGCACTGTCGATCACGATGCCAGGTGAGAGTAATGTCGCAGTTCGGGCACTTGATGCCGGCTCCACAACTGCGACACCAGACAGTCGGTGAGTACCCTCGAAGATTCAGGAACAGAATCACCTGCCCCTTATCTTTCAAAGCACGATCGATCGCTCCGTATAACGCACGACCAATGGCGGAACCTTTTGAAATGCGAGGATCGCTGCGAGTATCAACAATCACCACCGGCGGCAGCGGTCTGTCTTCGACGCGGCTTGGCATGGAAACCAGCACATCCAATTTGCGAGTCGCCCGGATCCAAGACTCCAACGTTGGCGTGGCTGATCCCAGAATTAACGGCACTCGTTCATCCAGGCAACGTTTTCTGGCCACCTCGCGAGCGTGATATCGGGGCGTACTATCCTGCTTGAACGATGGTTCATGCTCCTCGTCGATAACAATCAGGCCCAGATTCGGAGTCGGAGCAAAAACCGCGCTGCGAGCTCCAACGACCACCTGAATTTCACCGCTCGAAATCTGCTGCCATTGCCAATGTCGTTCGGCATCAGTCATATGACTGTGCAGTACGGCCACAGTTGAAAAGCGACTGCGGAAACGACGAATCGTCTGCGGTGTCAGGCTGATCTCCGGCACAAGCACAATCGCCTGCCGACCATAGCTGACCACTTCACGAATCGCACGAATGTAAACTTCCGTCTTGCCACTGCCGGTCACGCCATGCAACAACAGAGTTTCATGTTCGCTGGCTCGAATCGGCTGCAGAATTCTGTCCAGTGCCTGTTGTTGCTGGACGTTCAATTTCAGGTCGGCCTGTTGCTGCACCGGCAACAGATCATCGCCGGAAATCTCGGAGCGAATTCTTAAAGCCTTGATGAGTCCTCGTTCCTGAAGCGACTTCAGCGGTCCGGGACTACAACCAGCTCGTTCGCAAAGATCAGTCGCCGTGACAGGCCCGGTCGCCTTTTGCAGAACTTCGATCACCATCTTCTGCTGACGACTCAAACGCGCAGACGTGAGCTTCTCTTCAAGCCCAGGCGTCAGGATAAAATTCTGAACTTCGCGCGTGCCACTTTTCTTGCGAACGCCGGCCGGAATCACGCTGTCCAGGACCTGCCCCCAGCCGCACAAATATCGTTCGCCGATCCAGCGAGTCAGCTCGAGCATCTGATTGTTCAGCAAGGGTTCGCTGTCGAGCAATTCTTCGATCGGCTTCAGACGCTTCTGGCCGGACTCGCCTGGCTTAATGGCCACACAGTAACCGACAACGATGCGATTGCTTCGCCCCAGTGGAGCCTTCACGCGTTGTCCGGGTTTGATCAAATCTCGCAGTGGCTCGGGAATCGAATAGGTGTAAGGACGCTCCAGCGGCAAATTGAACACCACTTCTGCGACCTTTACATCCTCGATCGCAGCGTGCTCCCATTCACGCATTTCCGCAAAGCCAAATTGTCCCTGAGAACTCACAGTCGCCACTCACTCAATAACACTCACCAACCTCATCGAAGTGGTATGGTACTTTCACGGAGCGAAAGACGACACTCAATCGTGTAACAAGCAGGACCTGCCCGTTTACTACAGGCTTTCGGTACGAAGAGATCGCTCAATCCAGAACTGACTCTGCAGAGTACTGCGATTCGCTCTCTTCGAAGACGGAACCTCCGGCGGACATGTCCAGTTCCCAGATCGAATCCATGCGGGAACCATCGGCGTCATCGTCCGGCAGGTTGTAGCCTCGAAAAATGGCCGAGTCGTGATCATGATCGCGACTCGCCTTTACGGACGACTCTGCACCCTGCGTTTCCCGAATCAACAACAGCCCCGAACATGGAACATCATGCCCCTTGACCTGAACCTTAAGTTCCGGCCAAACGGTCGATCGAGTCAACATTTCGAAACCACCAGGCATGACAAGTACAGTGTCGCCCGGCATTGCCGCTGAAACGCCTGGATGCCAGAAGATCGGCACGGGCCCCTGCAATTCGAACTCAGAAGACGGCGTCAACTGATGTTCGCTGGTGCGATAGCCAATGATGTCGGCCTGATCGCACAGTTGCCATTCCGATGGCAGCCCGAACTTGTCGTAGATTCGTTTGACCTTCGGCCACACATCCTTCAACTGCTGACCATTTCGAGAGAAATAAACCCCCGTGGCATGGATCAGGACAGCTTTCTGATGAGCCGCCCATAGTTCCTGCGGCACTTCGTCAAGGCAAACCGTTCGCGACACCGCCACATGCAATCCCCAACGGCGTGCCACACACGAGACCGTCGCATAGGATTCAATCGGATCTTCACTGTAACTCCAGTGACGATAACGAATATTGCGCCCATCCGCACACACCTGAATTCTTGCCGGCGTCACCGTCCGCCGCAGAAGTCGGTTGCTTAACTCGCCAGCAACAGCAGCTTCAGTCACTCCCTTGCGAATATGACCGGCCGTGACTTCGACCGCGTGAACCACGACCTTGCTGAGTTTTCGCAAACGGTCGATTTCGAGACTGGTCAGCGGCAACCGAAGTTTTGCAATTCGCTTGCCGACGTTACGAGTTCCCTCGAAGGCAGAATCACTGACAACCTTCCGACCACGACACAGATCTTCCACCAGTGCGCAGTGAGGCTGGAACCATTCGCGTTGCTTCAACTGGAAACCGAGACCGAAGCATTCCCGCTCAAACAACTGCGCCGAATCGACCGCGTTGGTGGCGAACAGTCGAGCATCCTCTGTGACGAACACGCTGCTGGTGCAACTGTCGGACGCACAACGGCTCAGATCTCCGCCAGCGGTGAACCAGGCAATGTTCGCCGGATCCTGCAGGAGCATCGCGTCAGCTCCGACGGATGCAAGGAACGCACGAACACGATCCTGCTTCTCGTCAACGTCAGCCAGACGGCGTTTATCCTGAATCAGGCAACGACGGCGGGATGCATCATCCATGCTGCCAGAGCTCATTGAGAACTACTCCTGCCGTGCCGCTGTTACGATGTCGAAAACGATGCCCGAAAAACTGAGCCTGCAGCTCTGATTACCCGGTTCTGATTATTAAGTTCTGATTGCCAGGTCAGTTTGCCGGACGTCGTCGAATTCAAGCTGATGCTGAGAATCCTACGCTCCGGGTTTTCCAAATTCTGCGAACTGACGTTTTATTCGCAAAAACATCCGGCCACAACGGCCCCGTCGTGCCTGGCCGCAAAAAACTATAACGTCGGGAGTCCGCCAGGCAGGCCACTTTTGCGACATTGCCGCCCACGATTCAGTCTCTGTAGGGATTGTGAGGACTCTGGCGAAGCAAAAGTCGCTTCGCCGGGACAGGGCATTCCCCACTCAAATCCGCGGCAGGATGCTCGCGAAATGGAACACTGACGGCTGGCCGAAGGGTGCGTTGCCGGGATTGAGGGGCTTCCCTAGAATCCGTACGACGGCTGCCGAAGCGGATTTTGTGGCGGCCGGGACCCTGTTAAGGACATGTGAGCGGCCCCAATGCTCGAACGGCGTGAGCTTTTTCCAAACGTAATCGAACTCAACTTTCAGGCGCGACGTCGGCTGGGATGCTGTGTGTATCTGATTTTCTCTGGCAGCGACTGGATGCTGCTGGATATCGGATACGCTGACACGGTTGATGAAATCATCGATCTGATTCGTCAGATGGATTTCCCGCTCGCCAACTGCAAGTATCTCGTCGCGACCCACGCGGACGCGGATCACGTTCAGGGATTCCAGCGCGCGAAAGAGCTGCTGCCGGGATCGCAACTCGTGGCTCATCCGGACGCCAAGATCATTCTGGAGACAAATGATCGCATTGCCTCTTTTGCAGAGATCCCCGCGCAGGGAATTTCCATCGACATGCCGAACTTTGTGATCGACAAAGAGGTCGATGAAGGAACAACACTGGAGCTTGGCAAGCTGAAGATTCAGGTCTGGCATACTCCGGGCCATGCTGTTGGTCAGTTGGCGTTTCGTCTCGGGAATCTGCTGTTCTCGGGAGACAATATTTTCCGTGATGGCTGTGTTGGCAGTATCGATGCTCACCATGGTTCTGATCTGCCGGCGTTTATTGATTCACTCAAACGAATTCAGAAGAGCAGTGTTGAGTGGTTGTTGCCGAGCCACGGTCCGGCGTTTCGCAATGAAGCCAAGCTGCTTCAGTCAGCGATCGATCGGCTCGACCGATATCAGCATATGGCCGACTTTGGAACGTGCGCCGTGGACTGGCCCCTGCTGGATGAATGGGAAGCGGAACTCGCCAAAGGACAGAATCCGACGGCCTCCTGAATTTGATTCTTGCTCGATGAGTGAATCTTTGTCGCCGACTTCTGGTTGAAAATCGAAAGACAGTAATTCTTTTTCAGGTCACTCTCATGAATGATGTGCTCGATTTTCTTCGTCAGCAACAAGCGATCTCGCTGGAACAGCTCTGCAGCTTCCTTCGCATTCCCAGCGTCAGTGCTGACAGCGCTTATGCGCCGCAGATGGGTGTTTGTGCCGAGTGGGTGCGAAACTCAATGACGGAAGCGGGGCTGAAGGCCACGATCTACCCCACCAAAGGTCATCCGATTGTCTTCGGGGAAAGGATCGAGAATGCCGCTCTCCCGACCGTGCTGGTTTACGGCCATTACGATGTGCAGCCGCCTGATCCTTTGAACCTGTGGACGACACCCGCGTTCGAACCTCAGGTCCGCGATGGGAAATTGTTTGCACGCGGAGCCACGGACGACAAAGGCCAGTTATTTACTCACCTGAAGTCCATCGAAGCCTGGACCAAGGTTCACGGCAGCTTGCCGGTGAATGTGAAGGTTCTGATCGAAGGCGAAGAAGAAGTTGGCGGAGTCAACCTGGATCACTTCCTCGAAACCAACAAGCAGTTGTTGAAAGCTGATGTCGCGGTTGTCAGCGACACCAGTCAGTACGCCGATGGCATTCCAGCAATCACTTGCGGTCTGCGGGGCATCGTGGCGGCTGAAGTTCGACTTAAAGGACCCTCCAAGGATCTGCACAGCGGTATTTACGGCGGCAGCATTGCGAACCCCGTCAATGCACTCACAAAGATGTGTGGTAAGCTGGTCGGTGACGATGGACGCATTCAGATTCCAGGGTTTTACGACGACGTTTTGGAACTCACGTCGATCGAACAGGAGCAGTATGCCGCTCTGCCGTTTTCTGAATCCGCGTTTCTGAAGGAAGTCGGCAGTTCAGCCACGTTTGGTGAAGCAGGCCGGTCAACTCTGGTTCGTCGCACAGCTCGTCCGACTTGCGATATCAACGGAATTATGGGTGGATATCAGGGCGAAGGTCCGAAGACGATTATTCCTTCTCGTGCCGTGGCGAAGATCACCTGCCGTCTGGTTCCGAAAATGAATCCGACCAAGGTTCTGGATGCTCTTGAAAAATTCCTGAGGGCCCACTGCCCTCCCGGAATAGAATTCGAATTCAAGCGATCACATGGTTGCGAAGCCTTCGTTTTTGATCCGACCAGCGACTGGCTGACCGCCGCTCGAAAAGCAGTAGAAACAGCCTTCGGGCAACCGCCGTTTCTGATCCGTGAGGGTGGCTCGATTCCTGTGGTTCTCAGCTTCAAACAGATTCTGGGAATCGATACCCTCCTGCTCGGCTGGGGTCGAAATTCGGACAATCTTCACAGCCCGGATGAACACATCCACGTCACGGATTTTCATCGCGGCACTCTTGCCAGCGCCTGCCTTTGGTCGGAACTGTCAAAGGTGAAGAAAGCCTGAGTGAACTTCAGGCTTGAAAACCGCCTGACGTTCGCACCTCGCTGCACTCAGCCCTCTGCTCGTTGCCTCACCATTGCTTCATTGACCACTGAATCTGCTCCTGGAGTTTACCCATGCTGGATCTGCAGTTTATCTGCGATCATCGTGATCTTGTTGTCGACAACTGCAAAAAACGCGGTGTTGAAGTCAACGTTGACGCTGTTGTGCGACTGCGTGATGAGCGAAATGCTCTGATCGCCAAAGGCGACGAACTGCGTCGTCAGCAAAAGGAACTGTCAGCACAGATTCCGAAAGCTTCCGCTGAAGAACGCCCAAGGTTGGTCGAACAGGGTAAACAGCTTCGCGATCAGGTGGGCCAGACCGAAGAGCAGCAGAAGAAAGTTGAAGAACAACTGCGTGAGGAGCAGATTCGCATTCCGAATATGACTCATCCTTCCGCGCCGATTGGTGGCGAAAAAGATGCGTTTGAGATTCGCGTCTGGGGTGAGAAGCCGAAGTTTGACTTCAAGCCGAAAGACCACGTTGAGATTGCTGCTAATCTGGATCTGATCGACTTCGAAGCCGGTGCACGCGTGGCGGGCTCAGGATTTTACTTCCTGAAGAACGATGCCGTCATGCTCGAGATGGCCTTAGTGCAATTTGCATTAACGAAGCTGCGTGGAGAAGGTTTCACTTTGTTCACGACGCCCGACCTGGCTCGCGATTCTGTCCTGGAAGGCATCGGCTTTAATCCTCGCGGCAACGAAACGCAGATTTATTCTGTGGCCAATAGTGATTTGAGTTTGGTGGCGACGGCTGAAATTACTCTGGGTGGAATTCAGAAAGATCAGATTCTGGACGCCGCAACATTGCCACTGAAGTACGCAGGTTTGTCTCACTGTTTTCGTACTGAAGCCGGTGCGGCCGGGCGTGCAGGACGGGGCATCTATCGAGTGCATCAGTTCACGAAGGTCGAAATGTTCGGCTACACAGGTCCGGATCTGAAGGACTCAGATGCGTTGCATGCAGAAGTCCTGCGCATCGAAGAAGAAGTCTTTCAGGAATTGGGCATTCCTTATCGCGTGATCGATACAGCTTCGGGCGATCTGGGTGGTCCAGCGTATCGCAAGTTCGACATCGAAGCGTGGATGCCGGGACGTGGCGATGGCGGAGAATACGGCGAAGTCACCAGCGCCTCAAATTGCACGGATTATCAGGCACGCCGGTTGAACATTCGCTGCAAGAGCCCGGACAAGAAGGGCACTCAGTTTGTCCAGACATTGAACGGGACCGCCATTTCCTGTGCACGAGCGATTATCGCTGTTCTGGAAAACTACCAGCAGGCCGATGGCAGTGTCGTTGTGCCGAAAGTGCTGCGTCCATGGGTCGGCAAGGACGTGCTGACGAAGGCCTGATTCCTTGTTGTGTTGATCTTCGCCACTTCGCTCCAGCAATCCCGTCGGCGGAGCGACGGGTGTACGGTACACCCGTCGCTCCGCCGACGGGATTTTTTGCTTAGCAACGCCACGCATGAACGAAGCTGCTTCATTACGACGATTGCTTGCGATTGAATCGTCCTGTGACGAAACAGCGGCGGCGGTTGTGCGCGAAGATGGCGTCGTGCTGTCCAGCATTATTTCTTCGCAGTTTGAACTGCATGAAGAGTGGGGCGGCGTCGTCCCGGAGATCGCGTCCAGAGCTCACGTACGTCGCATTCTTCCGGTCATTCAGGCGGCTTTGAAGGAAGCAGGTTGTTCAACGGCAGATCTGCACGCCATTGCTGTAACAACGGAGCCGGGGCTTGTTGGTTCTCTGCTGGTGGGCTTAACGGCCGCCAAAACGATGGCCATGAGCCTGCAGATTCCGCTGATCACGGTCAATCATGTGGAGGCTCATATCTACGCGTGTGGAATGGGTCAGGATCATTCCATTTATCCGTGCGCGGGTTTTGTCGTTAGCGGCGGACATACCAATCTCTACGATTGTCGATCGGCCACAGAATGCCAGTTGATTGGTGGAACGACAGATGATGCGGCTGGTGAAGCCTTCGACAAGGTCGCGAGAATTCTCAACCTGCCTTATCCCGGAGGTCCGTCGATTCAGAAAGCGGCCCTGAGCGGCAATGCAAAGAAGTTCACTATGCCGCGACCGTTGATTCACAGCGGCCGCCTGGATTTCAGTTTTGCAGGGCTGAAGACAGCTGTATTGTACGCGGCCCGAGGTGTCCCGGGGCCGAATCAGCTTTCGGAAACGCCGCCGGAGTGTGTCAATGACCTTGCCGCCGCGTTTCAGGAAGCAGCGGTCGATGTTCTCGTTTCCAAGTGTCGTCAGGCCGTGCGGCAACTTGCTTATTCACGGCTGTGCGTCGGTGGTGGCGTTGCCGCAAACCAGCTTCTGCGGACTGAGTTGCAGAAGATGGCAAATCGGGAACGAATCGAACTGTTGGTGGCTCCGATGAACCTCTGTACGGATAACGCGGCTATGGCTGCTATTGCATGGGATCTGTTGAAAGCCGGAAAAACCGCCAATCTTGACGCAGATGTGCTCCCTGGTCTTGTTCGGCATGATTTCCAGAACCGACGTTGATCGACGTGCTCTGGGGAGTTTCCGCCGCGTCGAATTGACATCACTGCCGCCAAGTCTAGGATGACACCATGAGCCAGCGCATTCTGACGGCTTTGCCCGTCTATAACGAAGTGTCGCACGTCGCCAGCGTGCTGTCAGAACTCCAGAAACACACCAAAGATATTTTGGTTGTGAACGACGGTTCCACAGACGGGACGGCTCAGGTTCTGAATAGTTTCCCAGATGTGAAGGTCGTGCATCACAGCCCGAATCGTGGTTACGGTGCTGCTCTGGCGACAGCGTTCGAATACGCTCTGAAGCACAACTTCGATGTGCTTGTAACGATGGACTGCGATGGCCAGCATCAGCCTTATCTGGTGCAGCAGATTGCCGCCATGGTTCAGGGAGCCGATGGGCCCGATATGGTTTCCGGCTCGCGATATCTGAAGCAGTTTTCCGGCGACAGTATTCCTCCCATTGAACGTCGCCAGATCAACGCTCGCATCACGGGATGCCTCAACGAGCGACTGGGATTGTCGATTACCGACGCGTTCTGCGGCTTCAAAGCCTATCGTGTACCGGCTCTGGCCGGGCTCGACATCACGGACACCGGTTACGCCATGCCGCTTCAATTGTGGGTGCAGGCCGTGGATCTGGGCTGGAAGATTCAGGAATTCGCTGTGCCGCTGATTTATCTGGACGAGAAGAGATCGTTCGGCGGTTCTTTGGACGATGCCGCTATTCGCCTGGCTCACTACCACAGCGTTTTGAATACCGAACTGGAACGACGAGGAATGTCGCAGCGATTTACAGCGGACTGCGGTTCAGCTGCGCAATAGCCTCCTGCATTAAAGCGTAATGGCGCAAGCCATCCGGTGAGCGTTCGAATTCTCCAGACAACTCACTGTCACGATTCCGGCACTCGCTGAATGGCTAGCGCCATGCAGCTTTAAGACTGAGCACCTGCGTTTCCGCCAAAAATGGCCAGAAACTCAAGTTTTTCTGAAGATTTCAGCTCCAAAAGCCCCGTTGCTGCAAAATGCAAAGGCGGATAAAGTTCTGGGTGATTGGCGATGGATCGCCGAGCCTCAACGAGGCGTAATACACGCGGAATTTGCAAGACGAGCACGCGATGGCAACGGAATGCGTAACAACAGCCAATTCAATTACCGAGGTCCTGCTGGCCGGTGATGCCGTGCTGAATTTGACTCAGCAGCCTCTGAATACCATCGCCGGAACGATGTTCGTTTCGTCTGACCAGAACACTGCGTCTCTGGTGAATCATGCTTGTAGCTTCCGCTGGTCACTCAAAGCAGCTCAGGAAATCGGCACACTCATCTCCGATTCCGCGCTTCGCATTGTCGCTGTGTCAGAAGAAGGCTGCTGCGATGCGGACAGGCTCGTGAGAGAACTCGTTGCTCAGCGAATTCCCCATTTGCATTGCACACTGATGAACCCCTGCGATGCCGACGACTATATGGACGAACAAGACGCCGAAGCTGTTTCGGAGCGACTGAGACAGTTGGGATATCTATAACACAGAGTTTTCAGTGTTCAGTTTTCAGTGTTCAGAAAGTCGTCCTGACGAAACCCTAACTGAACACCGAACACTGAAAACTGAACACTCAAAAGAAGTAGCAGCATGGAGGCTGCGGTGATGAAACTTTTCATGCTCGGTATCGACGGTCTTCCTCGCTGGATGTGGCAACAATTTGCTGCATCCGGAGTGATGCCGCACAGCGCGAAGCTGCTGCAGACCGGGACGCTGGTACCGATGAAGTCGTCATTGCCGGAAGTTTCATCCGCCGCGTGGGCGTCCATCGTGACGGGAGAAAACTCCGGCGGTCACAATGTGTTCGGTTTCACAGACTTGATGGATGGCAGTTATACGCTCGGGTTCACGTCATCGCGGACGTTTCGAGCAAAACCGTTCTGGACTCGCGACGACGCTGGCCCAAGCCTGATCATGAATGTGCCACAAACGTATCCAGCACAACCTTTGGATGGCATGCTGGTTTCCGGGTTCGTGGCGCTGGATCTGAAGCGTGCGGTCTATCCGTCGGAACAGCTTTCGTGGCTGGAAAGCATTAACTACACAGTCGATGCCGACATGTCTTTGATTGAAAAAGGCAAACAGAGATTCGTTGACGAACTACGGAGAGTCATGACGGTGCGTTGCCAGGCTCTGCATCATCACTGGGATCGAGAATCCTGGCAGAACATCATGTTCGTGTTTACCGGAACCGATCGGCTCAATCACTACCTCTGGGAAGACTTCGAAGACCCGTCTTCACCTTTTTACCAGACGTTCCTGGACTACTATCACGAAGTCGATCGACAGATCGGCAGCATTCTTGAACGGCTTGATGACCAAACAACTCTGTGTGCGGTTTCTGATCATGGTTTTGCTGGGCAACGACTAAGCGTCAATGTGAACTGTCTGCTGGCGGAAGCAGGTTTGCTTCGTTTGCGTGCTTCTGATCGGCCGTCCTACATCGACATGTTGCCCGAAACCAAAGCGTTCGCCATGGACCCGGGCCGCATTTATCTGCATCGCAAGGGACGGTATCCAGGTGGCATGGTCAACGCCGACGAATCAGAAGCCTTATTGCAGGAACTGACGGCTTTGTTTCTGAATGCGACCGTCAATGGTCAGCCAGTTGCTTCAGAAGTGCTGCGTGGAAAAGACGTCTACAGCGGCCCGTTTGCTCACCGTGCACCGGACCTGATTGTGATGCCGGCGAAAGATGTTGCTTTGTCCGGCCGCATGAATTTGTCAGCTCTGATCGAACCTACCGCAATCAACGGCAAACACACCCATGAGGAATCTTTGTTCTTTGTCCGAGGTCACAATCTCGGCGAGATCCCTAAAAGCATGAAAGTGGAAAACGTGCTCGACGTCATCATGCCGGCACATCAACAGCAATTGCGAAGAGCCGCATAATCAAAATCATCGTTCCCATGACTCTCATTACTCCCATGGTCTCCGTAGACCGCATCGGAATTATGGGAGTAATGGGAATCATGTGATTTATGGACCAGAGAATACAACGATGACCGAACAATCCTGTCACAACGCAAATCATACCTGCTGGAGTTGTCCGGCGGTGGAGTTTAAGGGGCACGTGGATTTTCGCGCGTGTGGCCAGGCTGCGTTTCGCAAGGCGGCTCAGGGGCAGTTGGTTGTTGAATGCAAGCGACGTCCTGAGATCGGCTACTTCGATCCCATGTCGATTACCTATGAATCCTGTCCGGAATGGAAGAAGACGGACACGGGCTATCTGCTTCAGGGGATGCGAGTTCTGATCCTCGGCATGGACGGATATCTTGGCTGGCCACTGGCTCTGAAACTGGCCAAGCTGGGCTGCAAGGTGTACGGCATCGATAACATGCTGCGCCGCAAACTGGTTGCCGAACGAGGTGCTCAGTCCGTCACGCCGATTCAATCGATGGCAGGTCGAATCGCTGCTGCGAAGGAACATCTGGGTGTTGAAATCGATTTTCGCGAAATCGATCTGATGGATCGCAAGTCTCTGTTCGCCTACATCGAAGAGGTTCAGCCGGAATCGATCGTTCAGTTCGCTGAAATCCCCAGTGCACCGTACAGCATGGCCGACGTGGAAAAAGCCGTTAACACCATTCAGAACAACGTCGTGGGAACATTGGGACTGTTATTCGGCGTTCGTGATCACGCTCCGGATGCGTCGATCATCAAGCTTGGCACGATGGGCGAATACGGCAGCCCGTTGACCGGGCGACCATTGTTTGAAGGCCTGTTCCCCGGTGACGCGGTCCTGCAGTATCAGGGGCAGGAATGGAGTCTCGGCGGGGAATTAACGCCTCGAGATCCCGTCAGCTTCTATCACGTGAGCAAAGTTCAGGGCACCTTCAGTGTCTATGAAGCCTGCAAGTACTGGTGGCTTCGCAGCTACGACGTGATGCAGGGAGTGATCTACGGAAACTACTCAGAGGAGCTCCAGGCTCATTCTGATTTGAACACTCGTTTCGATATCGACGAATGGTGGGGCACGGTCGTCAATCGCTTTGTCGCTCAGGCCGTCATTGGCATGCCACTGACAATCTATGGCAGCGGAAATCAGATGCGAGGCTACATCACACTACGTGATGCCATGCAGTGTATCACTCGCCTTATCGCTGCGCCACCGGAGCCGGGGCAGTATGACGTTGTTAATCAGGTCACCGATGTCTTCAGCGTCATGCAGATTGCAAAAATGGTTGCGTCAATCGGCCGCGAGTTCGGACTCGAAGTCGAAGTGCAGAGAATTGAGAATCCTCGCGTTGAAGCAGAAGAACATCCTTACGAAGTGATCCACGAAAAACTCAGCGACCGATTTGGGTTCGCTTCTGAGTCTGGTTTCGCTGACGAAGTCCGTCATCTGTTCCGAGTGCTTACGCAGCCAGAAAGTCGACAGCGAATTGTCGAGATGCGAGACACGTTGTTCCCTAAAACCAAGTGGTCCGGGGAACATGGAAAGCTGGAAGTTCTGGAGACCTGGAAACCGGCCGCATGAAGAGGCTGTTTCCAATTCTTCAATAAGTCGTATAGGTCGTATAGGACCTATCCAGCACCTGAAATTTGTGATTACCTGAACACTGTAAACTGAACACTGAAAACTCCCCTCCCATGGAACTTCGCGAAACTGATTTTGAAGAACTCGTCCTCGATTCCGACCGACCGGTGCTGGTGGATTTCTGGGCTTCCTGGTGTCCGCCCTGCAAGATGATGCAGCCGGTGATGGAGAAACTGTCGGTCAAAGTCAGCGACTGGGCTGACGTGTACTCCGTCAACATCGATCGCAACCCGTCTCTCGCCAGCCAGTATCAAATCAGCGGCGTGCCGACCTTTGTGGCATTCGCTGGCGGCGAACCAATCGACCGAAAGACCGGTGCGTTGACAGAGAACCAACTGACGGCGCTGCTCAAAAAGGCGTTGGAGGCGATACCAGCTTTGGACGAGCAGGACGTGGATGAATCTGATGGATCGGGTGATGAGCCGCCGGATGACGCACAGATCCCTGTCGAGGCGGAGACACCAGCATTGGTTATGGAATCGATCATCCGTCCGCTTACCAGAACAGAATCAACAAGCTCCAGCTATATCACCATCGTTTCAGGCCTGCCAAGGTCAGGCACCTCGCTGATGATGCGGATGCTGAATGTTGGTGGAATCGCGGCACTCTGCGATGAACATCGCACACCCGACGCTGACAACCCAAATGGCTATTACGAATTCGAAAGCGTTAAAAGCATTCAAGACTACGGTGACTGGATTGATCGAGCCGTCGGTCACTCGGTCAAGATAGTCTACAACCTTTTGGAGCATCTCCCGAAGGATCGTGAGTATCGCGTTATCTTCATGCGACGACAGATCGACGAAATCATTCAATCGCAGCGAGCCATGCTATTGCGCAATGGGATCAAAACTGAAATCCCCGATGAGGAAATCAAAGAACTCTTTGAACGAGTTCTACGACAATTCTATTCCTGGTTGCCATCACAGACGCATCTCAAGCTGATTAATGTCGGCTACAACGAGTTGCTGTCACGACCGGCTTCCACGATCGCCCAGATCAATCGACACCTGGGATACAATCTGGACACCGAAGCAATGGCTCAAGTCATAGACCACAGTCTTTATCGCAACCGAGCAGCCTAGTTTGGAAAAATTGATTTCGCGAGCCGGGCGGCGTCAGCCCCCGGACCGCACGAAGCACCCGGGGGCTGACGCCACCCGGCTCGCCAGTATTATTTTCAAACCTTAAACCGAAAACCCTCCCATGACCTTCTTCACCTCCAAAACCATCCTTGTCACTGGCGGCTGTGGAACGGTCGGGCGTGAAATCGTGCGGCAGTTGCTGGCTCATGAGCCGAAGGAAATTCGAGTCGTCGATACGAACGAATCGGAGATCTTCTTTCTTGAACAGGAACTACAGGAGTATCGTCGCAAGCACCCGGAAAGTGATGTCGCCAGTCTCTGCCAGATTGGTGATATTCGCGATGCCGACAAGCTACAACTCATGTGCAGCGGTGTTGATATCGTGCTGCACACGGCGGCATTGAAGCACGTGATACTCTGCGAACGTGCTCCGTTTGATGCCGTGCAGACAAATATCATGGGCGTCAAAAACGTCATTCAGGCGGCTTTGGCGAATGATGTCGAACGCGTGATCTTCACCAGTTCTGACAAAGCCGTGAATCCCACGAACGTGATGGGAACCTCCAAGCTGATGGGCGAACGACTCATCACGGCTGCGAACAGCCTGAAAATGGGACGACGCACGATCTTCAGTTCGACTCGATTTGGAAACGTGCTCGGCTCACGAGGATCCGTCATTCCAATCTTTGCACGACAGATCGAACAGGGCGGCCCGGTCACTCTGACGGATCGTCGAATGACTCGTTTCATTATGACGCTGGAAGAAAGCTGTCGGCTTGTTCTGGCTGCGGCCGAGAAAGCTCGTGGCGGAGAAGTGTTTGTCACCAAAATGCCGGTAATTCGTATCGCGGATCTCGCGCAGGTGATGATTGAGGAACTGGCTCCTCAACAAGGCATTGCTCCTGAGGAAATGGAAATCACGGAGATTGGATCTAAGCCGGGCGAGAAGCTGTATGAAGAACTGATGAGCGATGAGGAAACTCGGCGGACCATCGAGCTGGAAGAAATGTTTGCTGTGCTGCCCGCATTTCGCAGCGTCTATGAAGATATCGCTTATGACTATCCCGATCTGATTAATGCCGTTGTGACTGATCCCTACGTCAGCACAGAAAACAACGCGATGTCGGTTGCAGAGCTGCGAAGCTTCTGCGAACTCCATTCGATTCTGGGTGAATACAGCCGTGCGACAATTCCGTTCCGCCCTGCTCTTCGAAAGCGTGCTGCGTAGTGAGATGGAAACCCTCAGCATGGCTCTCCGACGCCCTTAGCGCACTGTTGGTGCGTGCGGTGGGGATTGTGCTTGTTTTCGTTTCCACAACGATGCTGGCCAGATTTCTGGGTCCGGCCGAATATGGTACCTACAGCGCGGCGTTGGGGTTGGCGATGCTGCTGGCCACGCTGGCTCCGCTGGGGACGGATCGAATTCTTTCGCAAACTCTCGCCTGCGCGATCACGAAAGAGAAGCCCAGCAATGCTGTCATCGCTGATAGCGACTCCGCAAAAGCCATCGCCGTTACATACCGCTGCACGATAACGTCATTGGGCGTCCTGTTGGCAATGTTGACAGCGTTTACGTTAATCGGATCGTTCGCGGGAGTGGCGTCCGCATGGATGGCCATGGCTCTGGCCGCTGCCTTGATTTTGGTGCCACTCACATTGAGTTATCTGCGGCAATGGACAGCCATGCCGATCATTGGAACATCCAAAGCGATGTTGGCCGAGCAAACCCTGTTACCGACAGCCATGATTCTGGTTGTGGTGATCTCGAACATTTTCGGCTGGCGTTTCTCAGCACTCAGGATGGCCGCGATTTATGCGACAGGATCAGCAATCATCTATGTGATCTCGATTTCATTCGGTCGCCTGCGTGACCTGCATGGAGCTGCATTGAAGTCAGCATCCGGCATACGTCACCAGGATGTCGTCGCCATGATGCGTCGAGGCTTACCATTAGTCGCTGTTTCAGCGGGTGCTGTGGCTTCCCAGTCGACGCTGCCGATGGCGATTGCTGCTGGATGTGGATTTGAGAACGCCGCCTGTTTCGCACTGGCCATTCCTTATGCAACACTGCCGGCCGTTCCGCTGGGAGTACTGGGGTTGAGCCTGATTCCTCAATTTGCACGGCTGCATGCCAATGGCGAAACGCCACAGGCAAATCACTGCGTGCGGAGTGCAGCGACTCTGACATTCTGGTCTGCATTCGCAATCGCAGCCTGTGTCTGGTTGATTTCACCGAAGCTGACTCAGATTCTCGGACCACAATACCACGCTGCTGTTGATGTCATGCCCGTGTTGTTACTAGCAGTCTCAATCGACTGTCTCACGGGCCCGACGGTCCCCGTCATGCAGACGATGGGACTGCAGGGGTTCTACGCGAAAGCATTCTTCGGGCACTGGCCGCTGCAGATAGTTCTCGTCATCGCGCTCGGTAGAACCTGGGGACTCATGGGAGCATCCGCGGGTTATCTGATTTCGCGAACGATCTGGAATCTGCTGATCGTCATTCAGATTTATCGATTTCCCGGCCTGCTGATGCTTCCCTACTTGAACCCATTGCATGCGTTGGCGGCTGATCAGAATTCTCTGCTCCCGAGCTTAAGTGTCTCCGCGAAAGCGAGAACCGCATGACACCGAATGCCACAACAGATCGATCGATATCAACGACCATCGCAGCGATTGTCGCAGCCTTAATCACGACCGGAATGACTTCGGCCGTTTCCCACACCGCAACGCTGATTGGCGGCAGTGTGGCATCACTGATGCTCGCTGGCTGCGCGGTCCTGAGCGCCAATGCTCGAGCCTATCTGTTCTTTCTGTTCGGCACCATCGCCCTGATGGTCCTGGCGCTTGTTTCAGCAGAAGTGAACACGGCCGAAATCTCCAGCACAATTCACGTGCTTTCCTGTTACGCCGCTTTGGGAGCACTGGCGTTCTCTTCAACAGAGGTCTCATCGTTCTGTCGCCAGTTGATCCTCGGAACGAACCTGATTTTGACATACTGGATTTTGTATCAGGCTTATCACCTGAGCGCCCTTGAGGCGTGGTTGATCTCGAATCCCTCAGGAGCCGGAAACCTGATGGCGGCTCAAATCAATATGACGCTGCCGCTGGTTCTTTCGAAATTCGACAACGCCAGAGGGATAGAACGGCTACCGTGGCTGATCCTTCTACCTCTGAACTGTCTGGCAGTTTTCCTGGTGATGTCTCGCAACGGCATCGGCGCAATGCTGATCGTGTTGACACTGTATATTCTGTTCAATCATAAACGCCTGGCGGTGCTTTTCATCACCGGCATCGCCTCAACGTATTACTTCCTGGACAATATTCTGCAAACACCGTTTGTGCACCAGATGCTGGTCAAAATGCGCCTCGTGGGATTTGTGCCTGCGGCCCCTCGGTCGTTAATCTGGAAGATTACATGGCATCACACGATCGCCCATCCGATGCTGGGAGTTGGCCCGGGAAAACCTCAGCAGTTTCTCGCGGTCATGGACATCAATCACGCTCACAATAACTTCCTGCAGGTTGCTTTTGAATCCGGATTTCCGGCCGCGTTCATCTTCACCACGATGATGATGCTGTTATTGTGGCTTCCCGCACGGGCCGTTTTTCTGCGTCGAGAACAGTTCGTGCCAACAATCCCGATCGTGGCCTATATCATTTTCTCCTGGACCGCTGGGCCATTGGCATTTCCCGGAGCCACTCTATTGCTGGCAGCCTGCGTCAATGAAGCTCGCTCCGGAATTTTCGGCGGAGAAAAACTCGGGGCAACACGGAAGTACACAACAACTCCGACGCCGCGTGTTCGACTGCCAACGACAGCCACAGCGGCTCTGGCTTCGGCCACATCACGCAGTCAGCAACCGTATCGACCCCAATGATTTTCCGTTTTCAGCTTTCCAGCAAACAGGTTAACGTTGAACAAGCCGAGCACATCTGACACAGGATCTGCCATCACGGACTACGTGCTGTGCCTCACCGGGATGCGCGCGGTCAATAAACGGATGGCACTCTTTATTGAGGGTGTTCGATCGATAGGTGTCGGGGTTCAGATTGGATCATTGCCGCGAGGTACCTGGCAGCTCGATAAATCGGAACGTCCGATGACGGAAACTCGCAGAGGAACTCTGACGCTGAATCTGGGTGAACTCACACAAGCGAAGCTGCGGGCTGTGATGTGTTTTCATTGGTTAATGTTACCGATGGCTATTCTTGTGGGAATTCTTCGACGAGTGCCGGTGCTCTATGATGAGCATGACCACTATGAGCTGAATACCATGGAGAACGGAGGTTCGGCTTTGAGACGTCGGTTCAGCGGATTGCTGGTTCGCAGCATTCACCGTGCGTGTCTGCCTTTTGTGACCGTCGTGACCTGCATCCATATGAACGACGCCACGCTAAAGCGTCATCTGCAGCAATGGCAAGCGGAAGTTGTTGAGATTCACAACTACCCAACCGTCGACTGGCGTGCATCTTCTGGCGTTCAACCGGTGAACGAGAAGTTGTGTTTTGTGTATATCGGGGGAGTCTTCGAGGAAAAAGGCCCTGGGGTCGCAGCAAGAGCCTTTCAGCAACTGAGCGTTGCTCATCGACAACGTGCAGAGCTTCATGTCTTCGGAGATGGCGATAAAGAACTGCTCGAGCAATTGCGACGCACGGCTGGTGTTGTTGTTCATAACAGCGTAACGCCCGCTCAGTTTCGAGTCTTTGCGGGGAAGCATCGCTGCTGTGGATTGTCGTTGCTGGCAGACACCCCTCGATATCGTCTGGTTGGCACGAACTGCACCAAGCTGTACGAGTATCTGGCACTTGGGATGCCGGTGATCGCGACGCGGATCGGCGAATTCGAATCGTTCGTCGATCACAATCAGGTTGGGCTTCTGGTGGACAGCGTATTCGACGAGCAGCAACTTTCCGAGGCGATGATGAAAATGCTCGACGATGCCATTCACTACGCCCGGATGTCGAATAATGCACACAGGTTGATGCAGCGTGAGGACATGACCTGGGAACACGAATGGCGGAAGATTGAAACGTGCAACGTCCTCAGATCATTGCGACGAGCAGCCTGATGAGCACGGGAGAACGATTCATGAGCAATTCTCCTGTCCCCATTTTTATTGTGGGCAGCGGTCGATCGGGAACGACGGTTACTGCTTCACTGATGAATCGTCTGCCTGGTGTCCATATCGCGAAGGAGACGGGATTCATAGGTCAAAGCGTGGAACTGCTGCGCGATATTGCCAACCATGATTCACGACGACAACTGATTGAAGTCGTCAATTCCTGGCTGGTCGTGGAGAAGTGGTCGGCGCGAGCGAGCGAACAGGGATTTGAAGATTTCTGCCAACAGCAGCAGCAGCTCACTGGCGCGTCGGCGTTTATCCACTATGTCTGGCAGCTTGACTCCCCAATTCCATGGAGGCAATTGAGTTTTGTCGGCGACAATACGCCGCTTTACGGATTGTCGATTCCATGGCTGCTCGAACTATTCCCCGATGCAAAATTCGTCCATGTGGTGCGTGATCCCAGAGATGTTGTTTGTTCCATGATGTCGATGCAATTTGGTGCTGATGATCCGGTTGTGGCCGCGATGGAATGGCATCACGCACTGGGATGCTGGCTAATGGCGGAACGCCTGATACCGGCGGAGAATCGGATTGAGATTCGGTATGAGGATCTTTGCGTGTCATCCGCATCAACACTCAGGAAGCTCGTCGAATGGCTTGGGCCCGAAATAAAGATGCCTGATTCTGGCAATGTGCTGAATGTCGACCACGCTGCAGCGCGAGGTACATTTCAAAGCGTTGCAGACTTGCCTCATCATCAACGGTTACACGAACCACTGAACGCCGGTCGCATCGGACGATACCGAACAGAGCTATCCGCAAGCGACATCAGCAGAATCGAAGCAGTGCTTCAGAATGGAATGTTGGCGTGTGGTTATCGGCCCGAAACATGGCAAGTCAGTCCCTATGCGACTCAGGACCGGGTTTCGCAGGCGCGGGCGATGATTCGTGGTCTTCTGAAACGCGGAATTCGACGACTCACAAAACCGCGGCCGTCGTAACCGCTTCAGGACCGCGAAACGATGGTATACGAGCGACGTACAATTCGCGTTAACACTTGCTGCCTACTTCTTGCTTTCTTCCACAGCTTTTGAATTCAGCGGAACGGCGATCAAAAGCTGGTCAAAACCGTCCTGCTCTTCATGCGGGCGAACTCGCGCATACCATGCGGACCAGGAGTTAATGGCCTTTTGCCGCCACTCATTAACGATTCGCACCTTCTGTTCATCCGTTGGGTTCTCGACACCTTCGAGCGGACTTAAGGTTTCCCCGAAGCCGTTCGGCTTGCGAGCGATGAATCGCAGGGCCGCAATGGCTTCCACATTAACGTCCACGGACGGATCACGAATTCCATCGAGCATGAATGGAACCAGCTTAAAGTCCCCCGTGCGTCCCAAAGCCCAGCAAGCGGATTTGCGAACATCGGCGTTGGGATGTTTCATCAGGCTTTTGAGTTTGTCGGCCTGCCCCACCAATTCTTCGGGATCATCGATGGAGATCACACTGCGCACAATTTCATCGGCGACTTCAATCGGGGTATCGTCGACGGATGAAAGGTCAAGCTTCTCCATATCAGCGATCAGCAGGTCGAGCTCTGTGGGCTCGCGTTTGACTTCTTTATCTCCAAACGGATTGCCACGTTTTCCCTGCTGGCGGCCGACGCCATATTGTTTATCCAGTGTCTGTTGCGTGGACTTCATGAAATACAAGATGGCGAACGACGCACCAATCGTGTTGGAGGAGTACTGATCACTATCTCGATCAAAGACACCTTCAGCATTTCGCATTGTCAGCAAAATGTCACCATAGGTTTCGTACCAATCTTTGCCGTTTACGTCTCCTAGATCATAAAGTGCGGCAGCTCGCTCAAGAGCGTAAAACATGTAGTAGGGAAACAGAACGTCGCCTTCTCGCTGCGGAGGCGGGAAACGAGTGTCGATCCAGTTGAAAGCTCTCGTGATGCGAGCATCAATCGTGGCGGCCGGAACTTTTGGTCGATAGTCCGGAAAGCCCAGAAGTGCCGTTGCTTCGTCGACTTCTTCCTCGACCTTATCCAGTACGCCCAGTTTCTTCTCAGAAGCCGACGGTTGCTTTTTGGGTTTCACTTTGGGGCCATACAACAGAAGGCGTCCAATTCCCATACTTGCCGCACCGGCCATGGCCATATTGTGTGTTGGGGAAAGATTGGCGCCTTCTGGCCGATAGCCCCAGCTCCCGTCTGCATTTCCGAAAGAAAGATGCCAGTTAATGTTGCGTTCAATGACTTCGGGAGGCACATTGGCACCAGCCCCTTTTGCGGCCCACAATGCCAGCATCGCATACTGCGCCATACTGGTATCGGAATTGGAATTGGAATCGGACCATCCTCCGTTGCCGTGCTGTTTCGACGCCACATAATTGGCAATTTTTTGCAATGCATCCTTGTGTCCCTCGGGATCAACCTCGGCGAGCAACATTGCATCGACCCCGGACAAGTAGATATGGTCATAGCCTGAGTGACCCTGCTCGGTCCGCTCAAGGGCAGCATGCACACCTTGCTGAACCAAAGCGTGATCCTTGGGTTCTCCAGCTTTTACCAGAGCGTAAGCAACCAGACTCGTCTCCTTCTCCGGTATGGCGTCCGCCTGCGAATACAGATAACTGACCGCGCTGGCCACCGCCTGGTCATACCGTGGAAAGCCGGTTGTTTTACCTGCAGCGGAGGCCACGGAATTCAGGAGACACAATAAACCTGCAAGAAATATGTGAATTCGCATTTCCACGCCTCGACACCTGACTATTCGCAACAGACAGACCGTGTTCCTGACAAATTTTCGCGAAGTTGAACTCGGATGATATCCTGAACTTCCGGAAGACTGAATCCTTTGTTGGCAGTGAATTCTACAATAGTTCAACAGAAACGCCGGGCGGAGAGGGCTTCCCCGTAACAGGCTCCAAGCCACAGCCACTTCGTCTGGTCGGCCTCGGGACGCGATGAAAGCCGCGACTGGCATGCCGTTTCGGATAATCGTAGGATACGATGCGGGCATTAGTGCTGTTTCGCGAAAGCCACGCTGCAGTAACACCATCTACAGGGTTTGTAGTTTCCCGCCGGAGCACAGGCTGTACCCAACAGGCACAGCATGGCTGATTGACATTTTTTGCGTCGCGTCGAATGCGAGGGAATGGGATTGGATACCGGGACTGAATTGTATTTGGACTTAATGAAACGCTGCCTCATGAATTCGATTTATTCTGGCAGCGAAGTCAAAGAATTTGCGCCATCCAGAGGCTACAAAAGACTGTTCTTCAATTGGTTTCTTTTGCCAGCTCTTCGCCGGTCCGGCGCGCGCGTTGTGATTCCGTATCAATATGATGTTCAGAACAGGCTGAATGGCACGGACTGGTCTCCGATGGCCCACACCATGATTGGCCGGAATCGACTCGACAATCTTCAGAGTTGTATTCAGCATGTCCTGGCCAACGACATTCCCGGCGACTTTATTGAAACCGGGGTTTGGCGTGGGGGTGCAACAATTTTTATGCGGGCGATGCTGAAAGCATGGGGAGATACCTCCCGAATCGTGTGGGTCGCTGATTCTTTCGAAGGCTTGCCGGAGCCTGACG
This sequence comes from Planctomycetaceae bacterium, assembly GCA_044235005.1. Classification (GTDB taxonomy): domain Bacteria; phylum Planctomycetota; class Planctomycetia; order Planctomycetales; family Planctomycetaceae; genus SXXK01. Next base: position 14,207 of record JBIIIF010000028.1, on the reverse strand, counting down.
AACATAACTACCCCAAAGACAAAGGAGACGCACACCATACTTACGGTGAACTCGCAGTCCCTCTACAAACCGTTCAGGAAAATTTTCGGAAGTATGCACTGTTGGATAATCAGGTGCGGTTTCTGAAGGGTTGGTTCAAGGACACACTGCCAACAGCCCCCATTGAGAAACTGGCCATTCTGAGACTTGACGGTGACATGTACGAATCCACGATGGACGGACTGAAAAATCTGTACGCCAAACTTTCCCCCGGCGGATTCCTGATCGTAGATGACTATGGCGCTGTGCCTGCCTGCAAAGACGCAGTCCATGACTTTCGGAGAGACAACGGGATCTCGGAAGAGATCATCCGAATCGACTGGGGTGGTGTCTACTGGCAGAAGAAGGCTGTTTAGCGCGTGGTGGTTCAGCAGGATCGAAAAGATATCCAACATGGGTTTGTTGAAGGAAAAATGATTGGCGTGCCTCATTTGTAAATCTGAAACAGGGCGTATTCATCATGTGCAGGAAATGATGTTCGGCACGAGGGACGAGTTTCGTTATTTTGAATGTGAACGCTGCTGCTGCCTCTGCATCATGAATCCTCCTGTGGACCTGTCAGCTTATTATCCTTCAGAGAAATACTATTCTTTCTGTGATACGCCTGCTGTCAGCATTCCGCAAAACCCGGTTCGTCGCTGGCTGAAGCATTTCCGAGACCGCTCGATTTGTCTCGGCAGCGGCGGCCTGGGAGGCTGGATTGCCGATCGGTATCCCAATCAGGACGCAAGTGATCTTCGAAAGTGGCTAAAACACACGTCCGTGCGCACCCACAAAGCGGCCATCCTTGATGTGGGCTGCGGAAGCGGATGGCACTTGAGGCAATTGTCCGGACTTGGATTTACCAGCCTGACCGGAGTCGACCCGTATTTGCCCGACGATATCCAGTACGGCCCCATACGCATCCATGCCAGCAATTTATCAGTACTGGCCGGCCGAACCTTCGACTTGATTACGTTGCACCATTCCTTTGAGCATATGGCCCACCAGGTGGAGCAACTGAGGCAGATCCGTGAGATACTGACTCCCGATGGCACCTGCATGATACGTGTTCCCATCGTTTCACGCGGTCCTTGGCAAACGTATGGGACAAACTGGGCCGAGATTGATGCACCACGTCATTTCGTGTTGCATTCAGAAATGAGTCTTAAGCTGGCTGCGGAGGCCGCTGGCCTTTCACTCAAGTGTATTCAGTATGAGTCGGACGCTTTTACTTATGCCGCCAGTGAACTCTACCGCCGAGGCCTGAGTCTGCATGACCATTCCGCGAATTGTCGGCGTCAGTTTGGCTCTGTCTTTACAGCTTCCGAACTGCACCAGTTTCAGGACCTGAGTAAATCGCATCATGTTCCGGGTTGGGCCGGTCGCGCGGCCTTCTTTCTGACTCGTTCTGGCTGCACCGAAGTTTACAGTGATCTCAGCGAATGAATTCCACGCCTCATATCTCAGTGATCGTCCCCTCCTACAACCATCGGAGATTTCTTCCCATTCGTCTGGAGTCGATTCTGCGTCAGACGGTTCAGGATTTCGAACTGATCCTGCTGGATGACGCATCGCAGGATGGCAGCGGAGAGTTTCTTGAAACATTCCTGAAACGACAGGGCGTTCGCCTGATTCGCAATGCTCAAAACACCGGCAGCCCGTTCGCGCAATGGAACCGCGGCATGCAGGAGGCGAAAGGAGACCTGATCTGGATCGCAGAGTCTGATGACGTCGCTGAACCGCAGTTTCTTGAAATGTTGACCAAAATCCTTGACCAGGATCCGTCTGTGGGACTGGCGTTCTGTCGATCTCAGCGCATCGATGAGACCGGTGCCGTCTTTCCGGAAAACGCAACTGAGACTCGAAGCGAGTTCTGGCAGAACGATTTTCGAATGAAAGGACGCGACATGATTCGTGGACCACTGTACGTGAGCAACGTGATCGTCAGCGCGAGTGCCGTTGTTTTTCGACGTCAACTTTATGAGCAGGCCGGCCCAGCCAGCACTGATCTTCGACTCGCAGGAGACTGGCTGCAATGGTGTAAGATTTTGATGGAAAGCGACCTCGCGTATGTCTCGCAGACACTCAGCGGAAGTCGGATTCACTCTAACACGCGACGACAGGGAACAACGTCCAGTGGCACCCTTGAACTCGAGAGTCTTGCTGTTCAGCAGATTATTCGTGACAGCATCGCAATAGAGCCTGCACAAATCAGGCGAGGGGCCGGCAGAGTCAGCACATCGTGGCTGCAGGCTATGCGAGCAGGTCGATTTTCCGGATCCCTGATACGGCATCCCTTGTTCCTCTGGCGACTACTTCGTACCGACCTTAGAATCGCAGTGGCCTTTATGCTTAACTGGCCCTATGCATTTTTCGTCTGGTGTTTGAAGCGATTTCTTCTGAGGAAATCATCAGCTTCCTGATCACCAGAATTGCTCCTGCCACCCCATCTCATTACCGTGACCGCCCGTGCTCGATTTGCTCAAAACTGCAACACAGTCCATTTGTCTTGTGACTTTTCATGCCACTCCGATAATTTACCCGGAGGCGGCCGGAAGCATTGGTGGAGCTGAGACTCAGGCCATCATCATGGCGCGGATGCTCGGGAAGACGTCGACAGCCCGAGTCGTGGTCGTTGTCCGGGATTCCTGCGTTCGTCCCGAGCTGTTCATCGATGGATTCACTGTCGTGACATGGGTAGACAGGCTGTTCAGGATTCGTCGATCTGTTTCCGAACGCGTTTCTATCCTGCGTTCTTTTCCATGGCTCAAAATCAACAAATGGAATTCGAATCTGATCTGGCAAATCCCACGCCTTATGCTCGACCGATTCCTCAACCGACCATCAGCAGTCCGTGAAGATTTCGACCTCGTGGTTTCTGCAACTGACTGCGACACCTTTTGCTGTATGGGTGTCAGTGATCGCACAAGAAGAGTCTTTGAGGCCGCCCGAAAGAAGAGTCGCCGAACGATTCTGTTTGTGGTCTCTAACTCGGATCTTGACCCGCGTTATGCTGAGTCACAAGATTGGCTGAACTGCGACGGAGACGCCGGCCGCCAGTGTGCGGCAGCCATTGAGCATGCGGAGACGATCGTCTGTCAGACAGAGACTCAACAGGATTTACTGAAAAAACACTTTGGAAGGGAATCCTGCCTGTTCCCCAATCCCTTTGACTGTTCCGACTGGCAGCGTCAGTTGCAGCGACAACCAAGGCTCAACGGCGAATTTCCGGCACGCTTTGTCCTGTGGATCGGACGCTCGGATCATCATCATAAGCGACCGCATCTTATGCTGGAAGTTGCCCTCAAGTACCCGGAAGTAGAGTTTGTGATGATCATGAATACTCAGAATGAGGATGTTGCAGCAGAGATACGAAGTCGATGTCCGCCAAATCTGAGAATCGTCGAACGCGTTGACTTTCAAACTATCCCAGCCTATTTCCGGCAGGCGGCAATGTTCGTCAGCACCGGCAGTCGGATATTCGAGGGATTCCCCAATGTCTTCCTGCAGGCGGCAGCAACCAGTGTTCCTGTCGTGACACTGGATTCAGATCCGGGATTCATCTCCAGACACAATGCAGGCGCTGTCTGCAATGGCAGCCTCGATCAATTCGCCAGTGAGATCGTTCGTCTTTGGACAAACCGTAGTCAAGCCGAAGAATTAGGCCGGAACGGTCTCAGGTACGTCACCGAACATCATTCGGAAACAGCGACGATTCGCCGACTGCACGAAATCACTCAGGTCATCCCCAGTGATTTATTCTTCAAGACTTCAGGAGCAGATGAAGCGAGACTCTGACATGGTTGTTCCGTCGGGCAATGACTGCGTTATTCCGGAGCCAATCGACCGATTGTCCGGCGTTTTAACCCTGCGCACCCGCATTTCGCCGAGCAGGTCCCCGTCCAGAAGATTCCTGGGATATTTACGACGAGGCAAATTTCTCCCCCGGGTTCTGCTTAACGACAGCGTAAGTCTGCTGTCGAATGGCCCCCAAGCATCAGTCACCTCCTTCTGAATTAAGGTCAAAATTGGACCTTCGAAAACACTTAGCATGCACTGTCCGGAAACTTGCCTGTGCGATCGGACTGGATGCTGCGATAACCTTCTCCGTCGGTGCACGGCTCTGGCAGCTTGTCGCAGCAACCTTCACGGTTGTTCTGATGACGCAGTTTTTTACCGGAGAGCGGCAGGGATTGTATTACACGATCGTCAGCCTGCTGGCGATTCAGAACTTCCTGGATCTGGGTCTGAGTGGAATTCTGGTGTTACTGGCCAGTCACGAATGGGCTCACGTGCTGCTTCTGGATGGAAAAGTCTCGGGGGCGGCGGAGGCGAAAGGACGTCTTGCCGAGATTTACCGGTTCGGATGCTGGTGGTATTCGCGATGCGCTGCCGTCTTTCTGTTATTGACGACTCCGATTGGAATCATGGTGTTGTTCCACGGCAAGCAGGAAGTGTCTGCGTTGTTTGCGCAGGAGTGGCTGCTGCCGTGGATCATCTGCGTGACACTCAACGCAATATCGATGTTGCTGGTGCCACGCATTGCCGTACTTGAAGGATGCAACCAGGTTGTTCCTGTCAACAGAATGCGTTTTCTGCAAAGCGTTTCGGGAAGCATCTTTATCTGGATCAGTATCGCTTCCGGCTTCGGACTCTGGACCCTTGTCGTGTCCAATCTTGTACGTTTGGTATGGGAACTAAAAATCGTTTACGGAGAGTATGCGGTCATGCTCTCCGAATTGAACGCCACGCCGAACAGAAATCAGCTTAACTGGCGAAAAGAAATCTGGCCTTTGCAGTGGCGCCTCGCGATCCAATCCATATGCAGCTACTTTGCCACATGGTTCATTGTCCCGGTTACGTTTCGATTCCATGGGGAGATCGCAGCGGGCCAGATTGGGCTGACGTGGCAACTTCTGACTACCGTTCAGGCGGCCAGCCTCGCATGGCTCCAGACCCGACTTCCACGTTTTGGTGCTCTCCTCGCGTCCCAGAAGCATCGTCAGTTTGAACTTGAAATACTGCGGGCTTCCCTGCTCTCGGTCGCGGTTTTTCTGGGCGGGATGATGTCCTTCTTTCTGGCAGTTTTTCTGGCAAAACTCGCTGGGGTCGATCTCGCTGGCCGATTTATTCCGAACTCAGCCATACTATTCTTTGCATGCGGCATGGTAGGCTGGACTTTGGCTATGGCAGAACAAAGCTACGTGAGACTGTTTAAGACGGATCCGTTTCTGCTGATCAGTGTTTTCGCCAGTTGCCTTGTGGCTTCTGCGATCTGGCATTTCGGCTCAACTTCGGGATCCCATGGTTTGAGCATCGCGTACTTCATCATTTCATGGTTTTATGCTGTTCCGGTCAGCACATGGATTCTTGTTAAACATCGCCGCAAAGTGGTCCTGCCAAGGCTCGACAGTACATCGGGGCGTCACCAGGTTCAAATAAAGCCTCTTCCATAGTCTGCCGCTTGCGCCTTGACCGGTCAGCACGTTCAGCCATACTGCCCAACAGGGAGGATTTCCTGTTGAAATCCGGTGTCACCTGAGTCTCACCTCAGGATTGGCCCAATTGAAGAGTCACCAGCAGACTCGTGTTGTTGGCCACTAACGTCTGATTCCGCCCATTGGCCTGCAGTTCGAAGCACATTTTCCGTATGTCGCCATTGCTTGAAGTTGACAACCTGTTCAAAGCCTACGGCAACCTTAAGGCTGTCGATGGACTCAGCTTTTCAGTGAATGCCGGGGAGGCATTCGGATTGTTGGGCCCAAACGGCGCAGGCAAGTCCACAACGATGATGATGATCTGCGGCCTGCTGGAACCAGACTCCGGTGAAGTCCGGCTGGAAGGGAAAGCACTCGACCGCAGGATTCCTGAAAGTCGACAGCGGCTGGGCGTGGTGCCTCAGGATCTGGCGATTTATCCTGACCTGACGGCCCGCGAGAATCTGCTTTTCTTTTCCAGCCTTTATCAGTTGAGCGGTCAGCAGCGAAAACAGAAAGTCGAGCAAGTCCTCGAACAGGTAGGACTGTCTGCTCGAGCCGATGACCTTGCGGAAACATTCTCGGGAGGCATGAAACGTCGTCTCAATTTTGCGGCCGCAGTCATGCATGATCCTGTACTGCTGATTCTGGATGAGCCCACCGTCGGTGTGGATCCTCAAAGCCGCGCACATCTGATTGAATGCATTCGCACCCTGCAGGCCAACGGGACGGCTGTCATCTATGCCAGCCACTACATGGAAGAAGTGCAGGCCATCTGCTCCCGCGCAGCGATCGTCGATCACGGCAAAATGCTGGCCTGCGATACGATCCCGGAACTGCTGAAAGAAATTCCGTTCGAGATTGAATTGCGGATCGGGAATGCTTCGCTTCCGTCGACGCTCTCTCTGGGCTCAACGGCGACCATCGATCGAGATGGTGATGAAACGGTCGTCCGCATCAGCACGTCTGACGTGAATACAGAAGCCGCGTTGAATCATGAAGTCACGTCGATCCTGACGACGCTGGGACAACATTCGATCGGCGTACGATCCATCAGAACTCACGAACCAAACCTGGAACGACTCTTCCTGAAGCTGACCGGTCACAAACTCAGAGACTGAGAACCATCATGCCTTTTGTTGATTTATCACAAATCCCGGCCATCGAACCTGTCCCGGGGTGCCGAATGCGAACTCCGCACGGCCAAAACTTGATGCTGTCGTATCTTGAAATGGAAGACGGTGCCGAAGTGCCGCTCCACCATCATCCTCACGAACAGGCCGGAATGCTGATCAAGGGTCAGGTTCAACTGACGATTGGTAACGAAACCCGCATTTGCGAGGCTGGTTCGCTGTTCATTATTCCGCCAAACGTGCCTCATCGTGCGGTGGCTGTGAATGGACCGGCTGTCGTGCTGGACGTTTTCAGTCCGGTCAGAGAAGATTACGCGGAACTTGCCAACCGCTACATTCCCCCCGTCAAAGCCAATGGCTGAGACTTCTCCTGACAGCCCCGACACAACTTGCCACTTTGCAACATTCTTCCAGAGAGTGCTTCCATGAACCGAGTGATTGTCCGTCCTGAAAAGCTTGATCTTGATTCTCCCGGCCGCAGAGATTACTGGGTTGCTCTTGAACACGACAGTATCTGGGGTGACCACCTGATGCCGCTGACAGTTTTTGTCGGCCCTGAAGCAAAAGACGGTGAAGGCCTGGTTTCGTTCGGTTCAAATCACGGCAACGAATACGAAGGGCCTTGCGTCCTGAAGCATCTGGTGCGTGATATCCGCATGGAAGATGTTCGCGGAAGAATTATCCTGATCCCGGTTCTCAATCCTGCCGCGTTCCTTGCCGGGACGCGAGAAAGCAAACTCGATGATGGCGTGAACCTGAACCGAGCATTCGTTGATGGAGCTGGTGTGACTCCAGCACTCGCCGGGATCACTCATCGTATCGCGGCGTTCGTGCGTCAATACATCTGGCCGCGAGTTCACATCGTGCTGGATCTCCATTCCGGCGGCGATGTCGCTCGGTTTGCCATCTGCGCGAATTTTCATCCGGTGGATGATCCCGAACTGGCAGCGAAAATTGAAACGACGGCTCGCTGGTTCGGTACGCCCGCTCTTATGGTTTATCAAAACGTAACGCCCGGACTGCTGCCTTCAGAAGCCGAACGGCTCGGCAAGATCACCGTGGGCACAGAACTTGGCTGGGGGCGTTCGGTCAATCCGGAAGGTGTTCGTTACGGACGTCAGGGCGTTCTGGCAGCGTTGATTAACAATGGGCTGATGCATGGAAAAATCGAGCCGATTGCGCACCACAAAGCGGGAACTCAGCGGAAGCTGGAAATGGTTTCCAGAGAATGCTTCATCCCCGCTCCGTTCGCCGGACATTATGAACCGCTCGTCGAATGCGGTACGCCAGTAAAGAAAGGCGAGACCGTCGGCTACCTTCATGATTTCGATCGAATTGACCTTGATCCATGGCCCTGCGTTGCCGCTCTCGACGGAGTTGTGCTGGCCCAGGCCTGGGTTGCCCCAGTGCCGAAGGGGCAGCACATTGTGGTGGTTGCAAAGGAAGTCATTTAGCAGCCCATAACTCATTGCGAACTCTGCTAAAAACTTAACGGACTCCAAACGACAGTGCCATCGAAGCCCTGGTGTAACAGGAAAACTACGTCGTGGCAGAGACGACATCCGACAATGCCGGTTATGCTCAGCCATCAGCAGGCAGCCTCACGACCTGCGGAAGGCCCAGCTATTCCCCTCGCACTCATTTTTGAATCGACCGTGCAAGTGCAGGGTACTGAGTTAAGTGGAGTGTGTTCGGGCTCAGCAGAATGACAGGAACAAATGAAGCAGGAATCCTCCGCACCGATGGGCTGCGGGGGCATGCCCCACTTTTGCAGAGCGGCGACCGAACACTATTTTCCTGGCTCGACGCCGTTCTCATGGCCATTTGACAATGTTTTTTGAACAAGCGAATGAAGATGACTCAACAGCCGCTCGGTGGAGTTCTCCAGGCTCAATTCCAAAGCTCGCACACGTGCCGCTGCCGATATTGCCTCGAGTCGTTCTAAGTCACTCAGGAGTGAAATTGTGTTCTGAGCCATCGCGGAATAATCCCCCGATGGCACCAGGTAGCCACTGACTCCATCAACCACTTGTTCGATGTTTCCGCCCGCTGCTGCGGCAATCACCGGAGTTCCGGAGGCAAGGCTTTCCATAATCCCGGCCGAGAAATTTTCGGTCGTGGAGGCTGTCCAATAAGCATTCGCTCGAGCGTACCAGCCCTTCAGTTGATCTCCAAAGACTGCACCGGGCACAAGCACTTGCTCACCAAAGGCCGCGGCTCTGCGCCGAAAAGACCTCAGCAAAGGCCCGCGCCCCAGCACAACCAGCCTGGCGTTGGGCACACATGCTTGTACCTGCCGGAAGGCCTTCAGCAGTTGCCAAACGCTCTTCTCTCGTGCAATGCGGCCTGCGCTAAGAATGATGGGCGAATCGTCATCCGGTATCGGATTGAATCGAATGTTGTCCGGGCAGAAGCGTTCGCAGTCAACGCCATGAAAGCCAAGATACTCAATACGATCACCGTAAATCGCTCGATTTCGATCAGACAGGAAACGAGACGGCGTCAGATTCGAATCATAACCCATGACGACAGGCTTCATGATTCTGCGTACCGCGGGGACGGCGATGCGAAAGGCGGCTGCTCCGATATAGTGTTCGCAATACCCCTGCCAGTCAGTCTGCATAAGATTGACACACGGAACATGATGCTTCTGAGCATATCGAATTCCGACTGGCTTGCCGTATCCTTTCAGCCAGCCGGATGCTGCTCCGTAGAGCCCGGCGGCCTCGTCGACAGTGATCACATCCGGTGAGAAATCTTCAAGCAGCTTGCGATCATCCCAGACTTTATGGGACGCGGCTTCCGGAAACGAACGTCTCAGGGGATTACGAACTGTTGGAAAGGAGACCGCACTGAAATCACCGAGTGCAGCAAGCTCATCAAGTCCAGTCGATCCCGAAGCATGGCTTTCGTCACCATCCGGAACCTGAGGATGAAAAAGGCGAACAGTGTGGCCTCGCTTGAGTAAGCACGCAATTCGTTCGTGCACCAGTGATGAAATCCCCGTCATCATTGGGAGATATGAAAACGTGAATGCAGCGATTTTAAGCGGAGCGTAACGAGAAGTAATGTCGGTTCCGCTCATGGGCAGATTATGATTCTGGAAATACAGTGCGTCATCAAACAAAACCAAGCTGAGATACCTGCAAAATGCACTCACCCTGATCCGCAGGATGCAGGGTGTCCGACTCCGAGCGTACCGGAGCCCCTCGGTAAATCCTTACCTTGACCTGCCGAACAGGCCTCAGATCGCTGGACAACCATGAAAACTCTTTGATTCGGTGCTCCATCCGGGCACAGGCATGGTGACCGTTTGCCTGGTCACAGGTCGAGCAGTTTTGCGAGTATTCCTGTGAAAACGCGCAAAAACGCAGGCCAAGGATCAGATCGCGACACCGGCCAGCCTGTGAACTGCCAGCCATTCCGCTTCTGTGACTGGTTGGATTGAGAGGCGGCTGCCCTTTTTCATGACCATCATCTGACTGCACACAGGATCTTCTGCCAGCACTGCACGGGTTACAGGATCAGAAAAGACCTCAGCCAGCTTGATATCAACCATAAACCAGACCGGTTTTGTCTCGGTTGATGCTTCGTCAAAGTATTTGTGGTCGGGCTGCCAGGCGAAAGAGTCCGGATAACCGTCTTTCACAACTTCGGCGGTGCCTGCGATGCACATCGGATCGGCGTTACTATGGTAGAACAGAACTCCATCGCCCTTCTTGATGTCATCACGCAGCATATTGCGAGCCTGATAGTTTCTCACTCCTTCCCACGATGTCCGTTTGCCTTTGCTCGCGGCCAGATCGTGGATCGAGAAAACATCGGGTTCTGATTTAAAGAGCCAGTAGCGTCGCATTGTCAATCTGCCGATTCCTGTTCCACCTCGCCCGAGCTTCGGCGATTTTGAAATCAATTTCACAACCACCGCAGCCTAAAACTGTGCCATGGTTTTTGATATCGCGTCTCTTACAGTTATTGCATTATTGATCTGAAAGCTTTGTTCACTTCAACCCGTGCCCGACAGGGCAGAATCAGAAAAGCTTCGCCTGTCAGCCACGGGTTAAACGATGGTATCTGGAAATCCGATTCAGTCCTGAGATTTACCGAATCAGCCCTTTGGTTTGACCAGAACATTGGCCGACTGAATAGTGGCGGCTTCCAGCGGCTTATCGCTTCGGTCCGTCTTGGTCGCGCCAATCCTGTGGACAACGGCCAGACTGTCCGCATCGGCTGTTCGCCCGAATGCTGTATACTGACGATCCAGGAATGACTGAGTTCCCAGGCAGATGAAAAACTGTGATCCACCGGAATTCGGATCGCTGGTGCGAGCCATGGACAAAACCCCATCGACGTGCGGAGTAGCGTTGAATTCAGCCTTGATCGTGTAGCCTGGACCGCCAGTTCCCGTTCCCTGCGGGCAACCACCCTGAATCATGAAGCCACTGATCACGCGATGGAACATTACTCCGTTGTAGTACCCAATCCTGGTGAGGCCGATCAGATTTGAGCAATGCCCAGGCGCGACATCTGGCAGCAGATTCAGGACGATCTTGCCATGATTGGTGTTAAGTTCAATCTGATAGTCGTTCTTTTTGAAGTCAATATCCTTCACGGCGGCGTCAACTTCTGCTTTTCGATTCTTGCTCATGGCCTCATTCTTGATCACGGATAATTTGAACCTGTGGCGACCAGCACCTGGAACACCTCACAATTGGCCAAAGTGTCCGGATTTGGCTGGCAAACGCAAGTCAACACCAGACATCTCGCGCACGGGAGGATCAATTCGAATCGGTCAATACCGGCTGTCATTTACCAGCGTTGAGCAGCCAGCAGCTGACCGGAATCACAAAGAGCGTGAACCCCGTGGACGCAATCAGGCCGAAGATGAGCGACCATTCAAGTCCCGAAAAGATCGGGTCGATCGTAATCGGCAGGCTGGATAAGAAGGCGGCTCCGGCGGTGATCAGAATCGGACTCTACTTCCCCGTGAAACATACCCGCCAGAAAAAGCAGCGCGAGCACGACGATGGCCGTTGTTACGAACGCCAGCAGCCAGTTCATGAGCTTTGATGCCGCGACGGCGTTTGATCGAGGGGTCACTCCATGTTCTCCGAAAGTCGTTCTTAACGGACTTCCGAAGCAGATTCTTTCCACCGGAAAGGACTGTGTGTGGTGGCTCCTTTCTGCCGGAAAGGATTTTCATATTGCCGCAAGGCGAACACTGCGTCATGTACAATCGCAAATGCAGGCCGATTTTGACGGTCGGATTGCACACAAGGTTGCGACACGTCGCGAAGTCCTGCCCGGCAGGCAGGACCGACAAGACCGCCGCCCGGCAGGCATCACCAGGGTACCGGCACATACGCAAAACCATCGGCCTGGCGATTCAGGAGCACGGTCAGGGCCGCCGCGGCCACCGGGATATCGGAACCCACTTCGCTTCGTTCAATCTTCTTATAGTTGAGTGCCTGGCCGCAGACAATGACTTCTACGCCCGCCTTTTGCAGCAGTCGAATCAGAGTCAGGTTGGGATTGTGCTTCATCTGCAGACGTGATTCCCATGCTTCGTCAGACAACACCGCCTTCGTGGCCTCACCATGCAGAACAACCGTGATGCTGATGTCAGAAGCCTTGTGCCCCGCTGCGCCGTACAAGTTCAGCAGTCGTGCCGCTCGATCCAGACCCTTGTTGATCTCTTCAGGCTTCTTCGCCTCGGAAGTCACATCCAGAACCAGCTTCCCTCCGGCACGAGGCGGCTCAACGGCGTCGGCCACAGCCACAATGCCGCCATAACCTTTGATGATCGGGAACAGCAAATTGAGGCCAGCAACCTGCTGGTCTCGTTCAAAGACCAACATGTAGTTTTCTTTCAGCAGATCTTTGATCTCATCCGCCTTTCGAAAACCGGACTCCAGCACTTCCGCTTCGAAGACTTCCTGGCCAGCTCGCACATGATCCATGGTCCAGTCGGAGCTTTCGCCTTCCACGCGTCGAAAGTCAATCAGAATCACTCGCCCACCAGGCTTCAGAGCCTTCAGCAGCGAGGTCATAGTCTTCTGAGGGAACTCAAAGTGATGATACGTGTCGCAGATGAAAGCAACGTCCACGGATTCCGGAGGCAACTCCGTGGAATCATCTTTGCACAGCACGGTTTCGACATTCCGAAGATTCTGTTCGCGACAGGTCACTTCAATGTGATCCAGAAACTTCTGAGCAATATCGACTGCGATGACTCGACCTTCCTGGCCGAGACTGGATGCAAACAGACGAGTAAACAAGCCCGTGCCCGCACCGATGTCCGCCACAACATCGGTTGGCTTTAACTTGATGGCTTCCAGAATTTCCTGCCGTTTTGCAAAGACCTCGCGGCTTTCAATTTCAAAGCGTTCAGTGAAGGCTTTCGGGTCCGGATCGCGAAAGGTGTCGTTGATGCCAGGTCGGACACTTTTTTCCTGAGCAAAGGCAATCGCGCCGGCCGACGCCAACAGCAGGCCAATGAGATGCGTTTTCATAGTCATACTTTCAGAAAAAGTATCGAGCAAGGATTTCAATTGCGTTGAGCGTGTCGCACGTTATATCAGGAAACGTTCTTGGCGATGACAAAGACAGCCACGGCCAGGATGGCGATGGAAAAAAGTCGTTGCAGAATTCGAGGAGAAAGGCGATGTGCAATGGACTGCCCCAGCCAAAGCCCCGCCAGACCGCCGACTACAAACGATGCGGTCACCGTTGTGTTGATCTGCTGACCGGTCGACAACACCGAAACGATCCCTGATGCGCTCACCAGAGCAATCACCATCAGCGACGTGCCCACGGCGCGCGACATGGACATGCTGCTGAACAGCATCAGAGACGGTACGATAATAAAGCCGCCGCCCACGCCGAACATGCCGGAAAGTACGCCCGCGGCCACTCCCACAATCAGCAGCAGACGCGCACATCGACTGGTCAAAATCAACTGACCACATGCGTCTCGCTGACAACTGGGGCCGTCATTGTTGTATCCCTCTGGCTTCGTCGTTGATGATTCAATGGGGATACAGACCGGATTCTGCGGAGTCGCCCGAGCCCCCTTGCGCCACATCATGGCAGCGATGGTCAGCATCAGACCAGCAAAGAGCAGCATCAGGACGGCTTCCGGAAGCAGTCGAGAAATCCAAGATCCGATCGGAGCTCCCACCATTCCGGCGACGGCAAAGAATAGTCCGGTGCGAACTTCGGATTCGCCTCGTCGCCACTTGCCAAGAAATCCAACGAACGACGTGAATCCCACGGACACCAATGAGATGGCAACCGCTTCACGAGCCGGAAGACCTATTCCATACGCCAGCAGCGGCACAGCAAAGATCGCTCCACCGCCGCCCGTCAATCCCAGCGAAGTCCCGACGATGGAGCCAAAGAGAATGCTGAGCCATGCCATCTTGATGCTCCTTTCGTGTAGGTCCTGCCTGCCGGGCAGCAGCTTTGTAAGTCCTGCCTGCCGGGCAGCAGCTTTGTAGGTCCTGCCTGCCGGGCAGCAGCTTTGTAGGTCCTGCCTGCCGGGCAGCAGCTTTGTAGGTCCTGCCTGCCGGGCAGG
>JBIIIF010000425.1:0-3906 GCA_044235005.1 Planctomycetaceae bacterium | reverse complement strand
CAACAATGGCAAGGGTGAGGTTAAACGCATTCGTGAGGAATTGGTCTTTCACTTTCCTCATTATCAAAGCGACGACGACGGACCACACTCGGCGATTCGACTGGGAGATCTCAAGCTGATCCACTTCTACGAATCTGATCGACACGTGCTGTTCGATTTGTCAAACGACATTTCAGAACAGAACGACCTGGCGGCGGAACGACCTCGCGATGTTGAAATGCTGAAGAAGCGTTTGATGACCTACCTTCAGCATGTAGATGCTCAGTTCGCCATGCCGAATCCCAATTACGACCCCAACGCGGAACCAGTTACTCGCAAGAGCGGAAAAGGTGGCGGTGCTGGTGGCAAGGGTGGAGTGACACCCGGCAAACCAAAAGGCAACAAAGGCAGTCGGAAGGATCAGGAGTGATCTCGATTAATTTGCTGATCCATGTTGTCCGGAGAGAGCTCCGGCTTGCATTCGGAGCACTCAACTGCCGGAACTCGCTAACGCTCGGTCCGGTCTACAAAGACTGTGAATGACTAATGCTCAATTTAGACCTCAAATCTGCAGCTCGCCGATTGACGCTCATCGCTTTGCTCAGCGCCTTGATGTATTCGACGGCGTTCGCGCAAAAGGTGAATAAGCCGAAAGGTGGAATGAAGCCGGGTAAGCCGAATCAGGGGATACGCGGTGCGGGCGGTGGGAACAAAGATAAGAAGGAACAAATACAGGCTCGAAATCTTCCGCTTGCGTTTCATGGATTGTCCGATGTTGAGTTCATGATGCTGTCGAAACTCTGCCAGCGTTCGGTGAGCTGGATGAATCGGGACGAGGTTTCTGAGCCAAATGTGTCCTGCGTTGCCGGTGTGTTCGGCCAATTTCAGGCCGAAACCGCGTCGGAAGCAGACGCCACATCTCAGTCATCAAACACAGATGCCACACGGAATGCTCGTATCGAAGAGACAGGGCTGCTCGTGCTCACAAAACTCAACCTTGATCAACGACGCACGTTGGCCGAAGTTTTGCCGGAACAGGACGTGGAGATCAAGGAATCAATGGCTTTGCGAACCAGTCTCGTCAGCCTGATTGCGGCAGTTCGAGATCAGAAGTCAGCCAATCGATCTGCCGATGGTGAAGCTCGCAAAGCACTGCGCGAGTTATCACGGCTGGAGACTTCAATCGCTGCTCGTCAGACGCGAGCGTTTGCGGAGTTGAGCGAATCTCTCTCGAAAGACCAACGTGAATCACTGCAGTTGATCTGCAAGTCGCCCTTTGAAACAAAGCCTTCTCGCGAAGCAACGAAGGAGCTTGAACAGGAGCTTGAAAATGCCTCCAATGAAGTGAAGGTCGCCTTTCAGAGACTGGCAGCTAATGCAGCACTGTGGATCGGAATGGATTCCGTGTCCACCGCTGCAACGATGGATTTCGAACTACCATCCTCGAACGAACCAGCCTCTGAGCAGTTCCTGCCAACCTACCTGGCTGCGTTGTCGCCAGCTCAGCAGAAAGAACTGATCTCGCTGCTCTCCGGACGAGTCCGTGCGGAAACTCAAGCGACCGCAGTTCAGCAGCAAGTGCGAGCGACTTTGATCGCTTTTCGTACAAATCGATCACTCGACGAGCGTCAACTTCAGGCCGCAATAGAGGCGAACCTGGAAACGATGTACTCCATTAGTCGTACCGAAGCGGCAGCTTTCGAACAGCTTATGAATTCTCTGTCGAAAGCCCAGCGTGAGCATCTTGGCTCTACTTTGAACATCCAATTCCCGTCTGACAAGCCCGCAAAGAAACCGAATACAGGGAAGTCATAAGAAGGTCGTCCGTTTCATGTTATCTTTGGTTAGTCGCCGCTCAACAAGAGTATCTCACGCCGCCGGGGAACTGGAATTCCGGAATGCCGTTATGGTCTGTCGGTCCAGTGGGGCGATCCATGGTTCGCTGTCAATGGCTCAACGGAGTTTCATTGAAGGCAACCTCATGGACGGCCGATCTGCCAATGATGCTGGTAATGGTTCCGGGAAAGGCGGTGGAAAGCCATGATTTCGGACAGTACTCGCATCTCAATCTTCTTGTGTATCTGCCTGCTGCAGTTGTCAGCCTGCACGGGAGTCGCGAACGAGCTAGTTCCAGATGCCGGATTTCTGTTCCTTGATGGAAAATATGTTCCTCGCCCATATCGATATGAAAAGCCCGATGGCAGTGTCACAATCCCTGGCACGGACCTCAGCCTGACGGCATACCTTGAGGCAAGCTCGGCATCAAAAAACTATCTGACTGGCCGAAATCGCCGCCGTCTGGAAGGCGCACTTCGGCAGGTCTGCGTGCCGGGGCATGCTGCTAACACTCTAGTTGCTCTGTTTCATGATGCTCCGCCTATTATTCTAAACCAGGAACCTGACGTCGCAGACGTACTGTCTCTGCTGACCGACAAAGGCGATTCCGGAAAGGCCACCGGGGGCCGACCAGAATTTCTTCCCGAAGATTTTCCATCCGCACGCTGGAATCGCTGGGTAGCGGAATTCCATGGCACAGAGGAACTTGCGTCCCGGGCTCACAGTTACATTACCCGTATAGACCAGTTGGAAGAAGACAACCGGTTGAGTATTGCGACCTCCAGGTACGCGGAGAACAGCCAATATCCCCTGTCGGTTTTGGGAATGCTGACGGTCGTGCTGTCGTTCGGTCACTTGCTTTCCTGTCATCCATCATCAGACCGCGAAACCTCTTCAGAGACTCTGTCCTCTACCACGAATCGTGTGATCTGCAGGACGTTGATCCTGGTGTTTGTCTTGTCTGCCCTTGATCTGTTGTGGACGATCCTTGCGATTCGAACAGGTAGTATGAGGGAGATCAATCCTATCGGAAGCCAATTCGTCGACGACCCACTATCAATGACGTTGTTCTAGGCTTCGGCTACTGCGATGGCGGTTTGCCCGCTGTACGCACTCAGGCATCATCTACTGGCCCGCAAAGCTGCCTGGTGGGTGTGTCTAGTTTGCACGCTCGTAGCTGCACGGTGGGTAACATTCAATTCTATGTTTATTCCCTGACCGGTCAAACTTCCGGAGAACCTCGATGATCCCAGTGATATTTAGCCGAAGCACTGTGCTGACGGTGATCGGATTGCTTGTCTCAGTATCACTGTCCGTGACGCAGAATAGCCGACAGGCAACGAAGCTCCGCAAGCCGTCGATGGCTGACACGATCAAGGCCAATGTCTACGCCGACAATACGTTCGAGTTGTACATCAACGGAGAACTGGTCGCCGTGGATTCCATTCGATTCACTCCGCACAACGTGATCTCTGTGGATATTCTTCCGGCGTATCCGATGACCATCGCGGTCATGGCAAAAGACAATGCCGACGCGAAGACCGGAATGGAATACGCCAACACGAACATTGGCGACGCAGGATTCATTCTGAAGTTTGGCGACGGCACAGTGAGCAATTCGTCATGGAAGGCTAAGTCGTTCTTTCACGGTCCGATTGATCGAGACACTAAGAATCCCCAGGTGCGAACCGAACCAATCCCTGAGAACTGGTTTGCCGTCGACTTTGATGATGACTCGTGGAAGAACGCCAGGGAGTACACCGAACAGGAAGCCGATCCAAAGCAGCCTTACTTCGAAAACGACTTCGAAGGAGCGTCATTCATTTGGTCCGACGACATCGCGCTCGATAACACGGTCATTTTTCGCCACCGAGTCGATTCACCTCCCGACGGCAAGACTCGCACCGACTTTCGCAATTTGAACAACGTAGTCCCCGATAGTCCTCCTGGCGGCGGTGGAAAGAAGGGGAAGAAGAGATAGTCGCAGTGATCCTGTCGGCGGAGCGACAGGTGTACCGTACACCCGCCGCTCCGTCGGCGGGCATCTTCTTTAGATACCTAACTCGCTCAAATCGGAGTCTCAAAACAATG
>JBIIIF010000424.1:0-3918 GCA_044235005.1 Planctomycetaceae bacterium | reverse complement strand
AACTCCCTGAGGATCGACGAGTCGCTATTTCGGCGATTCGCAGCATGATTCTCAAGAACCTCGACAAGGACTTTGAGGAGGGGATGCAGTATGGCATGATTGGCTACTATGTTCCTCATCGCATTTCCCCCGACGGGCACCATTGCGATCCAAAGCAGCCTCTGCCATTTGTCAGCGTCGCTTCGCAGAAAAACCACATGGCGGTTGTCTGATGTGTATACATGGATAAGAGCGAGGAAGAGTTTCGCAAAGCATGGCAGAAGGCTGGCAAGAAGCTCGATATGGGCAAGAGTTGTATTCGTTTCAAAAAGCTGGAAGACGTTGCGTTGGATGTGATTGCCGATGTGATTCGAAACATCACGGCAAAAGGGTTTGTGGCCAGATATCAGGAAGAACTGCAGAAAAACGCGGTGAAGAAGCCCGCAAAGAAAACTGCTGCAAAAAAGACTGCCAGGAAAGCTGTGAAGAAGAGTGCGAAGTCTGCGAAAGCGGCGCCGAAGAAGGCAAAGGCAAAATGATTTGTTTATAGGCGAGCCGGAGACGCAGGCGAAACTTCGCCACGGCGCCTCTTGCTGGACACCAAATTATTGAATCAATAACGCACCGCGTCTGACAAACACACGCTGTCCAGATAGATTTGAAGGCTTATACGTATCGAATCCGCTTGCGGATATCCGTGTTCACGCTCTGATAGCGATTGCTGAGACTTCCCGCGCTGAACATTTGAGTGCGGATGGCTTCTACGTCATCCAGGCCGATGGCGTTGGTAAAGATCGGCTTGAGGTAGTCTATCCCAAACTCAGAAAGCTGCATGCGGTGCGCGTCGTACATGGAGGGATGTACTTCGCGAGGATGGATGTCGCCCCACTGATCGCGCAGCTTATTGGCTGCGATGGAACTCAAAGTGAAGCCCTTGTCTCGACAGTACTGAATCGTGGCAATTTCATTCGACTCGCCGGAAACCAGCAGATCGATTGCTTTTCCGCCCAGTTGAGACGCATGGAAGCGATCGAAAAGAATTGGCCGGCCGCCGCGCTGCGTATGCCCGATCTTTCGAGTAAACATGGTGGATGATGCGGGTTCGAATGAACGCATTTCGGAAAACACTTCATCCCCGATCGACTTCGCCAGCATGTCGGCCAGGGCGTCCCCCGCTCCGCTATAGCGAATATTGCCGGCTGGATCGTAAGTTGGCATCGCCGCTCCAAGCTCGCGGCCCTCGGCATCACGAACGCCTTCACCCACAACAATCACGACATGCTTCTGCAGGTCGTAGAGTTGGGTGACTCGGGCCGTCAGTTGATTCAGGTCCAGCGGAACTTCCGGGATCAAAATAATATCGGGCTGAGCATAGGCGGCTCCCAGAGCGATGTACCCGGATTGTCGCCCCATCACTTCCACGATGGCAATGCGTCGATGGCTTTCGGCTGTTGTACGCAATCGCTCAATGGATTGTGCCACCACGAAAACCGCCGTTGCGTAGCCCGGGGTCGCATAGTTGATAATGTCCTCCAGCCGCATCGTGTCGCGTGCCGGAACACGCTTCTCAGTGAAGCCACCGCCTGCTTTGGGGGCCCGAGTCCACTCGTTGGGTTCGTCGATGTAATTCAGGCCAAGGTCGTTGTCGATTGTTTTCGGAGCAAGCACACAAGGAAGAATCTCGGCGATGGGCTGCATGCCATTGATGGTTCCGTCGCCTCCGATACAGATCAGTCCGTCAAGTTTCAGCTTCCTGACGTGAGCAGCCACAAGTTCCAGTTTGTCGGTGCAGGTCTCATCCAGATAGGTTCTGGAAGATCCCAGCAGAGTTCCTCCTTTGCAGGGATCCAGCTCCGGGATCGCTGTGAACAGAGGATTCAGGTGCACGTGGGGCACTCGATTATCCAGCAGCCCTGCGTATCCTCGCTGCAGCCCCAGCAGTTCAATCTTCAGCGCATTCGCACGCTCAACAGCGCCGTAGATTGTTGCGTTGAGAGCGGGAGTATCACCGCCGGCCGTCAGGATCCCAATGCGCTTCATAACAATTTCATCCCTGTCAGGTTAGACCAAACTCTGCTCTGAGCAATTGTAGAGCCCGGTCGCATTCCGATGCCGAGATCACGATGCTTAATTTGATTTCGCTCGTATTAATCATCTGCACATTGATGCCGTTGTCGCCCAGCGTCCGGAAGACTCGACGGCCAACATCCGTGTGACTGCGAAGTCCGATGCCCGCGATTGTCAGCATGCCGATATGTCGATCGGAAGTCACTGCGGAGCCTTCGTATCGCTCCAGAACTTCTCGAAGCAGAAGCAGTGAACGATCCAGATCTCCGAACGGCACGGTGAACGAAATCGTCGCGCGGTTATCGCGAGCGACGTTTTGAACAATCATGTCAACCAGCACACCGCCTTCGGCGATTGCTGTGAAGATTCCTTCGGCAATCCCGGATTCATCCGGCAGGTTGCTGAGGGTGACTCGTGACTGATTCACGTCGGCCGAAACGTCGCTGACGAGAATACTCTCCATGCCTTCAAGACGCGATACGATGTCGTCGGCAACAGCGGCCTGCGAGGCATCGCTGGCTCCGTTACGTCTGCTGGTGGCGACGTAACCGACCTGAGGCAATGCCGCACTGGCCTGATGAAGCTCAAATCCTTCATGGACGGCCAGCACCGCGTCGCTGCAACGTTCGCGAGCGATCAGCACGGAGATCTTAATTTCACTGGTTGTCACTACTTTAATATTGATCGAATGTTTGGCCAGAACCTGAAACATCCGAGCAGCCACGCCAGTATGGGATTGCATCCCGTGACCGACGATGGAGACCTTTGACAGGCCTGTCTGAGTCGTGACTTCCTGCGCGCCCAGGCTTTGTGCGGTTACCTGAACGACTTTCATTGCCGCAGGGAGTTCGTCTTCAGCCACCGTGAACGATACGTTGGCATAGCCTTCTCGAGCGACATTCTGAACGACCATGTCGACTGGAATCCTGGCTGACGACAACGCGGTGAAGAGACCGCTCATAACGCCAGGCTGATCTGGCAGACCAACGAGACTGATCAACGCTTCATTGCGAACGAACGCGACGCCGCTCACGATCGAAGTAGCACCATCTCCTTCAGGAGCAATCAAGGTTCCCGGGCCGTCAGAATAAGACGGACGAACTCGCAGATGGACGCGATACTTCTTGGCGAACTCGATCGATCGTGAATGCATCACGCCGGCTCCGAGGCTGGCGAGTTCCAACATCTCATCGTATGAAATTCGTTCGACCTTGCGTGCGGAAGACACCAAACGCGGGTCCGTCGTGAACACACCTTCGACGTCAGTGTAGATTTCACAAAGTTCCGCATTCATCACGGCCGCCAGCGCCGTGGCGGTTGTATCGCTGCCACCACGTCCCAGCGTGGTGATGTTCATGTTCGAGTCCACACCCTGAAAGCCAGCAGCGATGACGATGTTTCCTGCCGACAATAGTTCGCGCATTCGCTGAGTCGAGATGCTGACGATTCGTGCTTTGGTGTGCGTCGTGTCGGTCAGAACACCGATCTGCGCGCCGGTCAGGCTGATGGCTTCTTCGCCCAGCTCGTGGACCGCCATGGCCATGAGCGCGACGGATTCCTGTTCGCCCGTGGAGAGCAGCATGTCCATTTCGCGTGGTCGAGGCGTTTTTGTGATTTCAGCCGCAAGGTCAACGAGTTCATCTGTTTTGTGACCTCGTGCACTGACGACAACGACTACGTCGTAACCTTTGCGTTTGGCATCGACGGCTCGCTGAGCTGCCTGACGAATTTTCCCGGCATTCGCAACGCTGGTGCCGCCAAACTTCTGAACAATAACCGCCACGATCTCTACCCGCTAAAAACAGTGACATATGTGGGAACTCGCGGAATCGCGAGAGGCAGGGAGTTTATCGATAGCCACTACACTTGTCA
>JBIIIF010000423.1:0-3924 GCA_044235005.1 Planctomycetaceae bacterium | reverse complement strand
AATTACGTTCAGTACTCGGAAAAAGAGATCAGTGTTGTCGGTCTTGAGCTGGGAAAAACGGACCTGACACTTTGGTTTGAGGACGAGACAGCTCCCTCAATTTACGAAGTCTCAGTCGTTCGGGATGCAAGTCTTGAAGAGCAGCGAACCATCGACTTTGGCAAGCTGGAGCGTCGTCTAAGGCAGTTGTTTCCGAATTCAACGGTGGCTTTGATCCCGGTTGGCGCTCAGGTGCTGGTTCGAGGCCAGGCCCACGATGGAGAAGAAGCTCAGAATATTCTCCAGATTGTTCGCTCTGAAGTGATGCGGTCGATGGGGCGGTTCAACGATCTGGATAATGGCGCTGGTCTGAATGTGTCTGCCGCATCCGGGGTCATCAACGGGAACAACAACGGTGGTGGTGGCGGCGGAAACAACGGGGTCAACAATGGCTTCAGAGACATTGTTATCAACGAACTCTCAATTCCCGGTGAGTTCAATGTGAAGATGCGTGTCATGGTCGCCGAGCTCAATCGCTCGGAAATGCGTAATGCGGGTTTTGACTGGCGAGTGATCTTTGGTGACGGGCGTCATGCCGTTGGATCCTCTATGGGAGGTGCAACTGGCACGACATTGAGCGGCATCTTCGAGAACAGTGAAATTCAGGTTCTCATTCGCTGGTTGCAATCGAACGGTACGATCAAACTGCTGGCTGAGCCTCAGATCGTCTGCATCAGTGGAACAGGGGCCAGCATTCTGGCCGGTGGTGAGTTTGCCGTACCGACAATCATTGGTCTCGGTGGTGGTCAGGCCACCTCATTCCGCGGCTTCGGCACTAGCCTCGTTGTGACGCCAACTGTGATGGATCGCGATCTGATCCGATTACAGGTTGTACCGGAGTTCAGTGAACTGAACGCAGCGAACTCTGTGAACGGTATCCCCGGAGTCAACGTCAAACGCGTGCAGACGACCGTGGAACTTCGTGAAGGTCAAACGTTTGCAATCGGCGGCCTGATTTCTCGACAGACAGTGGGACAGACAAGCCGAGTGCCACTCTTCGGAGACATCCCGTACATCGGACCTCGAGTTTTCCAGTCAAAGAATGCTTCAGAAATAGAGACCGAACTCCTGGTCCTCGTCTCACCTGAGATCGTTCGTCCGATGGAACCGGATGAAGTTCCGCCAGTGCCAGGCTATAACGCAACACACCCAAGTGATGATGAGTTCTGGCACCGCGGTCAGACGGAAGGGACACCGGACAATCAGGTTTACCAGATCGCGCCGTATGGCAGCGGGTCGATGCATGGAATACCGCAGGGATACAGTCTCTTTAATCCTGCAGTCAATCACGGTGGCTATACAGCCGGACCTGGTCTTGGTGCCGGGATGACGGGACAAGGTTACGTGTCCGGACCTCAGGGCATTAGCGAAGGTGTCCAGCCACAACCCGAGTATTCAGTGCCCAACGGTGGAGCTTATCAGACAGCTCCGATGCAGAACTATCCGCAAATGCAGCCGATGGGAGCTCCACCGTCACAGTATGTCCCTCAGCAAGGACCATTTACGCCGCTGCCACCCGCTCCTCCTCAAGCGTTCCCTTCGCAGGGCAATGCGGCTCAGGTCAAGCCATCGATGCTGACAAAAATGAAGTCCGCTTTTCGTAAGGATGATCAGCCGCAGGGCAATACCGTGAAGCCTGCCGGGTGGAGCAGACCAGTCCAGCGGTAGGATCAGGATTTCATGTTTGTTCAGAGAGATTGAAAAGCAAAATTCACGATCTCAGTTCAGACCTTGTTTTTGTTGAACATTAACGTTTCTCACGATGTGCAGACAGGAAGAGCACTGACATGAATCTGACGCAAACTCTTCGGGCGAGATTCGCCGCAGCAGCACTCACGAGCCTGGTGGCTTCGGGATGCTGCTCAACCAATGACTGCTGCACAACCTCGGAATGCAACAATTGCTCTGACCAGAGTGGTTCGTCTTGTGACAGTTCCGGCTGTTCGAGCAGTTGGTATTCGAAATGCTTTCCGTGGTGTGGCAAAAGCTATCCTCGGGGACGCTACGCGATTCCCGACGTGATTCCGCTGGGAGCAGTGAACCGGGCTCATTGGCATATGATGGAAACCAACGGGGAAGCTGCTGACTTCGTCATCTATCGTAACGAATTTGTGGACAATTCCACAGAGCTGACGCCCTACGGCCGCGATCACATCATGGAGATTGCTGCCCGCATGCCATCTGCACCGTTTCCTGTGCTGGTACAAAGAAGCCTGAACAATGCCGACCCGGAACTTGACCACATTCGACGAGATATCGTGGTGCGAGTGCTGACAGATCTCGGCAATCAGGATGCTGACCAGCGCACAGTCGTGTCTCAACCGTATAGCAATGGCATCAACTCGATGGAGGGTGAGCAGGATTACGGTCAATTCCGTCAGATCCGAGGTCGAAACAACTTCTCTGGCAACGGCGGCAATGGCGGTGGGCTTTAGCCGCAGCAGGCCGGTGGCAGGTATCCTGACGCTGAACTTCACAAAAGCAGCCCTCTTAACGGGGGCTGCTTTTTTTGTTCCTGTTCTTTCTCACTCTAAAGTGTTTCTTTATTTGGATTTGTGGTGTCGTGCAGTGTTCGTCTCGACAGAAACGCAGGAATTCCATTACAACGCTGATCTCCTCTCATAACCGTTCCCGATCTCTGTCCTTCTCTCCGCAGTTTTCTTGCTGACTTCGTCCGCAGAATCTGCAATCCTCCTATCTCACCGTGTATTCGCCTGGAGACCTGACCATGTCAGGATATCGCTGGTCGTCGCTGCTGCCATTTTCGCTAGTCGTCCTGCTTACCGGCTGTCAGTCCAGTGAGTCCAGCCGTTTTGCGTGGAATCCGTTCCGAAAATCAGCGGAGAAAGCGACGGCCGACAAAAACGGTTCGGCCCTTGAGTTACCGAAATTTGCCAGTCGCAAGTCTGAGTCTCCGGAAGAGTCTGCAAGACAGGCTCCAATGGCCGAGGAGCAGGTCGATCGGTTGCTTGCAGATGGTCAATTGGCTTTGCAGGAAGAGCGATTCGAGGAAGCTCGTATTGCGTACAACGAAGTTCTCAGCTCGTCTCCTGAAAATGCGACTGCTCATCATGGGTTGGCGATGGCAGCCGATCTTTCTGAACAATGGGCAGATGCGGAGTATCATTACCGTCAGGCGCTCAGAATTCGACCGCGGGATGTGAACCTGCTTTGTGATATTGGATACTCATACCTTTTGCAGAATCGTTATGCAGAGGCTGCTCGTTATCTGAATCATGCGATCGAGGTGAATCCTCAGCATGAGAGTGCTCATATGAATCTGGCATTGTTGGATTTGCGACAGGGAAATCGTCAGGCTGCCGAGAGTCGCGTCATTTCAAAGTTCGGTTCAGGCACTCAGGCCATGCAGATTATGGCTCAACTTGAAGGCCAGACAACGGCCGTGACTGCAGCGTTCAAGGCAGATGCTGCGACCTCTATCCCATCCAATGCCACTTTCGAGCAAGTGCAGGAGCTTGCTCGACGTGAGCGGTTAGAAGCTGAACGCCGCCGAGCCAGCCAGGGGATGTCTCAGGAGCCTGCGGGTCAGCCTCTGAATCAAATGAATCCGCAGCCGATGATGCCGCAGGTTCAGCATCAGCCAATGACAGGCTCCGATATTCAGGTCGTCTCAAACCGCAATGGCTTGCCCACCGGATCGGGGTACGATGCTAACACGGGGCTCCCGATATCTATTCCGGGAGCCCGACATGCGGCACTGACTGGCAGATCGGGAGGTTCGCTTCAGAACGGACAGACATGGAGCAATGGGGCTGTCAGTGGTCCGATGCTGGATCCCGGGCAGTCAGCAGGAGGATCTCCTTCGAATGACATCCGTGCATATGGTGGAGGATGGCCGGGCCCCAACAATCCGCAAGGCTTACC
>JBIIIF010000200.1:0-13749 GCA_044235005.1 Planctomycetaceae bacterium | reverse complement strand
GGCTCCTGCGGCTGATTCGGCCGACAGAACTTTCAATGGCATCGAGTTGGACCCCAGTGAGCGTTCCATCAGTCCTGCAAGACAAACTGCGATGACCTCATTCTTTGGATCTGCGGCGAACTGTTGTTCGTAGAGTTCGATGGCTTGATGGAGATGCTTCTGTTCAGCGGCATAGTCGTCTCTTCGAGCTGCAAGATCCGCCAGCGCCACTTGAAACTCGGGAACGTCCGGACGAAGCCGGGCGATGTCTTCCAGCCGAGGCAGACCATCGCCTTGAAAATTCTCCGTGAGCAGCACCGGCAGCATCGAACGCCAGTCGTCTGGAAATGAACCTGTCGGGCAGAGATCGCTGGCAGCGCGTTCCGGCTGCCCCAGATGCAACAACATCAATCCTCGAGCCAGCCTGAGCGAGACCGACAGATCTTTTAGGTCTGCATAAGTCGTCGCGATTCTCAAGGCAGATGCCGGATCTTTGCCGTTCTCCTTTACTGCTTGCTGGAAACTCCACAGGATGGAGCGAGTGAGAGCGATGTTCTTCCGGTCGATGGCCTCTGTTGCGGGATCCGCAGAATTCCACACATCGATTCGACCGGTCCAGTCATTCGCCGCCAGTTGTCGTCCATCGTTGCTCCATTTCACCAACGGTCGAAAGCCGTAGCTTCTGCGACCGGGGGCCGAGCGATTCAGCCGCAGAATCAACTGGCCGGACTCGGAATCCCAAAGATAAACAGGTCCCTGAGCGCCCACCACAGCCAGTCGCGGCTCTGTGGGACTGAAGGCGATGGCTTTCATTCCATTCGGACCAGAGAGAGACAGCCGCTGTCGTTCTGAGGCGATGTCAAACACAACCACGCTGTCTGACATTGTTGTTGAGGCCGCCAACTGAGTCCCATCGGAACTGAAGGAGCAACTGAAGGTGCTCTGAAAGTCCTCGAACATCAGCCGAGCCTTCAGCTTTCCTGTGGCGGTATCCCAGACAGTTACTCCTTTCGAGTGACTGTAACCGATCGCAATCTGATCTCCCGAGGGACTGAACGCGATTACGGGAGGTCCATAGCTGCTGCGTTCGGGAAGTATTTCAATCTCGGGCTGCAGTTCATGCAAACGCTTGCCGGTTGAGTTATCCCAGATAACAACTGGTGATGCGATATGGCAGGCGGTCGCCACAAAACGACCATCGTTACTGAGAACTGCGGTGATCGTTTCGGCAGATTCCGAGGCAAGAGTCTGCTGCATTCGACCGCTTTCAAGATCGCAGACCATCAATGCATTGTGGGGTTCTGAAACCGGGGCCACAAATCGTTGGCTGGTAGAAGAAAGTGAAACTTTGTGGCCTTGCTGCATGGTCGTGATTCTGAGATGCGGCAGACGTTTCAGCTGCTGGAGTTCTCCGGTATCAATCCTGACGGTACCGATCGTGAATACCTGGTTGGATCGTTCGACCGCAATCAGGCTTGTTCCGTCTGCGGAAAAGGTAAAGTCCACAAGTTCCTCGCCCAGTGGCAAGGTGGGTGGCACATGCAGCGTTTGCTGTTGCTGCTGGCGAGTCAGGTCCCAGACGCGGATGCCGTCGGCAGCAGTCGAAACAATCTGAAAGTGAACCGGATCAAATTCGGTGGCAATCAGGGAGTTCGTATGCCCTCGCAGTGTGTGAGTCTGAGTGCCGTCTTCGATGTCCCAGATCCGCAGCGCCGAGTCATCACTGGCAATAGCAATCCGCTTTCCGTCGCTGCTGACTGCGGTCCCACGTGTTCCGCCGGGCGGCAACAAAGTGCGAATCAGTTGGCCTGTAACGCGGTCCTTCAAATTCACCGGACCTGCGTCAGACGAGTTTCGCTCATACTCGGCGATCACTGAAGGTGTTGGCAGAAAAGTATCGGCGGAAAGGCCATCGATCGAAATGGGTGCAGGAGACATCTGACCGATCGCCGCCACCAGCTTACCGGAACCATCGAACAGGCCAATCTTTGTATTGTCACGACTGAAACTCAGACGCTGCGGAGCGTTCTGGTCTGTGCGGGCGACGCCGATCAGGTGAAAATTATTCATATCCCACAGCCCGACATCGGACAATGAGCCGGAATCCCACGGAGATGCGGAACCCACGGCCAGCCATCGACCGTCCGGACTATAGGCCGCCGAATAGAGGTACTCCGGGCTGGAGAACTTCTGCCCTGGAAAATGAACGATCTGCTGCTGGCACAGGCTCTTCAGATATCCGAATTCCCAGCGACGACGATCGATCCCGCCTGAAGTCGGCTCGCATTTTTTCAGCAGATCCAGGGCACCCTGAACATCGTTTGTGTGCCACGCCTGATCGGCCAGAGCGATTCGCGAAAAATAAACGGAGTCCTCAGCCTCTTCCCGCGCGGCCAATGCCTCCTTCGCCAGTTGAATATTCTCCGTCGCAACCTGTTCGGCTTTGTTGCGTGATACCGTCAGTTCGGCTTCCGTTTCGGACTCCAGAAGTCGGGCGAGTCCAAAGTCTGTCAGCCATGCTGTGCCAGCGGAGTCGATCAGGACATTGGATGGCTTCAGGTCGCGATGGACGACGCCTCGTTCATGAGCATAGTTCAGGGCCGGTCCGATCTGCGAGCCGATCTTTGCTGCAAACTCACATCGCTGGTCGATGTCATCCGGAATCGCGAGTCGGGATAGTTGATGCCCTGTGGTGGCTGCGCTTCGAAGTTTGCCCTCGGACGAATTTGCGTCGAGGGAAGCGGAGTCTGTTGTCGGCACACGGCAGGCAGGACTGCCGCTTTGCGAACTGGAGTCCCCTGAACGTGCCCGACGAATCAGTGAGTCGAGTCCGGCACCATTGATCAGTCGCATCGCAAAGAACGGCATGCCCTTGTGTTCGCCGTTCCCGAAGACATCGACGATATTTGTATGATGGAGCCTCGCAATCGCCCGCGCCTCGCGATGGAAACGCCGCCGTTGCCTGGGATCTCCCCAGCCGCGTTTCAGCAGCGTCTTTAGTGCGACGCGTCGACGAAGTGAGACCTGCTCCGCCTCATAGACAATCCCCATTCCGCCGCGGCCAATCTCCTGAACAATTCGATAGTCGCCAACATGCGCTGGATCGTACGGCGCGTATAACCCAGCTCGGTTGCGATCTCTTCGTTCGTCCATCCTTCCAGTTTCAGGACCGCGACCTTCACGAGGCTTTCATCCTGAAGCTGATCAAACAATTGCTGGCATTCTTCTGCCATCATGAGTTCAATCTCCGGCGGCGAAATATTGCCTTCCAGTGATTCTATGGCGGTCTCTTCACGCAGGTCGCGAGTTCGCTTTTGAGCCGTCTCGGCAGCTCGGTAGTCTTTGGCCTTCCGCCATGTGATCTGGACCAGAATCGCCCAGAGACCTTCGCGATCATCAACAGCCGGATAGCATCCTTCGAGAAACGCTCGGCAGAAACCGTTGAATGCACTGAGTGCCACATCCTCCGAATCAAACGGGCCATCGATCTTAGCCCCCAGACGATGCCGTGCAACTTTGCGCAGCCGCATAAAATACCGCTGCCAGAGCTCAGAAATGGCGTCGGGCTCATTTTGCTTCAGAGCACGGAGCAAAAGAGTTACGGATCCATCAGTAGACATCCATTTTCCTTACTGATCAATCACACAGGAGGCAATCATTTCTTTGACAGATTTTGGTGCACAGGAGGTTCCTGATCATTGATAGAGCATGCCCGGGAGCGTGCTGAGCGTCAATGTTGTCTTCGGCAGCGAATCGGTGAATTTCCGGAAACAGCGACGGGAAATGTCCGCAAAAAAGGGAATTTCGAGAACCTGTCGCCGTGGTCCGTTTTTTCTGTCACATCTCTGACAGCAAATTCCTTCATCCTTTCTACACGGATGCCACATCATGTCGGGACGACAAATATCGGCAGAGAGAGATGAGGGCGGTCCGTGCAGCATTCTTTGGGTGTCAACGTGGCAGTGCTGCACGGCCGCTTTTTCTTTTGCCACTGCATTCCCAATACTCGAATTCCCCGGCACTTTTCCGGGCCTGTGAGTTCGTTGTTGACCGCCCAGCCGACTCCGGCCCACGCAAAATCGTCTGATTCAACGTGCCGCCGGTCATCAGTGCTCTGATCGATGCTGGCTCGGATCGAGCTGACCCCGCTTCGGCCATTCTCCAGTACGTGGGAACTCACCTTGTGAGTTGCGGCCTGTGAAACTCTGCGATCGCTTCGATGCTGTCAGAGCAGTTGATTCACCAATCCGCCTGCCAGCCCCGAAA
Organism: Planctomycetaceae bacterium; assembly: GCA_044235005.1. Classification (GTDB taxonomy): domain Bacteria; phylum Planctomycetota; class Planctomycetia; order Planctomycetales; family Planctomycetaceae; genus SXXK01. The sequence continues at coordinate 9,504 of JBIIIF010000200.1, read as the reverse complement.
TGTTCACTGAGGGTTTGCACTCAGTGATCCCTGTTCCATGGGGCGTTCATTTGCATGTCTTCCCAACCGCTGCGCTGTCTCTGATGTTGTCCGTCAACTTCGACGGCGCAGTGACAGGTGTTACGAACCGTGTCCTCTCAAGATGCCGGATTCGGTTCTGGACACCTTTTCGTTTCGCTGGACACCTTTTCGTTTCGCTGGACACCTTTTCATTTCGCTGGACACCTTTTCATTTTCAGGGGCGTCTACTGTAGCGACGCGCCAAAAGGAAAAAGACCAGCGACCATAGGCCGCCGAACAGGATGATATTGTAGTCCGGGACGACATTGATCATCAGGGCCAGCAGTGTGAACAGTCCCGCGATCAGATAGCAGCCGCCCCACAGATGACCGCCCAGCACCAGAAGGATGACGCTGCTGACAAGGCTCATCATTCCGTAAAAATTCGTGGTCTGCCCGCGATCAATTCGTACCATGATCTCTGAGGTGACATAGCTCAGAATGTAGCCGATCCATAAGCTCCAGATTGTTCGCTCAACCGGGTTCTGAGGCGTCAGAACTCCCTTCCTTGCACGCCAGATGACTCCCAGCAGCAGTGTATACTTTCCTGCATTGAGCCATGTCGCCTGAGTCGTCGTCAGAGGTGCAAACTGCAGAACAACGTGGAAAAAGAGGACGACACCGGACACTGCGTAAAGTGCACGACTCCAGCCCTCAAGGAATTCAGCGTTGCGGGAGCTGGCTAGAACCCGGGTCACATATCCTACAGCATTGATCGAGGCCGCCTTGACGGGTTCACCGCGGGAGAAGCGTTCAAGGTCCAGTCTTAGTTCTTCTGCTGTCGCGTAACGGTCCGCAGGTTTCTTCTCAAGACACTTCAGTATGATCGACTCAAGGTCCGGGTGTACGTGTTGATTCAGGAGTCGAGGCGGAGCTGGGGCATCGTGAACGACCTGTTGCAGTGTGGCCATCGTGGAACTGGCACGGAATGGCGGGCGGCCCGTCAGCATGCAATACATGACTGCACCCAGCGAATAGACATCGGTGGCGGTGCCGATGTTTCCTTTTGTTCCAGTGGCTTGTTCCGGAGACATGTAGCTGGGTGTTCCCAGGATCTGCCCGTCTGTTGTCAGCAGAGTTTCATTTTCATCGTAGCATCGAGATAAACCAAAATCTGTGATGTGCGGATTGCTGTCTTCGTCCAGCAGAATATTGGCTGGCTTCAGATCACGATGGATGACTTCCTGGCCGTGAGCGTAGTGAATTGCGTCGACGATGCGGATCGAGAGCTGAGCTGCTGTGGTACTGTCGAACAGTTCGGATTCAATTCTGCGGGCAAGATCAGTTCCCTTAATCATGGCCATGGCAAACCACGTTTGTCCCTGAAGCGGACCCGGGTGAGTCACAACGCCCACGTCGTAAACCGGAACGATCCCGGGATGGGTTAACCGGGCGAGCGCAGCAGCCTCACGTCGCAATCTCCGCTCGGCTTCCTCTGAGGCGAACGTGCCTGCCAGTAACATCTTGATGGCGACCATACGACGCAGAATTCGATGACGAGCTTTAAAGACAATCCCCATTCCACCTCGATCAATCTCCTCGATCAATTCATACTCACCAACCATTTGTAAGCTGTCAGCGAGGGTTGATTCAGGCTGCTCAGGAGGAGCAACTCCGGAAAGAACAGTCTTCTGGAAAGCCCCTGAATTCGTCTGCGAGCGCTCTCGAAACTGCTGGTCAAGGGCAATGAATTGCAGCAACTCCTGTCGGTAAGTGGGGTACCGTGCCGCCAGTGCCTCAGCGTCGACTGTGATTCCCGCTTCAGCATCCTGCAGATACTCGGCGAGAACCTCTTCAAGCTCCTGAAAAAGCTGAGGCTGAGAGGGGACTGAATTGCTCATGGCACAATCTTTCCTTCAGCCTTTTCACGCAGCGTTGCAAGGCCGCGTTGAAGCAGACCTGCAACAGCGGCTGGAGATTTTCCGAGCGTCTCGGCGACCTGTTTCAAGGAAAGTTGTTGCCAGTAGTGCAGCACAATCGCATCTCGTTGAGCATCCGGAAGTTCTTCGACAAGTTCGGCAACGCTGCGGGCAAGTTCTTCCTGTCGCATCATGACCGACGGGGCCTGAACAGGAGAAATCAGAGCATTCGCAAGTAACATCGAAGACTGATCGAGCCGCTGCTGAATATTCTGTTCCTTACACACATCTCGAACACCACGGTGTTGATCGCGAATGGCGTGGGCTACGACACCGCCCAGAATTGCTCGCAGCCACGCCATTAGCTCGGCCTCACTGTTGCCTCGAAAAGCTTCAGCCGCCTCATGGGCCTGTAACATCGATTGCTGGACGATATCCGAAGGATCCAGTCGAGCGCGCAAGTGTGGCGGGAGTTGCGTTCGGGCGAGGAACCGCAGGTAGTTTCGATAACGCTCGAATTGTTCTTCGCTGATATTCACCAGAGGTGATCCGACTGTTGGCAGTAACTGAGCTGCCACGAATAGTAGTCGGAGTCAGGCCTTTTGAGGATTCCGGTATGGTGTTTTTGTTCTTAACCTGGTTTCAACTTCCGCTCACAATGCTGGCAGGATCCCGGCCGTTGCCGTTCTGCGACGCAGATTTCTGGCTTCACGCTGCATAAAGAAGAAGGTTGTGAACAGTGACCACAGACAGACCGCGGCGAGCACAAACAGGAAAGTAGTCCATCCCTGATTCTGTGCAATCCCGCCACCAAAATAGTAGAACGCAGCCGTTGCCGCAAAACCCATCGCGTCGAGAATTGCCACAAGAAATCCGGAATGTGGACCCCCGAAGTCGATCGAAAACACGCTGGCCGGAATGTAATAGCAGGGAGACAGGCAGAGTCCGAATACGAACAGCAGTATCAAAGAGACCAGCATCGCTGGCGAGCCTGTAAGATTCCACTGGGGAAGCGTCGCGAAGACAAGCAAGCAGCCGGTCGCTGTCAAAAGCAGCCCCGCCATGACCCAGGCCATCTTTTTGCGGTCCAGCCGGTCGAATACGAATCCACCGATCAAAACGGAGATCAAACTTCCCAAAGGAAACGCCGAGGCTGCTCGGGACGCCTGTGCTGTGTCGAGCCCTAAAGTGTCCTGCAGATACATGGGAACCATGAGCAGAAAATCCCAAAGAATGGTGAGCCCCATCAGGCTGCCTGAGATCAACCAGAATCGCAGACTGCTGAAGAAATGCGGCAAGGCCTGAAGCAGCGTTGTCCCATCGAATGCGTGGGATGTTTTCGCCAATTTCGATCCCGTGGAAACTGCCGGGGACTCGGAATCTTCATCAGGAATGGCCGTATCCGGTTTGTCCTTCATGGCAAACGCATAGACCACAGCGATACACATTCCCGCCGCCGCAGCAATCCACAGCATCCCACGCCATGAGATCCATGCCAGCATAGAACCAAGCACAAAGGTGGCGGTGAGTGTGCCGACTCGGGAGCTGGTCGAAAGAATGCCCCAGACTCGGCCGTACTGTTTCGGTGCCACCCAGTTGACAATGATTTTTGTCATGGATGGCCATCCTGCCGCTTGAGCCATCAGCGTCACAAAGAATGTGGCTTGAAACATGATGAGCGACGACGACATGGCAAAGAGCCCGACGAACAAAGAAGCCACGAACAAGGCGATCGTGAATGTCCGCTTGCCGCCGAACTTATCGGCCGCCCAGCCGCACAAAAATTTTCCCGCGAGCGCTCCGCAAGTTCCCGCAGCCAGCACCTTGCCCCAGCTTTCGAGACCAATTCCCAGCGATGCTTCTTCGCGGATCGATATCCCGGCGACCGTGGGGATCATGCGAAGTACCATCGACATGGCGTAGCCGACATACATAGTCCCGATCGTTGTGACTTGCTGTCGTCGATAACTGGAGATGTGAGTGTTCATAGTGATGGATTTCTGAGCAGCGAATCCCGTCGACGGAGCGACGGGTGTACTGTAAACCCGTCGCTCCGCCGACGGGATGTTTCGGCTTCACAGGCTCTACAAAGTTCGTCTCGTATACATCGAACAATCTGTGGCGGTCGCCTCGAGCAACTGTTTCAGTTGTTGTTCCACAGACTGCAGCAACGCATCCACCTTTGAACTGCGGTCGCGTTTGGGGCTGACCTCAATGGGTTCGCCAACCTGAATGATGGCCTTCATCGGCCCATGAACTGTTTCATCGCCGTTCAGGTGCTCGTTAAATCTTCCGACAGTTTCCAGAATACGTTCAGCGGTGGGTTTTGAAGCGACGTATCGAGCCGGATAAAGACTGAGCGACTGAGCAAAGCCGGCGGTTTCCAGATGTTTCCAGCGACGATCAACTTCTGCAGGAGCCAGGTGGCCGTCAATCATGGCCGGCAGGATCGCCCGACGCAATTCTTTGACTCGCAGAATTGTGGCCCCCTCCTTCGTACCTCCGAGCCATTCTGATTCGAGCGGAGCCAGCAGATGATTGATCAGACGAGTGAGTCGTTCGTCCAATTCACCGGTATGAGATTGTCCAAGGTATTCCTGTTCCTTCAGTGACAGCAGAGCATTACCGACTCGATAAATGCGTTCGACAAGACACTGCCCTTCCTGAGGCTGCCAGGACAGACGTTTTTCGATGCTGCTGAGCATTGCTCCCGCCGTTGCTTCGATGTCGCCCTGATAGACATAGCGAATGGCGATGGGAACAGTGAAAACTCTGCGAGGTGGTGATGAAGATTCTGCCGCGGCTTTTTCAAGCTTCGCAGCGGCAGAACGAGCGATAAAGGAGACTCCCTCCTGAAGCTCGTTCAGATGGTCATTCGCCTGACTGAGTGCGCCTTCGGGAAACAGCACCAGCGGCCGCCGACCTTCGACCAGAATGTCGATCCCTTTCTGGACGGCCTGTCGATCAATGCCTTCTCGATAGACGCTGAATGCGCCCAGTCTTCTGAGCAGCCAGGCCAGAGCTCGACTGCGTCGAAACAGATGGGAGCTGGCCATGACAAAGAAGGGCTGATTCAACTGACGAGACAGGCTCTGCATGACAATCGCGTCTGACATGCGGCAATGATTGGGAGCCAGCACGATTCCATGTCCGGACGCCTGCAGCTTTCGAATCGCCTCATCGCCTCGCACTTCGACGTTGGTGATTCCATGTTTGCGTTTCAGGAAATGGGGCGTCAATCGTGCGAGAAGTCGAGGCCACAGTTCTCCTTCGTGAGGTGGAACAAACTGGTACTTTGAATCAGCGACAAGTACGGAGGTCATGACGGCAGTTCCTCAACAGGACATATTCACTGCGGCACATCAGTGCCGCCTCTGTCGAGAAAGAGCCCACTCCGTCGAACGCGCAGCGCGGGATTTCAATGTTTTTCGAAAATCGACAAGAATGCCGCAAAACGGCCGGATTCTAAGCCAAACGGCTCAGACGTTTCCCTGGTACTGTGTGTTCAGACTTGTTGCAAATTGCAGAGCAGAGTCACTCTTCAGCAGAAACGGCAACAAAAGGACGTGAGGAATCAAGGCCCTGAGGCAGAATAGAAATAACACCTTAGGTGGTATTGTTGTGATGTTCTGGTTGTGGGTATTTTCATCACGCTTGCTTCGTGAGACTGAAGGTGTGCCCGAGTATCCAACTGCCTGTGGACCAATCTATGAAACCTCTTGTTGCGTTACCAGCGTGTGTCGTCCTGCTGACCGTTCTGTTGCCAGCGACAGATGTGCTGGCACAAGCCTCTATTAGCGGTCCGTTGCGGTCGTTGAATGCCAATCGGGCTCCAGATGACGGATCGTTGAACTCACCCGGGGTTGCTCGAGTTTATCAACCGCAGCAGCGTCTCTCCGTTCAATATGGGGGCGAGCCGACCATTGATCAGGCGGACAGTTTTGTGCCCACGTATCTCCCGACGACGTATGAGATGCCGGATTCCGTGATCCAGAAACCATCGAGTGGTGAGATAGCATATCGCCCGGTGGATGGCTCAACGTCAACGCGATCCGGGCTGTTGGGGCAGTCGTATGTTGATGCTCAGTTTATGATGCTTTCAGGACCTGATGACGACATCGTCAACTTTATGAGAGCCGTCGGCGGCCGAAGCAGCGTTAACTTTCCAACCCCCTGGCTCAGTGATGCGAATTCGTTGTTTCATCAAGACCTGTTCCTTGAGTTTCAGTACTTGTCTATTGGAGGAGTCGCTCCTTCGGCGGAGGTGGATTTGGAACTGACCACAGGGACGATTGGCACGACGTTGTTCTTGGAAACGACAGACTGGTTTCGGCCCTTCCTGCAACTTGGCTGGAGCTATAACCATTCGTCGGCCAGTATCACCGGAGCGATCCTGAATACTCAGCAACGCGAGGATGATCACGATTTGTTGATCCGTGGGGGTGCAGAGTTTGATCTGTCTCACAATGCCGCATTTCGAGTTGCAGCAGGCAGCGACCAGTACTCCACGGCAGAGCTCATTATCTGGCCCACTCCCGGTCTATTCTTTCGCCTCGGCGGTGTCATGGAATTCGACGTCGACATCTACGGCGGTCTTGCTGGCGTTGGTTTCACGTATTGAAACACCCGGTTAGAAATAGCGCTGCACGGTTCTCTGTTTCAGGAGCACTGGAAGTTGATGCCCAACGATGAGGCCGGTATGAAGTTCGGGCTACCGACCACCACGGGATGTGTTGAACCCATGTGGTTTGAGCCGATTGAGATCACCGATGACACGGTGAAAGCCGGTTGCAGAAATTAAAAAACGATCTCGTCACCTGCCATCAACTTCGCCGCACGTCGCCGCAGTTCGACTTACTTAGTTCCGTCGAAAAAGGGCGTCAGCAAATCTGGCTCTGCGCGAAATGCAGTGCGCGACCCCAGACGAAACCAATGAAACAGCGATGGATCTCAATGGCGGACTTAAAGACGCTGCCGGCAAATAGCCTGCCAATCAGGCGAGCGGCTGGTGTGAACCGGCCGGTACCTTAGTACTGAGTTTCAACCGCTGTTAAATGCAAAAAAGGTGGAGAAACAATGGCACCTCCGTATTGGACACGAAGGCTGTCGTTGCTCGACAAGGTCTTCGAGGCCATCAACCGCCGGACCTCAGAAACCATTAGCGTTCATGAGTGTTCATTAGCGGTCTGAACAACGATTTCGATCTGCGCACTTCATTTCGCGCGGAGCCAGAAAATCCGGGTTGGATCGAAAGCAAGAGCATAGATTTCCTCAAACGACTGTGCCCACCCGGTCGTGAATTACTCTGCAGCCCTTGTGAGTGACACGAAGACTGTCTATTCTCCGGGAGATCATTACACCTCACCCCATATCAACGACTCGCTGATTTACAACGTGACCAGACAACAGGAGAACAGTCGATGGTGATTCGAAACTGGCTTTCGCAGTTCAAGTTGGCAATCTACACGGGGGGGGCAATTTCTCAGTATGGCCTTCTCCGTCGAGTTTAAGGTTGTCGTCAGGACGCCGTGGCTCAAAACGCCGCCGAACAAATCGAAGCCACACGATACTCGCCACGGAAGCCATGGAAGTCCGACTGCTATTGTCGGCGACCGCAGGTGACTCATCGACTCAACTGATGGGACCCCTTCCGGAAAGCACAGATCTGCCCTTGCCCGCGAGTACGACGTTCGACTTCGCTGCAGCCATGGGGAGCTACCAATTCGATACGTCGGTCGTCTATGCTGAACCAGACTATGGCGATTTCATCCAGAACAGCCCATTCGCTGCCACCAGCGATTCTGCAACCGACCCATTGCTGATGCAGATGTCCGAATACGAAGCCATAATGCAGACGGCACAGCAGAAGGCCGTTTCCGCGACCGATGTCGATGCGATTTCGGGACCATCTTTGTCTGAAAGCCTTCCAGGTACGATTGTCAACGAGGACGTCTTTCCGCAGCAGGCACAAGCAACGGCAGGAACGGGCGATCCAGCAACACTGGCTAACTACGTGACTCAATTCACAGGGGGGACTGCAGAGACGGCCCTGCCAACATCCTCAGGCAATTCGACCCAAAACAATACATCGCCGACTCAGGCACCGGGAAACGCGACTTCAGGCCCCACAGTCAATCCATCGAATGGCACAACGTCGTCATCCAGCGATCCGACGAACACAGGACAGAGCGAACCCGGAGATCCGCGACTGAGTTGGAGCCCCATGCAGGCTCCTGAAGGCGTAAGTTTCAACGACAGTGATTTCGTTGGGTACAGTTTCATCGATGATCCGTTTTCCGTCACGCCCAGTGGCATGGAGTCATTCAGCGATCAGCAGACCCGCATCACCCGGTTCACTCCTGAAAACACCGATCCGGAACTGGGTACAGGCGAGCGGCAGCGTGCAACCACGACAACCCTTCGCACCGAACAGGACTATGTCAGCGACCAGGAATGGACCGTCAGGTATACACTGACCAACCGATATGATGATGACGAACTGTCGACTGACAGCGATGAGACTCAGACAGAAGTCGATCGAGGTTATTTGACGACGCTGGTTGTGACTGTCACCAATGGCACGACGGCCACAAAAACTTTTACCGTCAGCGATAGCTTCAGGTTTGGCGTCGGAGCAATTCCAGGCGAAGAACAAAAAGATGATCCGTGGGCAATCCCCGAAAGCTGGATGGACACTGCCGAGCAATCAGTCAACATGGCTGCGGATGCCGCAACAAGTAGCTCCGCTGGATCACAGGATTCCATAGCGTCACCGAACGGTTCAGGATTCTTTATTGCCGCTGGCTACTCAGCATCCTCTACCAGGACGATGGAAAAGGTCACGCTGCATGATGGAACAGCGGCGACTCGCACGACAAACTCATTCAACTGGTCCAGTAGTTTTTCCATGCGGACAGGCGGCAGCTACAATTCCAGCCAGAATGGCTCATCAACAACGGACAGTGTCATCAGCACCGATGAGACTTCGGCCAATTCCTCGGATAACCCGACTCCTGTTTCTTATCTCGGCGCAGACAGCACGGGAACCACTGGCGTGACGGCCAACGTCGAGACCTCCACTGTGATTGCATCTGATCCGTATAGCGGATTCCAGCCGGTTGCGAAGAGGCAGTCTCAAGCCTTCGCCATGGGTTCGGTGGCCGCAGCTTTTTCATACACCACGACAGTTCCCGACAATCCACTCAATTTTCTCAGTTCGACGTTCTCTGCATCGGCCGCCTTCGCGATCAGCGCTTTGGCCGGATCCAGTTCAAACTCGTCAGTTAAGGGAGACCTGAATCAGTCCAGCGGCAGTGAAGATGACGACACGGATGAACACTTGCGAATCCATGTCGATAACTCGGACAAAGCTTCCGCGTCAGCCGGGTTTTCATTTTGGTTTGGAATCAAAGTCGGCAACGATTCTGCATCGTCCGACAGCGAGTTGGTCGATTCCCCAGTCAACGCAACTCGCAGCGACAGCGATGAGGAGCATCCCGTTTCCTTCACGGCCGAACCTTCAACGGCACCAGGATCGGCAGACGGCGACGAAAGCAATGCGGAATCACAAGGCCCCAAAGCTGGTC
>JBIIIF010000199.1:0-13793 GCA_044235005.1 Planctomycetaceae bacterium | reverse complement strand
GCTGCGGCTGAGAAAACAGCAGCAGCAATTCTGGGCAAGGATGCTTAGAGAAGCTTTCTGTCTTGAAGTGACACAGGGGGACTATGTGTTGCTTCGGTCTTCCGGGCCTGTTCAGGCCAGGCAGCATGTGGCTCTTCTTGCTGAAAGCACAGCTGGTTTCTTACATCCTTGATGCGAGTCATCTTCACCGCTGAGCGGGATCAGGCTTGCAGCACTTTCGAAGAAGGAATTGAAAATGGGTCTGTCAGTCGCTAACAATGTCACCTCGATCACTGCTCAGCACAACCTGAACAAGGCATCGATGGGTGTCGCCAAATCCGTGGAGAAACTGTCTTCCGGGTTGAAAATCAATCGTGGTGCCGATGGCCCGGCAGCACTCGTCATTTCAGAAAAACACCGTGCTCAGATTGCTGGACTGAATCAGGCCATCGACAACACGGAAAAGGCCTCCTCAGTTGTACAGACGGCTGAAGGTGCTTTGAACGAAATCAACTCACTGCTGGTCAAAGTGCGAACTTTGGCGATCGACAGTGCGAACTCAGGGGTTAATGATGATGACGCCCTGGCCGCGAACCAGGCTGAAATCACCAACGCCCTCGACACAATCAACCGAATCGCCAACAACACACAATTCGGCGAAAAGAAACTGCTTGACGGATCGGCCGGGATCACCGGGACGGCTACAGACGCTGACGTAACCTTCCTCAAGGCGACATCAACGACAAGAGCCGGCACGTATTCTCTTGAAGTAACAACTGTTGGCGAACGAGCCCTGGTGGATTCTGCGACATCCGGTACTGCTCAGACGACAGCGTTGGCAACAGATGAGATCCTGACGATCAACAACGTCAGCGTATCACTCACGGCGGGCATGTCTCAGGTGCAGGTCGTCAACCGCATCAATGAATTCACGGCTCAGACGGGCGTTATCGCTGACGTTGATGGTGGTGCAACACGTCTGTACTCCGAAGCTTTTGGATCTGCCCAGTCATTGACTGTCGTTTCCAACGTGGCTGCAGCCGATACCAGCAGCGGTTTCGGCACGACAGCGGTAACAGACACCGGTATCGACGTCATTGGCGAAATCGACGGGACCCAATTCACAGGTGTTGGTAACGTCCTGACAGCGAATTCCGGAGTGACCAAGGGTCTATCAGTTTCGTTCGCAGCAGGCACGGGTGCCAACGCCTTCGAGACCGTCACTGGTGCTCAGGGCAACCTCACCGTCACTGACAACTCTCTGGTCTTCCAGATTGGTGCCAATAAGGACCAGACCGCCAATATCGCGATTCAGAAAGTGAATCCAAACGGCCTGGGTCTGGGTGTTGTTGGAAATCAGTTCTCCAACCTGAATGAAATTCAAGTAACATCTGCGACCAAGGCTCAGGACGCTCTGGAAGTGATTGATGCCGCGATCGATGATGTGACAAATCTGCGAGGTGCACTCGGTGCCTTCCAGAGCAATACTCTGGAATCCACCGCAAACAACCTGCGAGCAACTCTTGAGAATACTGTAAACGCTGAGTCCGTCATTCGTGACACCGACTTCGCGTCTGAAATTGCAGCCTTCACGAAGGGTCAGGTTCTCGTTCAGGCTGGCACTTCAATGTTGAGCAATGCGAACCAGATTCCACAGTCAGTGTTGTCACTGCTGCGATAATCTGATCCGCCGTAGAGTAAGAAAAACTGAACGGTCCGCCTGGAACTGGAGTGCCAGTACCCAGTCGGACCGTTTCTTGGTTAACGCAAGTTCGAACATTTCCGGAATCCGTATAACGTTGCACTCTTTTTTTCCGAGTGGCTTGAAGGCATAGAGCTTTCTCCCGTTGACGGGTATTTTCTGTTTCCGCTTGGCTGATTCTCTGTTTCTCCGAACCAGTTTTTGGGGGGGCATCTGGCATGGCAATCAATATTAATGGCGTTGTATCGGGTATCGACACCGACAACATTGTGTCCGGCCTGTTGAAGATTCAGCAGCAGCAGTTGGACCGGATGGCTCTGCGCAAGAACGGCATTCAACAGCGTCAGGCTGCGTTCAAGACTGTCGAATCTCGGCTCCTGAGTCTGCGTGCAGACGCGGGCGTCCTGAGCCGAAATACCAACAATCCTCTAACACGCCTTTCTGTAACGCCAAGTGACGATAAAGCAATTAGCGCAACGGCTTCGGCAGCCGCCGTTCCTGGTGTTTATCAGATGACCATCGATGCGACCGCTCAGGCCCATCAGGTCGCCTCCCAGGGATTTGCCGACACCGATTCAGAGATCACGCAGGGAACATTTGAAATTCGGCTGGGCTCCGGCGATCCCAAAACCATCACGATCGATGGTAACAATAATAATCTTTCCGATCTTTCCGCAGCGATTAATTCCTCCGGCACCGGTATCAGCGCGACCGTTGTTAAAGACTCAGCAGGCGGCACAACTCCTTATCGACTTCTACTGAGCAGCAGCAAAACCGGAGCCAGCAACCAGATCACGGTCACAAACAACCTGGCAGCGGACAGTGGTTCCTCAGTTAAGCCGGTGATTAATTTCGGAACTCCGGTTCAGGCCGCCAGCGATGCTCGGGTAACACTTGGCAGCGGGGCTGGAGCAATCGCTGTAACGAGCAGCACGAACCAGTTCAAAGACGCGATTGGTGGAGTCAGCTTCGATCTGCTGCAGCCTACCGTCGGCGAGACCGTTTCGCTGACAGTCGCGAAGGACAATTCCGCCGCGGTCTCCGCTGTTCAGAGCTTTGTGGACTCCTTCAACGGCGTTCTGAACTACATCAGTGAAAATTCCAAGTACAACGAGGCTTCGGATGAGGGCGGACTGTTCCTCGGCAACCAAAGCGCCGCCAAAATTCAACAGACTCTCAGGACGACGGTTCAAAATGTCGTGCCGGGGGCGAATCCTCTGGCTAATCGACTTTCCACGGTGGGAATCAGATTCAATGATTCCGGCACACTCGTCCTCGACAAGGCCAAACTGGAAAATGCGCTGAATGGAAACATCGAGGGAGTTACCGCAGACGATGTAAAGCGACTGTTTTCCTTCGGTGGGCAGTCGACAAACTCAGGAATGTCGTTTGTGCTTGGCAGCACGCGAACACAGGCTTCCACTTCAGGATATCAAATCGACATCAGTCAGGCGGCTGAACAGGCGACAATCACTGGAGCAGCCGTTGCCGGTTCAACCGTCATCACTTCTGCAAACCGAAGTCTGGAGCTCAAACTCGATGGCAAGACGGCGACGGTGCAGTTGAATGAAGGCACTTACACGGCACAACAGCTTGCCGATCACATCGAAAAAATCATCAACGAATCCGAGGAATTTCCCGCTCGCGAAATCAATGTCTCCCTTGCGAGTGGAGCATTGCACCTGACATCAGCAAAGTACGGCCTGACCTCTGACCTGGAGATCGTCAGCGGAACTGCCATCGCTGACCTTGGCCTCACAGCCGGCCTTAAAGACAACGGACGCGACGTTGTCGGATCTTTTATCGTCAATGGTAAAACCGAAGCCGCTGTTGGCCGCGGGCGACTGCTCACCGGAGACTCGGATAATGAAAATACGGCTGACCTTCAGGTTCAGATTACCCTGTCTCCATCGGATATCGTTGCCGGTGCCGAAGGGACAATTACGGTCTCGCGAGGCCTGGCTTCATCGCTTGATCAGGTTGTCGGGAAACTGCTGAATAATGAGGATGGTCTGCTGACGTCGGTTGATGATGGCTTTGACGGACAACTGAAGAGTCTTCAGACATCTATTGATCGTCAGAAAAAACTGTTCGACCTTCAGGAACAGAGTATTCGAAAACAGTTTCAGGCCCTTGAAACAGCGATCAGCCAGCTGAACGCCACCAGCTCCTATCTGGGCGGGCAACTTGCGAACCTTCCTAAGATCAGCAATCAGTAATTGGAGGCAGCGTTAAATCGCAAGCCGGATTGGGTAAACGTTATGAATCCTCATCTGAAGTACAAAACCGTTCAAAGCTACTCCTGGACGCGAGTCGACATGCTGATCGTGGTTTATGACCAGGCCGTTTCAGCGCTCAGCGAAGGTGCTCGTCTTCTGGAACAGAACCGCGGCGCAGAGTTGCCCGCGGTGAAACTCCGTGCCATGAAAACACTGCTGGCCATCGCCGAAGGACTGAATCTGCAGCGCGGTGAACTCCCGATTCAGGTTCTTCGCCTTGTTGTCTTCGCTCTCGATCAGGTGCGAATCGAATCTGCTGAAGCATGGCGCTCCGCAGAATCCGTCATCAGTACTCTGCGAGCTGGCTTTCTCGAGATTCAGGATGACGCTCGCAAAGACGAATACGAGGGACGAATCCCGGCCCTCGATGCAGTTAATTGATCTCGCCCCACCAGCCATTGTCGACCATCGCCTCCATCAAAATCCTTGCTCTCACCGCGGATCTCTTTCAATCTCTCCAGTGAGAGTGCCCGGATCGTCAGCTCGCGTGAATACCGCGCCATTGCCAATCTGAACCAAGGCAATCGGGGCAACAGTCTTGCACATTGAAGTTTGACACGGCCATCCAGAACTCTACACTCCCAGCGGGGGAAGGCTTCTTGCTGGCCCAGGTGTCCTTCTCTGTCGCCCGTCTTGACTCAGCAGACTCTCACGCGTGGAGAGTACAGAACGAATGCCCCCGGTTAGACGAGGTGGCTTTCGATTTACAACGGTTGCTCCAGAGTGCTCGCATCTGCTGACGCGTTCTTCTGGCATGCAAGCTTCGTTACGCGGTGATCTGCCGCAACAAAGACCATTGTCGTATTCGGCCTCAGGAATTTGATCTGCACAACGTACGAATTTGCCTTGCCGGAATTTCAGGTGCCTTATGACGGCAAACACCACTGAAATATGCACCGGAGCCTGTTTCCAATGAGCAATGACAACCCGTATGCCGTTTCAGACTCGTTATCTGGCAGTTCTCCGTTTGTGGCCACCGACAGTCGATTCTATGTGGATGGAGATCAGGTCACGTTTTTCATCAACACAGACCTGCCTGACATCTGCGTCGTCACAGGCGATCAAGCGGATCTGGTCAGGGTTCGAAAAACTCTGATCTGGGTTCCTTCATGGATCTACCTGCTGCTGCTGATCAATCTCCTGGTCCTGTTGATTGTCTATCTCATCGTTCGTAAGAAATGCACGGTGAGCTACTCCATGTCGCGTTCAGTGCGGAACACTGGTCGAATCAAAACCTTCGCCGGAGTACTCACCATGATTGTGGGCGGCATTTCGGGAGTCCTGATTGGGTCGGGAAACCAGGCCGAGATCGGCCTTGCCGTCGGCATCGTGTCTCTTCTGGTCGGCCTTTTTCTCCTCTACGCCGGCGGCCTTCCAATCTCAGTTGCGAAACACAAGGACGGACGCCAATTCTGGCTAAAAGGGTTTAAACCAGCGTTCTTCGACGCACTCAGAGAAATGTACAACGCCAGTCGTTTTTGAGCTTACGGCGTGCTTCTGGTGCCACAAGAAGAGTGGCAAACGCTGCCAATGACCGCGGTTTCCGTGCATCCCAAATCGGTCGGCTCCTGAAGAATAGATTCCCGCCACTCGGACGACTAGACTTCCCGTCTGAGCGATGTCGTGTCCAGTTAAAACCTGACCGAAGTATCGGATCCGTTTGCCAATCCTCCGGTGTGTTTCCGGCTCGCCGGATTCATGTCTTTCCGTGCCGAATTTCAGTCCTGACTATGCCAGATTCTCAGTCTACCGCAAGTTCTTCCCGCTCCCCGGCGATCGTCGATTACCCCGCACGTGACATGACAATCACCGTCGGTGCCGGGATGTCATACGACACACTGCAGACAATCCTGCGGAAAGAAAACCAGCAACTGCCCGTCGATGTCGCAAACGAAGAGACTTCGCTGGGAGAACTGGTCGCCTGTGACATCTGCGGTCCTCGACAGTTCGGCTACGGCTCACTGCGTGACTACGTCATTGGCGTTGAAGCTGTTGATGGCACGGGGCGAGTCTTTCATGCCGGTGGACGAGTCGTTAAGAATGTCGCAGGATACGACCTGTGCCGATTGCTGGTTGGCTCGCGAAATCAGTTGGGGACGATCACTCAACTAACCTTCAAACTGAAGCCGCTTCCCGCTCAACAACTAATCATGGCCGCGGGATTCCGATCTCTGCGTGATCTGGAGTCAGCGCTGGAGCGACTCAACCTGACCGCAACAACGCCGGTCATCCTTGATGTACTGGGCCGTTCTGCGACTTCACGACTCCTGGCCTCATCAATGCCAGAGCTGACGGAAACTACTCATGGTCAGGATGCTGCAGCATTGCTGATCCTTGGTTTCGATGGACCACTCACCGCCTGTCAGTGGCAGAGCAAAACATTGCAGGACGAACTTGCAGGTACGGCTGTCTGGTGCCACATCGCCAGTCGCCCTGACGCATTCCCGAGTTATTGCCAAACGGCTCAAGGTGCAGCGATGGACGACAGCAACGATCCGTGGCTGGCCCGACTCATCACGTTGCCATCCCGAGTTGTCTCTGCACTAAGCGTTCTTCAGGATGCTGGTTGCGAAGTATTCGGCCGCGCGGGAAATGGCATTCTCTTCGTCCGCCCTTTAACAAAAATTTCCTTTCCGCAGCCACCAGATGAAGCTCAAGCCGCAACAATTCTGAGTTCGCTCGTCGAAGATGGAATTGGTTCCTTCGAACTGCTTCGCTCAAGAACCGCGCGGTCAACTGTTTCCGCCGCCCCGGTGCGAGAGCTTTCGAAGCAGTTGATTGAATTATTGAGTGGTCGAAAACCAGACTGACGCGCGCCCATCGATGGCGCCGATCGATACACTTCGATTCCAGATGGCACGGCGAGAAACTCGCTCCACCAGCAGAATGGCCTCAAAAAATCGGCTCCCGCAAACTTTTCCCGTTCGCGGAACTCGCAGCGGCGGCAACGAAAGCGGCTCGCGAAACGAGTAAACCGGCCAAATCTCCAGGAATTCTGCTCTTCCGAGCCGTCGACGGGTGTCACGGATGGAGAACGCTCGCCCCGGACGGTATCCTGGGCGAATTCTATTGGCTGCGGCGATCAACACTCCTGTGCGTCAGGGTGGACTTCTTTGGCCCAATCGATGCCGTTGCGTCGAACAGGCTGGTATCGCCTTTGATTTTGTAGACTGGATGTGGCTGTTTTCCCATGGCTGAAGTCACTGGACCGGATTTTTCGAAGAATGAACTGATCCCGGCAATTGCTCAGGATTCCGCTACAGGCGATGTCCTGATGATGGCCTGGATGAACAAAGAGTCCTACGAGGAAACTCTGAGAACGGGTCGCGTCTGTTACTACAGCCGCAGTCGCAAAAAGCTCTGGAGAAAGGGCGAAGAAAGCGGCAACGTTCAGCAGTTGCATGCCATCTATTTTGACTGCGATGGCGACACGCTGCTGGTGAAAGTCAATCAGATCGGTGGCGCGGCCTGTCACGAAGGATTTCGCAGCTGCTTCTTCCGAAAGATCGACCCGGCCACTCAGCAGTTTGCCGTTGAGGGAGACCGCGTGTTCGATCCCAAAGCGGTTTACAACAAGTAACCATTCTTTCCGCGAGCCGCCGCTGAACATCTTTCCGATCTGGTCCGGCTCCGTGTTTTCTGAATTCATTTTGACGACGAAGGTTAAGACGAATGTCTGGTCGAGTATTAAAGTTGGGCATTCCGGCAGGCAGCCTGCAGGAATCAACAGCGGCCCTGTTCAGCCGCGCAGGTTACAACATCAAGTTTGCTTCGAGATCTTATTTTCCAACGGTCGATGATCCGGAAATCGAATGCATGCTGATCCGCGCTCAGGAAATGGCACGCTACGTTGAGAACGGAATTCTGGACGCGGGCATCACCGGCTACGACTGGATCCTGGAAACCAACGCGGACGTCCATCAGGTCTGTGAACTTGTCTTTTCAAAAGTCAGCCGTCGACCAGTGCGCTGGGTCTTGTGCGTACCGGAAGATTCACCAATCAAGACGGTGAAAGATCTTGAAGGCAAGCGGATCGCCACAGAAGCCGTTGGTCTGACAACTCGGTTTCTGGAACGCCATAACGTGAAGGCTCACGTGGAATTTTCATGGGGAGCCACGGAAGTGAAGCCTCCCAAACTGGCCGATGCCATTGTGGAAGTCACCGAAACCGGCAGTTCTCTCCGTGCCAACAACCTGCGAATTATGGACGAGGTTCTGCAGAGCACAACTCGCTTCATTGCAAATCGCACTTCGTATGCGGACTCATGGGTGAAATCAAAAATCGATAACATTGCCCTGATGCTGCAGTCGTGCCTTGAAGCGGAAGGCAAAGTTGGACTGATGATGAATGTGCATCGCCAGAATCTGGATGCGGTTCTCAAGATGCTGCCCGCGCTGCAAACACCAACCGTCTCGCATCTGTCAGATCCAGACTGGGTCGCACTGAATACGATTGTTGATGAGAGCCTTGTACGAACCATCATCCCGCAACTGAAGCAGTCGGGAGCTAAAGGTATCGTGGAATACCCAATCAGCAAGATCATCGACTGATTGGTATAGACCTCAGCTTATCATTCAAAACAGAACGGTCAGACGCCTCTTTCGCAGATGGCTCTGACCGTTTTTCTTTACGCGTGGTTGTATGCTTGACCTGCAATTCAGATTTCGCCCGATTCACAACGGACGCATCGCACTACTTCTTCGACGCTTCCTTCAGTCGCTCCTGATAAGCCGCAATTGTCCCGGCCGGATCCGCTTCGAAGGCCTGCTGACATCCCTCGCAGCAGACGTAGTACGTCTTTCCCTCGTGACTCACTTTGATCGTGCCGAGACCACCAGTCACGATGCATTGCCGTTCGCCGGTGTTGCCGCTGGCCAATCGAGCCCCCACACGTGTCAGCCCGATCTCCGACAGCCGGCGATACGAGCCCTGCGCCGTCGGCTTCTCCTCAAACAACATCGCGAAACGGATATCGCTGATGATGCGAACGGTGCATCGAGTTTGCGGCAACGTATCGGGCGATGACTCAAAGACCCAGGCAATGTCCTTTTTGTCCTTGCTGGAGGAATCAGCAGCAGTCGTGTCATCCTTTCTTGTGAGATGAATTGTCTCGCCGCCCGCTGGAGCCAGTGAAAGCTCCGGCGTTGCTCCATCTTTCGCCACCGAAAACAAAGCGGACTGATACTGTTTCCCGAGTTCAAAAGTCAGAAACAATCCTGACGCCTTTTCATCAAACTTCCAGGCGGAATGAGCTTTCTCCGACCACGCTCCAGCATTCGATCCGCGTTTCGGCTGCCCCACACCTTTCCACTCGCCAACGAGAACTCCGAGCGGCTGAAGAACCTTGACGCAGATTTCGCGGTGCTTTGCATCTGCGGCCGTGCCACCGGATTTTTCTGCAACATTAGACTTTTCATCGAAGCTGAATGACTTTGTCGTCAGCGTCAAAGAAAGCCCCAGCACTGCAAATGCCGCTATAACGGAAAACAGCGATGTCCTGGCCATAGTTCACACCTCAAAAGAAATGCAGGACCCCAAAAGACAGAAGGAGCCATCGCGAATCGATACTTCGCTTTTTTAAAAACACGGGCACCAGTCGATAGGAGTCGCGACGAGTTTCGATTTAGAGTAACACTGTTCACTCCGTCTTGCATCTGTTGAGAAATTGTCCATGGCTTACCCTCGCATTTCCACATTCAAAACAGCAGCACAGTTTCAGGAACGCCTTCAGGAGCTGCAGCTCAACCTGCCATTCGATGAAGTCGTCCAGAGTGGTCCTCAAAGCATTCTTGAACAGCCGCTGAATTCTGTCTGCGGCCCTATCGGAAATCGCTGGTGCATTCTGCCCATGGAAGGCTGGGATGGAACCACGGACGGACGCCCCACAGATTTGACTCGGCGCAGGTGGAAGAATTTTGGTCTCAGCGGAGCGAAATTGATCTGGGGAGGAGAAGCGGTCGCGGTGAGTCCCGACGGCCGCGCTAATCCAAATCAGTTGATGATCAATGCTCAGACGCTTCCCGACCTGATCAACCTGCGAGAAATCCTGGAAAATGCTCACCGAGAACACATTGGCTCGACGGCCGATCTTCTGATTGGTCTGCAACTGACTCATTCAGGCCGGTTCGCACGCCCCTTTGACAAAAAGAAACTCGAACCGCAGATCGCCTATCGACACCCCATTCTGGATCCAAAATTTGGTATCAGGGATGATGGCCCTCTGATGAGCGATGATGATCTGCGTCGTCTGATTGACGATTTCATCGCCGCAGCGAAATTGTCCGCGAAGGCCGGATACCGTTGGGTCGACATCAAGCACTGCCACGGATATCTCGGACACGAGCTGCTGTCGGGGTTCGACAGAGCAGGGGACTTCGGGGGCAGTTTCGAGAATCGAACTCGCTTCCTACGGGAGATAACAGCCGGCATTCGGGCCGAAGCGCCTGGACTTGGAATTGGTGTCAGGTTGAGTGTGTTCGATTTCGTGCCGTTTCAGCCCGGAGCCACTGAAGGACGTACGGGCATACCGACAACAACCGATTTGTATCGGTATGCGTTTGGTGGCGATGGAACAGGGCAGGGGATTGATTTGGCGGAGCCCGTGCAATTTCTTGAACTTCTTAAATCACTCTCCATCGATCTGATCTGTTCAACGTGCGGCAGCCCCTATTACAACCCCCATATTCAAAGACCCGCCTTGTTCCCACCCAGTGATGGCTATCAACCGCCAGAGGACCCTGTTGTCGGTGTCTGCCGGCAGATCACGGCCACCGCGGAACTAAAGAAAAAAGTCCCCGAACTGATCGTCGTGGGATCGGGCTATTCATATCTGCAGGAATGGCTGCCGAATGTGGGCCAGGCTGTGATTCGCAACGGAATGGCCGACTCCATCGGGCTCGGGCGAATGGTTCTGTCCTATCCGGATCTTCCGGCGGATGTTTCCGCAGGTCGCGAACTGGGCCGAAAAAAAATCTGCCGCACGTTCAGCGACTGCACCACCGCACCTCGCAATGGACTTGTCTCGGGCTGTTATCCTCTGGATCCGCACTACAAGGCGATGCCGGAACGAGCCACACTGCTCGCCCTAAAACAAACAAACGATTAGTCGTCCCGCACTATTCTCGCGACACCATTTGCACTACCTTTCCGGTCGTCTGTCATCCGCATTCAGAACATTGACAAGCTGTCATGCTGGACGGATTTGACGGACAATGTCGAAAAGGTTCTGCATGGCCACAGTCCTCGAGATCTGCAGCTATCTGGAAAAGCTTGCCCCGACGAGCCTCGCGGAGTCATGGGACAACGTCGGACTATTGCTCGGCCGCAGAGCGCGCCCTGTCCAGCGATTGATGACATGCCTGACGCTGACTGCTTTTGTGGCCGCTGAAGCCGTCCAGCGACAAGCTCAGATGATCGTCACTCATCATCCCGTACTGTTCCGCGCTGCGAAGAAAATCACTGACGCAAACGAAGAAGGTCGCATCCTGCTGGAACTTGCTGAAGCAGGCATTGCCGTTTACAGCCCGCATACAGCATTCGACAGCGCGCCGCGCGGGATTAATCAACAGTTGGCCGAGAGCCTGGGACTGCAACAGATTCAACCACTACGCAAAATTGGCGAAACAATGGACTCCGGAGCAGGCCGCTTCGGATCCCTTCAACAACCCATGGATCGTGACGAGTTCCTGAAGAAAGTCGCGAACGCCGTTCGGGCTCGGTCGATTGAGTACACGTGGCACAACAATCAGCCGGCGAAGTACGTTGCCGTGGCTTGCGGGTCAGCCGCTGAGTTCCTTGAAGATGCCATTCGAGCCGGCTGCGATACGTTTGTGACCGGAGAGGCACGCTTTCATTCTGTGCTTGAGGCACAATCCCAGGGAATCAATCTGATTCTGACAGGGCATTTCGCCAGTGAACGACCGGGCGTTGAGCAGTTAGCAAAAGCGTTGGGCCAGCAGTTCCCGGACGTCGAGTGCTTCCCCAGCGACAACGATCGCGATCCCCTGGCACTGTTTACTTCGGAAGGAGATCCCACAACTTTCTGATCGAGGAGAAACAAGGTCCCGGAATTACGACGTCAAATAAAGAAGAAGGGATCGACTGGCGAGGAGGCGTATCTGAGTGGTTCAATATGCTTGGACAAGTTTTGAAACGATCGAACGCCTCAAACAAGGTCTCGAAAAACAATGGACCAGGATTCCCGCCCCATCACGATTGCTCCGCCGGACTCAGTCGGACAAGCCTTCTCCAGAGCAACAGCGCTGAAATGCCCGATGTGCGGGAAGGGGAAATTGTTCTCTGGGTTGTTGCGCATGGAGACAACCTGCGACCAGTGCGCGTTTCGCTTTGAGCGCGATCCGGGATATTTTCTCGGGTCAACCTATATCAACTACGGATTGACCACCCTTCTCACAACCTGGACCTACATCGTCCTGCACTTTGTCCTCGAAATCCGCCGCGGATGGCTTATTCCAGCATTGGCGACATTTTGTGTGATTTTCCCTGTTGTTTTCTTCCGCTATGCCCGATCACTGTGGCTGTCCTTCGACTGTTATTTTGATCGAACCGGCGCGATGGAGCAGAGGTCAGAATCGGGAAAAGAACAAGATCCAAAAAGCTCAAAAGAAAATTGAGGCAGAAGGATTGACAGTTCTTTAAACCCCGATACACTTCCCCCCTCGCTGACCGGCACCACTGGCAACTCAAAAGACGCCATTGGTGAAGGAGCCTAAGGCTCCTCGTTTAGCAGTGATCTTTGACAACATGATTGAGTATGTGAGCCTTTGAGTTTTGGCTAACGAATTGTTTGTTCGCCGTCCTGGACCGGGACGGCAAACAGAGATCTTACCTTTTGCTATCAACCGTTGGGAAACCTTCGGTTAAGCATATTTTTGAAGGGTTTGATCCTGGCTCAGAATGAACGTTGGCGGCGTGGATTAGGCATGCAAGTCGAGCGCTCATAGCAATATGGGAGCGGCGAACGGCGTAGGAATTCATAGGAACGTACCCTCAGGACGGGGATAGCTACGGGAAACTGTAGGTAATACCCGATGATCTCCGCGGAGCAAAGGTGTGATTCCGCCTGAGGAGCGGCTTATGCGATATTAGCTAGTTGGTGGGGTAATGGCCTACCAAGGCGAAGATGTCTAGGGGGTGTGAGAGCATGGCCCCCACGACCGGAACTGAGATACTGTCCGGACACCTACGGGTGGCTGCAGTCGAGAATCTTCCGCAATGGACGAAAGTCTGACGGAGCGACGCCGCGTGCGGGATGAAGGCCCTTGGGTTGTAAACCGCTTTCGGAGGGGATGAAATCCTCGAGGGTTCTCCCTCGAGGTTGACAGAGCCTCAAAAGAAGCACGGGCTAAGTACGTGCCAGCAGCCGCGGTAACACGTACTGTGCAAACGTTATTCGGAATCACTGGGCTTAAAGGGTGCGTAGGCGGCGATTCAAGTCAGATGTGAAATGCCTGAGCTCAACTGAGGCATTGCGTTTGAAACTGAATTGCTAGAGTATTTCAGGGGTGTGCGGAACTGCCAGTGGAGCGGTGAAATGTGTTGATATTGGCAGGAACACCGGAGGCGAAAGCGGCACACTGGGGAATAACTGACGCTGAGGCACGAAAGCCAGGGGAGCGAACGGGATTAGATACCCCGGTAGTCCTGGCTGTAAACGATGAGCACTGGGCGGGAGGGGGTTTCCCTTTTCTGCCGTAGCGAAAGCGTTAAGTGCTCCGCCTGGGGAGTATGGTCGCAAGGCTGAAACTCAAAGGAATTGACGGGGGCTCACACAAGCGGTGGATGATGTGGCTTAATTCGAGGCAACGCGAAG
>JBIIIF010000026.1:0-42961 GCA_044235005.1 Planctomycetaceae bacterium | reverse complement strand
GCCCCGTGGCAATCGGTCGCAAGAATTGGATATTTGTCGGCAGCAAACCCGCCGGCCACCGAGCTGCAATCCTGATGTCTCTGATCGCCAGCTGCAAAGCCAATCTCGTGGAACCCTGGGCCTGGCTGAAGGACGTGCTGATCCAGCTTCCGCTTGGGGCCTCTCTGCAGTCGCTGCTGCCAAACACCTGGCTCACGTCACACCCTGAGCACCGCTGGACCATCGCCGAACGCAGAAAACTCGAACGCGAACGCTGTGCAGACGAATAGAATGCTGTTCGCCGGGCGCTTACAAACTTTTTGCATTCGACGAAACAGACGGGAGCTCTGCGGGGACGCAACTTCCTGAGGGATAGTCGAGTCGCCGGTGCTTCAATTGAGGCATTGAGCACGTGTGGTGATCGGTCATGTGCCGGTCACCACTTTTTCTTCACGCCACGATTCTTTATTGCAAACCATGCAGTTCAGAATTGTCAGCAGCTTTCTCATACAAGCAACCAGGGCAACCTTCTTTTCTTTGCCCGCCGCAACCAATCGCGCGTAGAATTTTTTGATGACCGGGTTGAAGCGAGTGGCCGTCAGCGCGGCCATGTAAAGCACTCGCCGGACATGACTGCGGCCTCCGAAAATGCATCGTTTGCGATCTCGCGTTCCCGACTGGTTCGCGATCGGAGCAACACCGGCCAGCCTGGCAATCTCACCTCGGTTCAGCGTTCCCAACTCGGGAAGATCGCTGAGCAGTGTACACGTGGTGACGACCCCAACGCCCGGAACACTTTGGATAATCGCGACGGCGACATTGCTTTCTGCTTCTTTCTCCAGAAACGCTTTAATCTCCGTATCGATGGAATTCTGCTGTGTTTTCAACAGTTTCAGCGTTTTATCGATCAGCTTAATGATGGGTTTATTGTCAGCCTGAGCTCTTCGATTTTGCTCCTGATTGATCATGTTCATCAGCTGCTCGCGGCGTCGCACGAGGGCTTCATGGTACTGGTGCTCAGGGGATTTCGGAGGCGTTGGTTTAAGGTCGACGACCTCACCGAATCGTTGCAGCAGAGCCGCATCAATCGGGTCAGTTTTCTCGAGCACTCCGATACCTTTGCCAAACTGTCGCACCTGAAACGGATTGGCGACGCAGATGGCAATACCGGCGTCATGAACGGCTTTGACCAATGGGCGTTCGTAACCTCCGGTGGCTTCGCAGACGACGAAGGTTTTGTCCGGCTGACCAATTTTTTCGATCAACTGTTTCACAATGCACGCGTTCGAATTTGGAATCTCCTTCCTGATTTTTGCATGAGGGTCCGAGACATCAAGTTTGCCTTTTGCGACATCAATACCAATAACACGAGTGGCCAGTTTCGAGCTTGTCATTTGTCCCATCCTAGTGAATACGAGCTGGTCGGTTGTCACCGGCCGCTCAAGCGACGGTTCGGGTTCAAAAAAACAAAGGCCATACGATCACGCTCATCCACAGTGTTGACCACCAAGGGGGGGGATCGATCTGTATGGCCGCCTGATCCCGGCTGCAGGCCAAGATCAGACTCCAACTTCCCGCCGCTCGCAACTCAAATCTGATCTGCTCAAAATCAAGATACTAGGCCAGTGGGTTGATAGCGTCGATTTCTCCATAACATGTTGGGTTGACTGAGGTCTTGTTCCAGCCTTCGGAGAGTATTTTTCCGTTATCCCGGTCCACAATCATGGCTCCAAATGGCGCGTCCGGGACTTTGCCTGCCAGTTCGATGGCCCGGAGTGTGTTCAACGAAAGCATCGACTTGTCATTCGCGACAGAAACCATGATTCGATAAGCTTTCTGCCAGCCGGAAGCGTGCGGAATTCCTGTCTCCGGCCCGCCTTCCTGAGTGGACGAACGAAATGACCTTCCGATTCTCAACGACTGTTGCTTTCACCGCAGTGATGCTGGCTGTGGTTTCGTCTCCGACTTTGACATCAGCCGATGAATCCGGCGACGCATTGTTTGAGAATCAGATTCGTCCGGTTCTTCTTGAGAAGTGCTTTAGCTGTCATGGCGGCAATAAAGTGTCCGGCGGGCTGAAAATGGATTCCCGGGAAAGCCTGATGACCGGCGGGGATTCCGGAGCGGCCATCATGCCGAATGATCCGGACAACAGTCTATTAATCAAAGCCATCAGTCGGCACGATGATGTCTCTCCGATGCCGCCCGAAAAAAAAGACGCATTGCGGCCCGAACAAATCGCTGCCTTCAAACAATGGATTCGCGAGGGTGCCGCATGGCCAGCCACGTCAGAGAAATTCGAAGCGATCAGGCACTGGGCGTTTCAGCCGATCCAGAATTTCGAACCGCCCCATGTCTTAGACGTTCAATGGTCGAAGAACAGCATTGATGCCTTTATCCGTGCTCGCCAGGAAGCCGCAGGGGTAACAACTGCACCGCTCGCCGATAAGAGAACGTTGATTCGCCGAGCGACCTTCGACCTGACGGGGTTGCCTCCGACTCCGGAAGAAGTCGCAGCCTTTGAACAGGATGATTCGCCGGAAGCCTATGCCGAATTGATTGATCGACTTCTGGCCTCGCCGCATTACGGTGAACGCTGGGGACGACACTGGCTGGATGTTGTTCGATATGCGGACACGGCCGGCGAAACGGCTGACTATCCCGTCCCGCTGGCATGGAAGTATCGCAATTATGTGATCGATGCGTTCAACTCGGACAAGCCGTATGACCAGTTTCTTCGCGAACAGATTGCAGGCGACATCGTGGGCAGCCAGCATCCTTCGGAAAACTACGCCGAACAGGTGACGGCGACCGGATATCTGGCGATCTCACGTCGCTTCGGATTCGATTCAGAAAACTATCACCATCTGACCGTTCAGGACACCATCGATACGCTTGGTCAGTCCATCATGGGTCTGAGTCTCGGTTGCGCGAGGTGTCATGATCATAAGTTTGATCCCGTAACGATGCATGATTACTACGCAATGTACGGGATCTTCGATAGTAGTCGTTATCCTTTTCCGGGCTCTGAACAGAAGCAACGATTTCGAGCCATGGTGCCTCTGGTACCAGCCGACAAAGCGATCCCGGAGTGGCGTGAGTTTGATCATCGCGTGGCTTCCCTGACGTCACTGCTCGAAAAGCAAAAGCAACCCGTGCCCAGTGCGATTCTGCGTTCGCTGCATGATATGGACGGTGACTTTGAGCTTCAGGCACCAGCAGCGGGCGGCAGCAACGGAGTACTCGTTCCGCCATGGGTTTATAGTGGCCGAATCGCCGTGACGAACGCAGCTCAAAGTCCTTTCCGAAACCTGTATGCGCGTGGTCGAGTCGGTGCCAGCATCGCTGCAGACGACGGAGTATATAAGATCGCTCAGGCCCTGCATCCCCATCGTGATAATGGCAACTGCGATCACTTGTGGGTGAATCTGGATTTTCGAGTCACCCGGGGCTCATCAGGGACGGAGGGCTTTCATGAATTTCGAATCGGTGGATATCCGTCGTCCCCGGCGATCGTCGTCAAGATCTCGTCAGATTCGATTTTTGTTTACGACGATGACCGACTGCTGAATATAGCGAGTGTTACAGCCGGGCAATGGCAGAACATGCAACTTGCAATTGATCTGGACGATCGAAGGTATTCCTTTACCATCACGAGTCTCGATGCCACTGGTATAACAAGCATTGCGTCGACAGCTGGCTTGCGGCTCCATTCGCAATGGTCGGGAACCATCAATTTTGCTGAACTGCTAAGCGACTCGGATGATTCAAATCCGGCTCCTGGCATCGAGTTCGACAACCTGGGAGTTCAGGAACAGCCTCTGGCCGCCGCGTCGACGGAATCAGCACTGACGACGGGTTCCGCTGCCGTGGATGTGGCCGAGCTTTCAAAGCAGTTGCAGGAACTGGTCGGCCTCGGAGGCGACTTTGAGACTCAAACGAAAGACGCCGCTCCGGCGACTCCATGGAACCCCGGTCCTAACAGCGTCGTGAAGATTTCCGAACGTTCACAAAGTCCTTATCGGAACATTTTCCCTGAGGGCAAATTCGGAGTGTTCATGCCGAATCGTGGTGAGTACGACGGTTTCGGACTGACGTTGCCGGTGATGTGGAAGTCCGAGGAAACCGAAGTCCTTTACACATGCTTTGACTTCAACTGCGCGGATGTTGCGGCGGGCGGTGATGGTTCGTGGCGTTATTATGTGGGACATGGCCCCGGAAATTCTCCGGCCATCGAACTGTACATGAATGGATCGCAGTTCTTCCGTCGCAGCGGAGATGCTTGCGATGTCGTGTGTGCCTTGACAGTCGGTCAGTGGTATCAGGTGCAGGTAACTCTCAATCTGAAAACTCGCACTTACGAAGGCACGATTTCCGCTCGATCTGCGGCGGACTCCAATCCTACGACACAAACACTGTTCCGTGGAGACGTTTCCACCGGCTGGGATGGCCAGATCGATTACTCTTTCATCGACAGTTACGGCCATCTGGGTGGAGTTCGCCCGGCACTGCATGTGGACAACTATGAGATTTCGACAAAGCCACATCCGGCCTTTGAAGCGAATTCTGTCGACACATCAGTTCCCGAATTGATAGTAAGGCGAGAAAAGGCGGCTGCCTTACAGAAGCAACTCGAGGCCTTGCGAGAAGAGGCTCAGAAGGCCGGACAGGAACTGAATTCGCTGTTGACTGACGGTCCGTTTCCGATGGCTTATGGAATGGCAGAGGGAACTCCGCATGATGTCCCGATTCATAAACGCGGTGAGCCTTCTTTGCCGGGTGATGTTGTGGCACGCGGATTTATTGAGTCGTTGGGAGGAACTTCCCTGCCTGCCGAACTTCCAGGAAGTGGACGTCTGCAGCTTGCCGAATGGCTGACGAGTCCGGAGCATCCGCTGACGGCACGAGTCATGGTCAATCGTCTCTGGCAGTATCACTTTGGGCGAGGACTCGTGAAGACACCGAATGATTTTGGAGTACGCGGGCTACCCCCGACACATCCGGAACTTCTGGATCATCTGGCATCGAAGTTTGTGCAGAGTGGCTGGTCGATCAAGTCCATGCATCGCCTGATGATGCTGAGTCGCACCTATCAACTGGCTTCAGAACAGGATTCGACGGCTTTGCCCAATCCAGAAGCACCGGCAGCCGCCATCGATCCAACGGAACTGTACGTGCATTTTCAAAGACGACGACTGAGCGCTGAAGAGATTCGAGATTCGATTCTGCGGGTCAGTGGTGAGCTGGATCCATCGCGGGGCGAGCGGCATCCGTTTCCGTCGCCAGTGAGCTGGGGGTTTTCTCAGCACGGTCCGTTCATCGCCGTTTACGATCATAACTTGAGAAGCGTCTATCTCATGACGCAACGTTTGAAGCGTCATCCGTTTCTCGCCTTGTTTGATGGATCAGATCCGAATGCGTCAACAGCCGATCGACTTGGGACCACAGTACCGACCCAGGCGCTGTTCTTTCTAAACGATGCTTTTGTCCATGCCAAAGCGGACGCGTGGAGTGCTAAACTGATTGCAGACGGTCGCAGTGAAAGTCAGCAGATTGATCTCGCCTGGCAGCAGGCCTTCAATCGATCGGCAACAACAGAAGAGCAGATTGCATCGACCGAGTATCTGGCCGCCGCCCGCGAAGAGTTAACTGCACTGAACACAGAGGGTACGGATCGACGAGCGTTAGCATCGTGGCTGCGAACTCTGCTTGGCAGCAACGAGTTTCTGCACGTGGACTAAAAGATCCGGCGGCGCGCGACGGGTTTGCGGGACGCCATGGGCCTGCGGTGAATCGGCAGAACTTGCCGGAGCGGCGAAGGGATTTCTCCTCAACCTTCGCCTGCGGAAGGGCTTCCCCAAACTTTCTGACCCGCACAATCATCCAACTCAAGATGATCGTTACAAATGGTCGAACCAAGAAATGGCCGGCCCGCGATTCTTCTTGTGGAGAAAAGGGGCTCGCCTGATTGGGAACCAGATGCAACCCCGGCTCACCAAGTCTATGCGCCGTCAGCGGCAAGCTCCGCCTGATATCGCTGCGCGCAGACGACGAAGCGGGGGCTTCAATTGGGTTGTGTTTCTGATTCGAACTCTTTGTGGCATCACCCTTGCGAGTTCAGTTTGTTTCGGACAAACCTCGACCACCGGGCATTCATTACCCACAAACGTACACCCCCGTGCGGTTCGACCTGCAGTGCATACTCGAACCCTGGACGGCACCGAACCGCAACAAGAGATTCAACTGCTTCGCTATGGAAATCAGGCCGCAGCACAGCAGATGTCGATGCCCTCGGAGCCTTCGAACGCGTGGAACAGCGAACCGGGAACTCAACGGAATCTTCAAACCCCCGGGGCTGCTGCAAACATGCCGGGAGAAACAGTCCCGCAACTTCGCATGCCCCAGGGACCGGTCGATTCCGGACTCCCATCCACTGACCCCGCAGTTGCGTTGCAACGTCCTGCACTATGGTGGGAACAGGAGCTGCGAACATCGATCCTGCGTGAACGTCCGCCGATGCCGATGAGTCTGAATGAGACTCTATACCGTGCAATGACGGAAGCTCCCGAACTCAAAATCCTGAACTCAGACTGGTGCATTCAGCTTCAGGAGATCACTCGCCAGGATGCAGCCTTCGACTGGACGACGTTTGTAAATTCTGTCTGGAATCGAGACAGCACGCCGATCGGAAGCCAGCTTGATGGTGCCGCAAATCGTCTGCGGAGTCGCACATCAACCGCCAAGGCCGGCTTGCGACGACTGGATCGTACTGGTGGTCAGTTGGAGATCGCACAACAGTTTGGATTTAAGGAAAGCAATTCCCAGTTCATCAGCCCCAACAATCAGGGGAATACTCGACTGGCCCTGCAATACGAAAAACCTTTGTTGCGGGGAGCCGGTGAAGACTATGCCACAAGCCCGCTGCAACTGGCGGAGATTGACAAAGACATTGCCTTCGATCGACTTCAGGCAGGGATTCAGGATTATCTGCTGGAAACAGCAAATGCCTATTGGAATCTGGTCTTGCGACGAGGTCGATTCCTGCAGGCTGTGAACTCATGGAATCGCGCGAAACTGGTTGCGGACGAAATCAGTCAGCGTCAGCAGATCGACGTGAAACCCGTCGCCATGGATCGCGCGATGCAGGATGTTGCGAATCGATTAGCCGCAGCGATTCAGGCGGAGCACGACATCATTGTTGCTCAGGAAGTCCTGCTGAGTCTCATCTATGCCAATCGTTATCCGCAATTTGCCGGAACCGAAGTTGTTCCATTGACGTTGCCTCCACACAACCCGGAGGCGATTGCCCCCGACAGCCAGGTGGACATCGCCATCCAGAGTCGATCGGAAGTTCATCAGGTCATCCGCGAGATTCGCGCGTCAGCGATTGAGCATAAGGTCGCTCAAAGTGAAGTGTTGCCAGCACTAAACCTTGTTTTGACTGGTTACTCGGCCGGCCTGCGAGGCGACTACAATGCGGCGGGGGCTTTCACGGATCAGTTCAGCACGGGACAACCAGGGCTCGGCGTGGGGCTTGACTTCGAAATTCCCTACAAGAATCGTGCCGCAAAGGCTGCTGCCGAACAGCGTCGCATCGCGATGGCGCGGATTCAGAATCAGTTCGAAGTTGTCGTGGGCGAAGTTTCGCAGGACGTTCGCAGTCAGGCGATTCAGCGTAACAAATTCATTGCCGTTCTGCCGCAACAATGGGAGTCGCTGGTTCTCTCCCGACGTCTGCTGGAGAACACGGAGACGCGAAGGCGATTCCTTGCCGATGGAACTCAGGTGGCAGATCTTTATCTGGACAATTTGCTGCAGATTCAAAGCCGTCTGGAAGCATCCGAGTTTGCCATGTTACAGGCTCAGGTCAACTTTGCGATGGCCGATATGGGACTGCAGCGGAGCGTGGCCAATCTGAAGACGCTGGCTACGCCGGAGTCACTCGAACAACTCAATATTCCGGGGGCGGAAACCAGTCAGCGACCGATCATCGAGGGGCCGATGATCGGTCGCTGATTGTGGGGTTCGAGCGAGTCACGTCCGGCCGTTGACGGCCAGACGTGTTTTTTCGTCGTCACGAAACTCTCTTCGCGGGTTCTACACCCGGCGCTCGCCAGAGAGAGTCTTAAAAGGTCCGGAGAGGGGAATCCGGACCAAAATGTCGCTCCTTCGACATAAACACTTCGCTTAGAATTCCCTTGTCCTGAAGAGCTTACCAGCAGCCGAACCATTTGCTCCAGCCGCCCCAGCTCCATCCGGAATAGTGGTGTGAAGTGTCGTACTTCGATGAGTATTTATCGTCGCAGACGTCGTAGCTGAAGCTGAAATCACAGATCTGCTCTACGACCGAGACATACTTCTCAACAATCGGTTCGCACCAACTGAACAGGTTGCAGTCGGTATAGGATGGTGTCGAGTAGCACCAGTTGTAGTCGACTTCGCATTCCACAGGAACTGGTGTCTCAACAACACAGTCGACTGGTTCTTCGACAACGACGATTTCTTCTTCGTCAACTGGTGTAACAATCGGTTCGCAATCAGGCGAGCAATCGTTGACCCACTCATCAACACAGGCCCACACTTCGTCATCTTCATCCGCGGCAGGTTCGCTTTCTTCTCCGGCTTCCTCGTCAGCGTCTTCTTCAGTCACTTCTTCTTCGACGACCACGATCTCTTCAGCTTCTTCATCAGCGATGACTGCTTGTTCGTCAGCGACCACCGTTACTTCGGCTTCTTCGACGACCACAACTTCGGCTGTCACTTCTTCTGCAATCTCGTCAACAACCACAGCTTCTTCATCAGCGACGACAACTTCTTCCGCGTCTTCGTCAACCAGCTCTTCTTCGACGACCGCAATCTCGTCGGTCTCTGGCTCTGCGATTTCGTCCACGACTACTGGCTCAACCGGCAGTTGAGTCATCGTGACGGCAACGGGTTCCTCAACCATTGTCGGAGCAACAGCGACAGGCACCGCAGGTTGCGTTACCACTTCTTCTGCTTCAACAGGAGCGACCGCGTCAACGACAAGTGGGGAAGGTGCGGCCGGAGCAGAGCCTGCCTTGAAGAGATCTGCGACGGAGTAAGATCCGTCACGGAACTGAATCTCCTCAACATTGGTTACGAAGTCCGTCGAGCGGCCATTATCGATTTCAAGGATTCCGAATCCCTTGTCGGTGACTTTATAGTCAGCTCGATTACCGCCCCAGTAAACCAGAGTATCCTGACCGTCACCACCATCAATAACATTGTCGCCACGAACTGCGATCAGCATATCATGACCGGCGCCGCCCTTCAGATAGTTGTCACCGGCGAGGCCAATCAGAATATCGTGGCCTGCTTTGCCATCCATCAAGCCGCCAGCTTCGAGGGCGATCATGACATCATTGCCTTCTGTCGCGTCATCGAGCGTTGCCGCATCAATGTCTGCTGCTGAAGCTGACATCAGGATCATTGGCTCAAGTGATTCAATTCCGTTGAGATCCAGTCCGCGATTCTTATCCGTGGCCATTATCGTCAAGTTCCCAATTAAGCTCTGAAAGTGTTGGCGTCGGTTCAACACACTCGAACCGACTCCCGCTGGGGACTTAACTGCGTTGCTGGCGAATCGTGGACAGAGATTTTTTAGAAATCTCTTTCAGCGTACGAAAACTATGGCAACCTTCCTGACACGGATAGTTCATTCGAAATGAACCCATGCATTCTCGCCGCTCGATTTATCTTCAGGAGCGAGGAGTTTATGGGGCAAACTCGGAGGCAGCGCATGATTCCCGCATGGCAACGGCGCAGAATGAGTGCTCCGTCGGCGTTGGTCTGACAGAGGAACGGCGGACCGAGCGTAGTGAGTTCCGGTCTGGTCGCGGTCCGCTGAATTGCCGGAACTTGCTGGCGCTCGGTCCGGCCTACGAAACACGATCCCTCAGTCGGCCACAGTGACGCGAAGGTGGACGGGCTGTCCATCGTCGCCATGAGAGAGCGTTTCGATCCAGCCGCAGGCATCAATCATCGTCAGCGACGTGTGCCAGGGGCCAACGGAAATCAGCGAGCTCTGAATCGTTCCGTCGGTGTGAATCAGCCCGAGCCATTGCTCGAGCTGGCCGGAGTTCGCGACGTAATACATCAAGGACTCATGATCGTACATCCAGAGTCCAACGGCTTGTGCGGGAATACCACTCGCCAACAATTCACGAGTTCTGCGGAAACGTCCGTTCTCCTCCAGCCCGAGTGTCCACAGTTGAGATTCTTCCGCGTCATCCGCCGGATTGCTCACGAGTGCGAGAAATGTCTTCCCATCGTGAGTTGCGAGACCGCGCAGATGCCGATCAAGTCCACAGTTTTCGCTGAGCTGAGTTGGCTTCTGCCACGTTCCATCCGCAGCTCGATCGGTCATATACAGAGAAACGACTCCATCGGTCAGCTCGTGAACATGAAACAGGCGTCGCCCATCGGGAGTCGCGACTCCCAGCAGTGATTCCCGCAGCGTAGCATCACTCCATGGAGAGTTGCCGATGACTCCGGAAACGGGTTCGAAAGTGTTCAGTCCGCCGTTGTTCGGTGCATCCACGAACTGCAGCAGGTGAGCCCGACAGCGATCAGTCACTGCCAGATCCACTTCATAAATGCCATCGCGATTCTGATCGTGTGGACGACCTGCATTCGGCATTTGACGAAACAGTACCGTGCCTGAGTCAGGGTGCACGGCAAACAGGTCTGCATCAGCTCCACCGGAGATCTGATACATCCCAGCGACACCATCCGGATCGTAACACTGCAGTTTCACGTCATTGAATTCGGTCTCACCTTTCTCAAGGCGAATATTCAAGGACTCTCCGCCCCGGATTCCGGTAAAGCTCGGTGCTCCACTGGCGACTGAGTTATCGACTCGACCACTGGACAAAAACGTCTGAGCTGCGATCAGAA
Organism: Planctomycetaceae bacterium; assembly: GCA_044235005.1. Lineage (GTDB taxonomy): Bacteria > Planctomycetota > Planctomycetia > Planctomycetales > Planctomycetaceae > SXXK01. The sequence continues at coordinate 32,065 of JBIIIF010000026.1, read as the reverse complement.
TGGGCAAACCTGCAAGCAGACTCGCTCCGGCCAGAAACCAGCCTTTCGACGTCTTTCTCGCACGGTCGGAAGCGTTTAGCGTTTTCTGAAATCGTCGTCGATCACGCGAATTGCCACCGTGGGCGAAACGATTAAGTTCCTGCTGAAACGCCTGTGCCGTCGCAAACCGATCGCGAGGATCGGGCGCGCAGGCTTTCATAATGATGTCAGCGAGATACTCCGGAACATCCGGACGCAATTCTTTCAGCGGCGGAAGAGCAAGAATCGAGCGATCCTGAATCGCCTGACGAGCTGTCGTGCCGGAAAATGCTTCGGTCCGCGAAACAAGTTCGTAAAGAGTCACACCGAGACCGAACACATCACTGCGTTCATCGGTGAAACCTCGCAGGGCTTCCGGCGACATGTATCTTGGCGTACCAATCGTATCGCCTGTGCGACTGAGATTACTGTCTTCGTCGCGAATCTTGGCCAGACCAAAGTCTGCGATATACAAATTCGCCTGACGATCGAGCAGCAGATTGGCCGGCTTGATGTCTCGATGAATCATGCCATGCTGATGAGCATGCTGCAGACCGGACGCAGCCTGAGCTCCCAGGCGTGCGATTTTCTCCCACGAATCAACGGCGGCAAGGCATTCTTCGGGGGCAGTATTCCCTTTCGGAACGCTGACGCCGGACTTCTGCAGGATGAGATGGCGAATAACCTGTTCGAGATTGCAGCCATCGATATAAAGCATGGCCAGGAACTGCAGCCCCTGAAACTCTCCGTAATCGAAGACCGGGACAATGTTGGGATGATGCAGTCGAGAAGCCGCTTCCGCTTCCAGAGCAAATCTTTTGGGCAACGATCGAGACGTTGATGCCTGATCAGCCAGCACTTTGATCGCAACTCGGCGACTCAGACCGGGCTTACTGGCTTCGTAGACAAAGCCCATCCCGCCGCGACCAATCAACCGATGAATTTCGTAATCGTCCAGCCGCATCAACGAGGGCGGTTCACGCAGTCGTGCGACCACAGGATGAGGATTCGTCCCCAAACGTTCGGCAAACATCATCATGCGACACTGACGACGAACCTGTTCCGCGTGATCCGGGAAACGTTTAACCAGTTCATCAATCGACGGACGCTCGCCGCGCCGGACCTGCGACAGAAACGCATCCGTTTCCGCATCAGGCAGACACCAGTCAATGTCCGGATCAATTTCCTGGCCAAGTTTCATAGGGCGAAGAGAGCCTGTCGGGAAGGAGGTTGCGTTACGGGTGGTTGAAGGTCTTCTCGTTGGAGATCTTCTCGATTCGTCAGCGACAACTTGTCGTGCGGGGTTCAACCGGCATCCGCATGCAGCGGTCAGAAACGACCGACTGAAGTCGGCACGACAAGTAAAATCAACACAGACTTGTCGTACCAGCCAGGTCATGGAGCCGTTCGAGAGCCCTCATGTATCGTTTGCTGGCTCCGGAGGTTGTCAGATTCAATCGTTCCGCACATTCCTGGTTGGTGAGATTCTCGACATGACGCAGCAGCAGGATTTCTCGATCGGCGGGATCCATACTGCAGATCAATGAATGGATTCGCTGCTGAGCTTCCTCACGCACAAGTTGCGATGCCGGACCGGCCATAGAAGCCGACAAAGCTTCTACGAGGCGAGAAACCGTAGACTCATTCTCGCTGCCCTGATACCGAGGCCGCTGCTCGCGATCGACGGTGCGTTTGTCTGCTCCCAGATGGAACCGTCGCAGACGATTCACACTCTGACGGACAACAAACTTCAGCCAGGCGCTCAGGGACATGTCTGTCGTTTGTTCTTTTTCACCGAACCGTGCGACGGCTTCGACCCATGCGTCCTGCACGACGTCTGAAGGGCTGACTCGAGCGCGCAGCTTCTTGTCCAGATTCGCATCAGCGACCCGATGCAACAGCGGATACTCACGCAAAAAGGCGGCTTCGAGATCTTCCGTTTCAATGGTGGCCATGTCCAACATCTCCCCACAGCGCAGGATTCTTCAATATGGTTTGATGCAAACGTAGCTCAAAGTTTCCGGTTGCGAATTCGGAGTCATCCGCTTTTGCCCGATTTTGTTGAGTTCTGATCGTAGTGTTTCGTTTCGCCCGGCAGCCGATAGCGACTCGCCAGGGGGGTGATTACATCGATTTTGTCGAACGGACCGGTCGGCAATTAGCGGTCGTACTACGTTTTCGCCGCCACTGCAGGCTTTGCGAGCTATAAGTTTCCTTAGGCATTCTGGAAATTGTGGTCCGGGGGCTCTGTTGTGAGTTGCTTGCGTTGAATCTCGATGGTCTCGGTTGTTGATTCGATCGTTTCACCCAATGGCGGGGCGTTCCTCCCGAATTCCTCCTGATTGGGTCGGAGAAAGTGAACAAGCTGACCGTGAAACTTCGTCCAACAGCCCCTTAGTGCCGCGCCGTCCACTTGTTGCTGGAGTCTTATGAAGTTCAATCGTCTGATATCGCCCGCAAAGTCGACACCGCCTGGTGTTCCGGCTGTGTCTGCGCGCGACAGACTTGAACAACTCGAACCACTGCTGCTGATGTCGGCCTCGGCGCATGATCTGGATCTCGTTGAGGACATGAACCCCGATGCTCCGGACGCTGTCGGCTCCGGACTTGATTCTATTTCCGCCGAGACACTGACAGAGTTCACAGAATTGTCAGACACGGATCTGCTTGATCTCGCTGTCGCGGGATGGCCAACTCCGCTGACTGCAGACAACGCTGACGGGCAAAACAGCATCGCGGGCGGTGCCGCAGAACCGGCAACAGACACAGAGCCGTTGCGGGAGGTCGTGTTTATTGATGCGAGCACTCCTGATCTCGACGCGTTACTGACTGACCTGCGAAACGCAGCAGATCCGAATCGAGAATTCACCGCAATCCTGCTGAGCGAGGACCGCGGTGGCATAGAACAGATCACTGCCGCATTGAGCAACCTGCAGAATATTGCGGCGGTGCATATCGTTTCGCACGGGTCTGAAGGCCGCGTTGAACTGGGCAATGAGATCCTTGATCTCAGCACAATCTCGAATCACCTGAGTGCGATCGAATCATGGGCACACGCATTGACTGCGGACGCTGACATTCTGATCTACGGCTGCGATCTGGCGGCTGCGGACTCCGGCCGAGCCCTGATGCAGTTCATTGCCGACGCCTCCGGAGGTGATGTCGCAGCCAGTGATGACGCTACCGGTGCCGAAACAAAGGGTGGCGACTGGATTCTGGAAGAACAGGTTGGCAATGTCTCCACAAAGGTTGCGTTCTCCGGAGAACTCTGGGCCGCCTGGGATCATATTCTCGCGAATTATACAGGCACAGCAGGCGATGACGTGATCGCGGCCTCCAACGGCAACGATTCCATCGACGGGCTGGGTGGCATCGACACGGTTGTTTATTCCGGCAACTACGCCGAATACGTTATCAGCGGTACTCCAGATAAAATCATTGATGATCAAACCCCGGGGCGCGACGGGACCGATACGCTGACCAATGTTGAACGCGCAGAATTTCTGGATGGCGTCTACGATCTCACCAACAATACGTTCAGCCCCTGGGTCGCCCCATCACTGACGACCAGTGGTCTTACACTGACTTACACAGAAAACAGTGGCCCGATTGCGATTGATGACCAGTTGACCCTGTCAGATGCCGAAAGTGCAACTCTCAACTCAGCCACGGTTCGAATCACCGGCAACTACAATTCGACGCAGGATCTGCTGAGTTTTACCAATCAGTCGGGCATCAGCGGAGCCTGGGATTCATCAACCGGCACACTGACGCTCACCGGTTCGGCCAGCGTTGCCAACTACGAAGCGGCCCTGCGATCTGTCACGTATTCGAACAACAGTGACGCACCATCGACCAGCAATCGCACGATCTCAATCACCGCCAGTGACGCCCAATTGACCAGTATTGCGGCCACAAGAACGATTGCCGTTGTCGCTACAAACGACACGCCTGTCGGACTTCCCACGATCACAGGATTCGTTCGCGAAGATCAAACGCTGACGGCCGATACATCAGCAATCAGTGATGCTGATGGTCCCGGTTCTTTCAGCTATCAATGGCGGCGAACCGGTGCCGACATCATTGGAGCAACGTCATCCACATATACCGCTGGGGATGCTGATGTCGATACACAGTTGTCTGTTCGTGTGCGTTATACGGACGCGTTCGGAACTCTGGAGACGGTCACTTCGGCTCAAACTGCTGCGGTCCAGAACGTCAATGATGCTCCGACTGGATTGCCACTCATTACAGGCACTGCGACTGAGAATCAAACGCTGACGGCCAATGTCTCAGCACTGGCGGACATCGATGGAATTGGAACCATCAGCTACCAATGGCTGCGAAATGGTGCGAGCATTTCCGGAGCCACAGCCAGTACCTACACGACCAGCGACCCGGATGTTGGTTCGGAAATCAGCCTGCGGATTTCTTACACCGACGGTCACGGCACTGTTGAAACGGTAACCTCTGCGACGACCGCTGCTATTCAGAATATCAACGATACACCTGTGGGTTTGCCCGTGATTCAGGGCACTATTCGCGAGAATCAGACACTAACGGCAAACACATCCGCGATCAATGACGCGGACGGCCTCGGCACGTTCAGCTACCAATGGCTGAGAAATGGCGCAAACATCACAGGGGCCACGGCTGCGACATACACGACAGGTGACGCTGACGTGGGATCGAGGCTCTCAGTCCGCGTCTCATATATCGACGATCAGGGAACTGCGGAATCTCTGACATCAGCAGAGACGGCATCCGTTCAGAACGTTAATGATACTCCGAGCGGTTCGCCGGTGATCAACGGAGTTCTGCGGGAAGCCGAGACTTTGACCGCAGACGTCTCCGGAATCACAGATAACGATGGACTGGGAACGTTCAGCTATCAATGGCTGCGAAACGGATCCACCATCGTCGGAGCCACCGGCACGACTTACAGTACGAGTAACGCGGACGTCGGTGCAAATCTGGCCGTACGAATCACTTACACCGATGTTCAGGGCACTGTTGAAACGGTGACCTCGGCTTCAACCGCCTCGATTCAGAACATCAACGACACGCCAAACGGTCTGCCACTGATTTCCGGTCTTGCGACAGAAGATCAGACTCTGACGGCCGATACCTCAGGAATTTCAGATGACGATGATCTCGGAACATTCAGCTATCAATGGCTGAGAAATGGCACGAACATTTCCGGGGCGACAAATTCTACGTACACATCAACGGATGCCGACGTCGGTTCGGCGATTTCTGTCAGAGTTCGCTACACAGACGGTCACGGAACTCTGGAGTCTTTGACATCATCCTCGACGGCTGCGATCACCGGGATAAACGATACTCCAGTGGGATTGCCCGTAATTCAGGGCACGATAAGCGAAAACCAGACGCTGGTTGCGAGTACGGCGGGTCTCACTGACGCAGATGGTCTGGGAGCGTTCAGCTACCAATGGCTGAGAAATGGTTCCGCAATTTCAGGCGCGACAAACTCGAATTATACAACCGGAGACGCGGACGTCGGGACGACTCTGTCGGTGCAAATCAGCTACACCGACAATCAGGGTACGACGGAAACATTGACCTCAGCGTCAACCACTGCGGTGCAGAACGTTAACGACTTACCGATCGGCTTGCCGGTGCTTTCTGGTGTGTTTCAGGAAGATCAGACACTCACGGCAAACGTGGCTGGCATCTCAGACATTGATGGTCTGGGCGCGTTCAGTTATCAGTGGCTCCGTAATGGTTCTGCAATCTCCGGAGCAACTTCGGCCAACTACTTCACAACGGATGCCGATGTTGAAACTCGGATCAGCGTACGAGTCTCCTTCGTGGATGGTCTGGAAACGACGGAAACGCTGACGTCAGCGCAATCGTCGACGATAGCTGCGATCAATGACGCTCCGACCGGATTGCCAACGATTTCGGGCACCCCCGAGGAAGATCGGCTGCTGACAGTCAACGTTTCGGGAATCAATGATGCGGATGGACTGAATGCATTCAGCTATCAATGGCTTCGCAACGGCGCCGCAATTATCGGTGCGAATGCCGCCAACTACACTCCACGTGATGCGGACGTGGGAACTCAGTTGAGCGTGCGAGTTTCCTGGACTGATGATCAGGGGTTTCAGGAGTCGCTGACTTCGGTCGTCAGTTCACCGGTCGCCAATATCAATGATACTCCAACCGGTCGGCCGACAGTGTCCGGATCAGCTCTGGAAGATCAGACGCTCCAGGCTGTCACCAGTGACATTTCGGATATCGATGGACTCGGAACACTTCAATACCAATGGCTGCGAGACGGCCAGGATATCTCCGGAGCGGGCGCTTCAAACTACCGGTTAGTCGACGCAGATGTCGATGCACGAATCAGCGTGCGAGTCTCGTGGACAGACGGATATGGCACGACGGAATCAGTGACGTCATTGACCTCGTCAAGCGTTGTAAACATCAACGACACGCCCGTGGGCGAACCAGTGATCGTTGGAATTGCCACCGAGGACCAGGTTCTTACGGCTGACGTCTCGAGCCTTTCGGACGGCGACGGGTTGGGCACATTCCGCTATCAATGGCTTCGCGATGGCGCCAACATCTCCGGCGCAACAGCTTCAACTTATCGACCGACGGATGCTGATGTTGACAGCCGTATTTCGGTCGAAGTCAGTTACACCGATGGTCACGGCCTCAATGAGGTTCTGACCTCATTTGAAACCAGCAAAATCGCTGCAATCAACGACACTCCTGTTGGTCTTCCTGAGGTCTCTGGCTCGCCCGTTGAAGGCCAAACTTTAACGGCACGAGTCAATACGGTTTCTGATGCTGATGGGCTGGGAAGCATTCAATATCAGTGGCTGCGAAACGGTTCCGAAATCACCGGAGCCACTTCAGCGACTTACACAACGGGTGATTCCGACGTCGGTACGCAACTGAGTGTGGTGATCAGATATACCGACGCTCAGGGAACTCAGGAAACTCTGGCATCTGTCCCCACGACCGCGATTGCCAACGTGAACGATGAGGCCACAGGACGTCCTGAGATTCAGGGCAATGCCGTCGAAGATCAGTTGTTGACGGCCACGACATCTTCGCTCGCCGACAATGATGGTCTTGGCGCATTCCAGTATCAGTGGCTCCGCGATGGCGTTGCAATCTCAGGAGCGACGAACGACTCTTATCGGCTGAGTGACGCCGATGTGAACGCTCAGATCCGTATTCGGATTACTTACACGGATGCACTGGGTTCAACCGAGGTGATCACATCCAGCGCAACGGACGCTGTGGAAAACATCGACGACGCGTTGACGGGGCAGATCTTTCTGGTTGGCAATGCCGAACAGAATTCGACATTGACCGTCGATAGTTCCGGACTGCGGGATGATGACGGGCTGGGAACGCTTCAATATCGGTGGTACCGTGATGGCGAAGAAATTGCCGGAGCTACATCGGCGTCCTACACACTTGTCGAGAACGACGTCAACACTCGAATCAGTGCCCGGGTCGAATACACTGACGATCATGGCACGGATGAGTCAGCAAATTCTGATTCGACCGGACGGGTTCTGAATGTGAACGACAATCCCGTCGGACTGCCATCAATCACCGGCATCACGACAGAGGATCAGACACTGACGGCAAACACGGACGGGATCAGAGATGATGACGGGGTTGGAGAGTATAGCATCCAGTGGCTGCGAGACGGCGTCGCGATTGAAGGGGCCAATGATGAAACCTTTTCATTGAAGGATGAAGACGTTGGTTCCATGATCAGCCTGAGAGTCACCTATACAGACGGGCATGGAAAGATCGAACAACTGGACTCTGTTGCGACGGCCGCCATTGCTAATGTTGAAGACGCCCCATCGGTCACCATTGTCAGCAATCAGCAGATCGATCAATTGCGTGGCACAGGCACCCTGCAATTTCAGGTCTCCGATGTCGATACCCAGTCTCGGTTCCTGATCGTTACTGCAACATCCAGCGATCTTCACGTTGTTCCGATTGAGAACATCATTTTTGGAGGAATCGGCCAGTTCCGTACAATCGAGATTCTGCCAACATCGACAGACACTCAGGCTCAGTCCGTGATCACCGTAACCGTTTCTGACGGAACCACATCAACTACGATGTCTTTCACGGTAACGGCACGAGGCGTGCTTACGCCGAACAGCAATGGAGACGGAAACGGGAACTCCGGCAAAGATAACGGAAATGGTCCGGCCTACGCTCGTGGCAACGAGGGAAATCAGGATGAAGTCGACGCACTGATCCACGCCAGTTCCGGCAAAGACCAGAAAAAGTCATCAGACGACGACAGTGATGAAAAGCAAACGATCGAAGCGGAACGTGGCAAGAATTTGCCCGAACGCCCCAAAGAGACGACCGCACAGTCGAGCAAGGGTAATCGTGATGAAGCGCCGTCACCTGACCAGCAGGCTGAGCCAGAGTCGCAGAATCAAACTGTGATCAGGACGGAGGATTCGTCGACAACTCCGCCTGCTCCACGTGAAGCCGAACCGCCGACTTCCAATGTGACACTGACAGGCGTCGACGAACTGTCACTTGTGCCCAACGAAGTTCACTCCGCAACTCCCACCGATGTGGAGATTGCCGTTGAAGAGTCACTGACAGCAGAGTCCATCGAAGATGCGTCATCAGCCGTGCTGACCAGCGTCGTCGCGGTCGGGGCCATGTCGGCCATCGGCAAAGGCTCGGCGGTCGGAGTGATTGGCACAAGCACTACAACGAACACGTATTTGTATGTGACGTCCAAGGGACAACTTGCCGCCGCAAAGACGTTCGAAACAATCGTGGGCCATATGTCGAACATCGGCGGCACAACTTCCAGCGGTGCCCTGATGGCTCAGCAGATTCAATGGTCCGGCGTGATCAGTTCAGGAGTCGTCACTGGCAGCAGCGCGGCACTGGCGACTATCGCATCGACAATTCCCATCTGGTACTCGTTCGATCCGATCGTCATCCTCGACCGTTTCGCAACCGAGTATGCACCTCTGGACGCGGCAGAAAACAGTGGACTGCTTTCGCTGCTAAACAAGCCGGGTTAGTGTCCATGCCAAAACACTCTCCGCTTGATCCGGCCTGCGTTCATCAGATGGTCACAGTGAGACTTCAGGCCGCTCGGCGAATCTGCGAGCGCTGGCGAGCAACAAAGGCGGCGTAGTCTTCCGGTGTGTCAATTCCGACAGCCGCATGATTCACCACGGCCACAGCCATTGATGCACCGGCCTGAAGCGCCCGCAACTGTTCAAGCTTTTCAAGCTGCTCCAGCGGAGAAGGCGGCATGGTGGTCAGCTTCAGCAGAAAGTCACGCCGAAAGGCATAGAGCCCGACGTGCAGCAGCCACGGTGAGGGTTCACCTTCTCGAAAGTGATCTTCAATCGCGAGATCTCGACTGAAAGGAATCGGCGACCGACTAAAGTACATGGCTCGTCCATTCACATCCATCACAACTTTCACACAGCCTGGATCACGCACGACGGCCGGCGAAGTAATAGGGGCGGCAACGGTGGCCATCTGACATCCGGACGTTCGCATCTCACGAACCAGAGCCGCCACAACCTGAGGATCCAGTTCCGGCTCGTCACCCTGTAAATTCACGATCACATCGGCATCGGAAAAACAGCGGCGAGTCACCTCGGCAATACGATCGGTTCCACTGTTGTGCGGCCCGGTCATCTCGGCTCGACCACCGAAAGAATGGACCACGCGAGCAATTTCTTCGCTGTCGGTCGCAATCACGACGTCATGAAACTCGGGACATTCACAGGCTGTTTCCCAAACGTACTGAATCAGTGGCTTCCCGGTGACGTTCAGCAACAGTTTGCGAGGCAATCGAGTAGACTGGAGACGAGCGGGAATAATGCCGACTGTTTTCATTTCTCACATCCTTGCTGAGCGACGGATTCAACGAAACCGCCGACTGACGAGCCACTGACGGTGACCTGTAAATGGCGGCCAATCCTCCGCCGCGGGACGCAGTCTAGACCGAATCATGGTTTCATGTCAAAATGAAGTGGGACATGAGGCAAGGGCGGATGTTGGATCTGATCATTTACCGTCAGGCCGCAGGCGACGGCTTCCAAGTGGGCTCACGGTTTGGCGGTAACAGACGCGGTGAATGCGTAGCGAAGAAAAAAGACTGGGGATTCACTGCGGGCCGCTTGTTGACATGTTCAGGATCCCTGGTTGATTGACGACATCAGAAACGGATTTCTTCGATGAGAATCTTCTTTTCCGCCGGTGAACCCAGTGGCGACCAGCATAGCGCGCGTTTGATCCGCGAGTTGCAGTCGCGACATCCTGAATTTCAGGCAGAAGGTTTTGGCGGTCCCAATATGCGGGACGCCGGATGTCAGTTGCATTTCGAGCTGACCGAACTGGCAGTCATGGGATTTCTGCGAGTTGTCCCGTTGCTGGCAAAATTTCGCCGCCTGGTGAAGCAGGCCGAAGCGTATTTCGACACCAATCCTCCGGATGCAGTGGTCCTGGTGGATTTCCCCGGCTTCAACTGGTGGATCGCTCGCGCGGCAACGACGCGAGGTATCCCGGTTTACTATTATCTGCCGCCGCAACTCTGGGGATGGGCTGGCTGGCGAATTAAACGAGTTCGCAAGTGGGTGAACCATGTCCTGTGTGCTTTGCCGTTCGAGTATGACTGGTACAAAGCTCGCGGCGTAAACGCGACCTGGGTCGGACATCCGTTCTTTGATCAGGTTGCTGAACGTCAAATCGATAATCAGGCCATTTCTGAAATGCGTGGTGTCTCGAAGCAGCAGGTCGTGACATTGCTCCCGGGATCTCGCAATCATGAGATCGAGAAGAACTGGCCGGTGATGCTGGAAGTTGTGCGGCGAGTGCAATCCGTGGCACCCAACGTTCGTTGGGTCGTCGGAAGTTATCGCGATCGTCAAATGCAGCGTTGCCAGGAACTTCAGGCGGCCGTCAATCTGTCCACGCCTCTGAATTACTTCGTGAATCAAACTCCCGAAGCCATTGAAGCCGGAGATTGTTGCTATATGGTCAGCGGGTCGATCAGCCTCGAACTGCTGGGACGACGCAAACCCGGCATCGTGATTTATCGAGTGCCCACGATCGGGCGGTTCTTCGCCAGGTTTCTGATGAAATGCCGATTTATCACGTTGCCGAATTTGATCGCGGATGACGAAGTCATGCCAGAATTTATTTCCAACAGCGATCCGGAAGAAGACATCCAAAAGATGACTGCGATGCTGACCCTCTGGCTTACGGATCCGCAGGCTCTGGCACAGCGGCAATCAGCGATGAGCGAGCTGGCCGACAAAGCAACAGTCACCGGGGCAACTCGCCGCACGGCCGATTTCCTGCTCAATGCATTGACTGACCGGAGTGCCGGAAACAAGACGGCTCGTAAAGCCGCGTGATTCAGATTGTTTATCGTCCAGCCGAAGCCGGCAGCTCCCGAAAGAGCAGTCGCCGGCGGCCTGACCTGAAACGAAAACGTGACTCGAGATTTTTCAGCGGCCTGATTGCCCGGCAAAGGCATTCATTAACATTCAGAATCCCTGATCAGCCTTTGATTTTCTTCAGCAAACTGATCATTTCAATCGCAGCCAGAGTCGCTTCGTGGCCCTTATTGCCCACCTTGCCGCCCGCTCTGTCCAGAGCCTGATCCATGGATTCGCAGGTGATGACACCGAAGGTCACCGGGATTCCGGTTTCACGAGTAATGCTCATGATCCCGGCCGCAACCTGACTATTGATGTATTCGTGGTGGCTGGTTGATCCCTGAATAACGGCTCCCAGACAAATCACCGCGTGATATTTATTGGTTTTGGCCAGAGTGGACGCAGCAAGCGGGATTTCAAAAGAACCAGGAACCCAGACCACCGTCACTTTATCGGCCGTTCCGCCATGACGGACGATGGTGTCAATCGCACCTTCGAGCAGTCGTTTTGTAATCAAGTCATTGAAGCGACTGACCACAATCGCAAAAGAAGCATCAGCGGCAGTGAGCTGGCCATGGAGTTCGGTTGGCATAGAAAAGCCCGGATTCAATAGTCGTGAAAGTCTACAACAAGTCCCGTCGGCGGAGCGACGGGTGTACGGTACGCCCGTCGCTCCGCCGACGGGATTCTGTCTTAACGACATCGAGCCAAATGAGTCGCCATGAATCTCCTGAGATTCATTATCCGAGATTCATCGACAATAAAAACTCTTCGTTCGACTTGGTTCGCTTCATACGATTAATCAACAGTTCCATCGCCTCGGACGGATTCATATCGTTGAGAACGCGACGAAGCACCCAGACCAGTTTCAGTTCCTCTTCGTTAAGCAGCAGTTCTTCACGTCGAGTTCCCGAGCGATTCACGTCAATCGCCGGCCAGATTCGTTTCTCAACGAGTCGCCGATCGAGGTGAAGTTCAGTATTTCCCGTGCCTTTGAACTCTTCAAAGATCACTTCATCCATTCGGCTTCCGGTATCCACCAGAGCCGTTGCGATGATCGTCAGGCTGCCGCCTTCTTCCACGCAGCGAGCCGCCCCGAAAAATCGCTTCGGATGTTGCAGGGCATTGGCATCGACACCACCAGAAAGCGTCTTGCCGGAGTTTGGGATTTCCGTATTCCATGCACGGGCCAGACGGGTAATGCTGTCCAGAAAAATAATGACATCCTGACCGTATTCCACCATACGTTTGGCTTTTTCGATGACCATTTCGGCCACCTGAATATGCCGTGATGTCGATTCATCAAACGTGCTGCTGACAACTTCGCAATTGCGACTTTTCAGCTTTCGCTCCATGTCAGTCACTTCTTCCGGCCGCTCATCAATCAACAGGACGATGACGTACGCGTCCGGATGATTCTGTAGAGTCGCCTTGGCCATCTGCTGAAGCAGCACAGTCTTGCCGGCGCGGGGAGGCGACACGATAAGACCTCGCTGACCAAGGCCGATCGGTGCAATCAGATCCACCACACGAGTGCTCATGAATTCCGCGTTATCAGCGAGTCGCAGACGCTGATCGGGATGCAGCGGGGTCAGATCATCAAAAAAGACTTTATTTGTCAGCAGGTTCGGGTCTTCGCCGTTAATCGCAGCGACTCGCAGCAACGCGAAGTAGCGTTCATTTTCCTTCGGCGGGCGAATCTGCCCGGCCACTGTGGCCCCCGTGCGCAGACCGAAACGACGGATCTGACTGGGGCTGACATAAATGTCATCGGGACAAGGCAGGTAATGATAATCCGGACTGCGAAGAAATCCAAAACCGTCCGGCAGAATCTCGAGCGTGCCTTCGCCGAACATCAGACCGTGCATCCGAGTTCGCTCTTTGAGGATCTTGAAAATCAGATCCTGCTTCTTCAGCCCGTGGTACTCAGACAGCTTTTCCTGCTCGGCAATCGCGAGGAGATCCTTCATCGACATTCGCTGCAGTTCCGCGATGTTGATCTCGCTGCCTTCCGGCGGAGCGAAGGTCTCGGAAACCGGCTTTTCGACTTCATCTGCTTCTGATCGCTCTTCAGATCGAGTTGCATCGGAGCGGCGAAGCAGGCGAGGATTTCCGGGGGGGCGTGAATCGTCAGGGCGTGGTGTTCGAGAAGACATGGCCGCGTCGGGCCTCCAGACAGGCAATTGAGGAAGGTGGACCGGCAAAACAAAGAAGGGAGAGATCTTATGACAATTCAAACGCCGGTAAGATTTGAAAATGTCGCCGTGGTACCGAGGATGGTCAAACAGTTCTGACAGAAACCTGCAGAGATACTCATTCGACAAACTCAGATTTCACGGATCAGGATCTACGTTGGGAACCAAAAAACAAAAAATTATCAGAGAAACACAGAGTTGGGAAACGATTTCGTAAGCGGCCACCATTGAGACAAGGGTCTGCACGATGCGCCCCGCGAACCGCCGGCCTCATTCTTGACGGTTCAGAGAAACAGCATCAGCAATAATCTTTCTCAATGCCTGCTCCATTTGCTGGGCAGCCACTGAGATTTCTCCGGAGTTGTCGACACAGAAATCAGATCTTTGCCGTTTCTCCTCAAGACTCAGTTGCGAGGCTTCTCGCCGCTGAAGCTCTTCCGCCGACCAGCCCCGTGTCTCAGCGACTCGTTTTCGCCGCTGCTCAAGAGACGTGTCGATAAAAATGACGGCGTTACATTCGTCTGCCCAGCCCGCTTCCAGCAGCAGGGCAGCATCCAGAATAATGGCATCCACATCCTGCGGAGCCGAATTGATTTGCCGACGAATTTCAGAACGAATGGCCGGATGCACGATCGCGTTCAGGTGCTGTCGCTTACCGTGCTTGTCCGTGGAATCACCAAAAACCTGAGCCGCCAGCTTAGGCCGACTGATCTCTCCCACAGAATCCAGAACCTCAGTTCCGAACGTCTTTACAATCTTGTCTTTGATTTCCTTCAACGCCAACTGCTCATGTCCAATACGATCTGCATCAATGAAATGCAGTTGCAGGGATTTCACATTTCGCACAACCGAACTTTTCCCGGCTCCCACACCGCCGACAATGCCGACCAGTGGAACGAGCGCAAGGCAGGATCGAGATGTGCTTTCAGATGACAAAGGAGAAATCGATGAGAAGACTGGAAAGACAGAGTCTCGCGACAGCGAGCAGATGACGGGATTGTCGATCATTCACGCGGTATTCCGTAACCAAACGTGAGTGAAGAGGATTTTGATGAGTTCTCGCCATTTTGGAGCAAGCCGTAGGCGTCAAACTCCAAAGATCGGAGTTAATCCGAGGGCATTTTTCCACTACCCCAGGACTCACGCCAGCATGTTGCGGATTGGTATGGGCATTGTCAAATGCTGCAACACCCGGAAATGCAGTTTTTTAACGACTGCAAGCATTTCGAAAGGTTAAGCAGACTGACACGATGCCGAATGACGCCCATGAGCACTCCATCACCGTATTCTTCATGCTTAACGGGCGATCGATGGATCCCAGCCCGGTGGCTGCAAGTAAAGGCGTTCGTTATGATGAGTTGCTGCCACGCCTGCCTGTCCGTTTTGTCGGAGTCTTTTGGAATGCAGTTACGCCGACCTTCGCACCCTTCGCTTTACCTGACCTCTCTTTGTTCACTGTTTCTCACGCTGTGTTCCGCGGTGGGTTCGCCCGTGACTTCTCAAGAGGCGGAAAATCCGTTCGCGCTGGGGGTTCGCACGACCGAACCCGTGAGCCCCGCAGAGCAACTGGCGACCTTCTCTGTGCCACCAGGATTCACCGTGGAACTGGTTGCTTCCGAGCCGGACGTGGCCAAGCCTATGAATCTGGCGTTCGACAAACGTGGTCGCTTGTGGGCCAGTAGTTCGCTCGAATATCCGTTTGCTGCAGCCCCGGAGCAAACGCCCAGAGACACCATTCGCATCATGGAAGATCATGATGGCGATGGGAAAGCAGACAAAGTCACCGTCTTCGCCGACGAACTGAATATTCCGATCGGTCTGATTCCTTACGGTGATGGTGTGATCTGTTTCAGCATCCCGAACATCTGGTTTCTGCGCGACACCGACGGCGATGACCGCTGCGACAAACGCGAAATCCTGTACGGTCCCTTCGATACGACTCGAGATACCCACGGCATGTGCAATGCG
Source organism: Planctomycetaceae bacterium (assembly GCA_044235005.1). Taxonomy (GTDB): domain Bacteria; phylum Planctomycetota; class Planctomycetia; order Planctomycetales; family Planctomycetaceae; genus SXXK01. Next base: position 16,443 of record JBIIIF010000026.1, on the reverse strand, counting down.
TTTCGGCGTGGCGATGACGGCTGGATTTACGCATGCCATGGGTTCAACAATCGCTCGGAAGTCGCCGGAAAAGACGGACACAAAGTGGTGCTGACTTCCGGAAACACATTTCGCTTCCGCCCCGACGGTTCTCGGATCGAGCTCTATACTCAGGGACAGGTGAATCCGTTCGGAATGTCGATCGACCAATACGGCGACATTTACACGGCCGACTGTCACACCAAACCCGTGACGCTGCTGCTGCCGGGAGGTTGCTACGACAGCTTCGGACGCGCGCATGACGGCCTGGGATATGTTCCGAATGTGATGGAGCACCTGCACGGCTCAACGGCGATTGCTGCTCTCGCCCTGGGTGAGCATTTGCGATTTCCAGCGGAGTATGCGAACAGCACGTTTGACGGAAATGTGATGACTTCGCGAGTGAACCAGAATTCTCTGAAGCGAACTGGCTCCAGTGTGCGAGCGATCGAACAGCCGGACCTGGTCAGCAGTAGTGATCCCTGGTTCAGACCAGTGGACCTTGTCGCAGGTCCCGATGGTGCGTTGTACGTTGCCGACTTTTACAATCGCATCATCGGGCATTATGAAGTCGACCTGAAACATCCGGGCCGCGATCGGTTTCGCGGGCGACTTTGGCGAGTTCGTTATGCAGGACCTGAACGTGCCGCGAATGCTCTTAAAGGCTATGGGCTGGACCTGACAGCCCTCAACATTCAGCAGTTGATTGAAGTGATCCGAACAGCTCCGGAGATGCAGAAGCGACTTGCTCGCGATGTGATCGCAAATGATCTGTCAGCCGAAACAACAGCAGTCCTTCAGGAGTGCGTTCGCGACAGCAATCCTGTGGTGCGACGTTATGCCCTGCGACTGTTGGCGCAGCGAGATGCTTCAGGGATTGATGCCATTTCCGCCGGGGTTTCGGATAGCGACGAAATCGTCCGCGTCCATTCCTTCCGCGCGCTGCGCGAACTGAAGCTGCAGGAACACGATCAGGCGACGGCAGCACAGCTTCTGAAAAAGGGGTTTGGCGACTTGTCCGCGATGGTACGACGCTCGGCAGTGGCAGCGGCGTCTCGGCAACAGTCGCAGGAACTTATCGCGCCGTTGCTTCGCGTGTTTCATACGACTGACCTCGCGGACGTGCATTTGCGACATTCCCTGCGAATTGCTCTTCGAGATCATTTGCTGCACGAAGACTGGTTCAGAACGATCGCGGCGAATATGAAGGTCGGCATGGATCGGCTGGTGCTGGCAGACTTGAGCCTCGCCGTCAAAACGCCAGCCGCTGCAGAATTTGTCGCCGGCAATATTCAGTTTCTCGGGGTCTCTCAGCCCAACCGGCTGGCAGAGTACCTGCAGTTTGCGGCGGCTCATGTTTCGTCGGAAGCGGCTGAAGGAGTTGTGACTGCGGTGCGTGAACGCTTCTCCGGTGATCGTGAGCTTCAACGTGGGTTGTTGAACTCAATGCGTCAGGGATTTGCTCAGCGAGGCCAGCAGCCACCGACTGCAGTACGAGACTGGGCAAGGGATGTCTCCCTGCAGTTGCTGCAGATGAAAGCGATTGATGATTTTTCTGCACTCGACGTCGAGCTTGCGGTCAGTTGGAGCTATCAACCACATCCGGAGACCCCGGATGCCAGCAATTGCTGGGGAGTGGCTCGTTCTCGAATGTCGGCCGACGGTCTGGCCGGGGCTCCGTTGTACAGCAGCTTTGAGCAGGGTGAACGCCGGACAGGAATTTATCGATCGGCTGAGTTCGAGGTCGGAGACAGCTTATCCTTCTACATGGCCGGGCATGACGGGTCCCCCGACGCTCCGCCGAAGAAGGCCAACTTTGTGCGGCTGCAAGATGCTGCGTCCGGAGAGTTGCTGCGGGAAGCTTCTCCAGTGCGAAATGATGTGGCTCAGAAAGTGGAATGGAAGACGGATGACATGCGAGGCCGAAAGGTGGTTATTGAGCTTGTGGATGGTGACAGTGCGTCGGCGTATGCGTGGATTGCGGTCGGACGATTTTCGGACGATCGACTGAATCCATCTGACGATCAGCAACGACAGCTCGCGGCCGCAGAACTGATCGGAGACTTCGGTCTGCAGGAACTGCGACCTGCCCTCGTTCGCCTGACAACCATGAAAGGAGTTTCGCGAACGTCACAAGTCGCCATGGCGAATTCGCTGCTGAAGCTGAAACCAGATTCGCTGCTGACAGCCGTCTCAATTGTACCGACGATTGCTTCCGCTTCGGATGCGATGGCCCAGTCGGCTGTGAATACAATTACGCAGGAAAACACGAACGAAGCTCGCAGGGTCCTGGAAGCGGCATTTCAGGTCGCAACGGCTGCGGAACAGTTACTGATGGCTCAACCGCTGGCCGCAGATGCTGCGGGTGCTGAAGAGCTTTTGAGATTGATGGAAGCCGGCAAGGCGTCCGCAAGACTGTTGCTCAAGCCGGCCATTCAACAGCGATTGAACGCGATCGCCACGGAAGAATTGAAATCGCGAGTGGTCGTGCTCACACAGAAGCTTCCTACCGAAGACAGCATTGTGGAAGAGTTGCTGGTGAGTCGTCGAAAAGTCATTCAACAGGCGGCGGGAGACATCCAGAATGGCAAAGAGCTGTTCAAAAAGAATTGCCAGATCTGCCATCAGCTTGCTGGTGAAGGAAAACAGGTTGGACCAAATCTCGATGGCATCGGCAATCGCGGGCTGGATCGAGTCCTGGAAGATGTGTTGATCCCGAATCGAAATGTGGACGTGGCATTTCGAACGACGACCGTTGTCACTGACGAAGGCAAAGCCTACAGCGGATTGCTGAAGGAACTGGAAGGTAATCGAATCAGTATTGTCGACAGTCAGGCGAAGGAAACGATTCTGCAGACGGACGTGATTGAAGAGCGTCAGGCGTCTGCGAACTCTCCCATGCCATCGAATGTCGGCGAGACGTTGAACGAAGCGCAGTTGCGAGATCTTGTCAGTTTTCTGCTGTTACAGAAGAAGGTCGCAGAAGGCGTGAAGCCGTGAAGTTGGCTCCGTGTTGAAAGCGTTCGCCCCGGAGCTGGCTCGGTAAGCAGCATGCTGGCCAGATTTGGCTCATCCGGTTTTCTGCAAGAGTGATGAATCTGCAAGAGTGACGAAAGAGTGTGACCATGGAGATACTTAAGGAACTACTATCCACGAACACGTTTCAGGGAAAAGTCGACTGGATTGGAATCTCATCAGCGTCACGCGCGGCAATTCAGGCCCAGGAAACGGTTCGTATCGTGAATGGCGGCGTGGAGGGCGATCATCATTGCCGTCCGACCAGGAAGTCGAAGCGACAGGTGACGTTGATTCAGGCTGAGCATATCCCGGTGGTGGAGGCGATTCTGGGACGGGGAAAGATCGATCCAGCGTTGCTTCGACGAAATATTGTGGTCTCCGGCATCAACCTTGCTGCACTGAAGTATCAGACGTTCCAGATTGGAACAGCAGTGTTGGAAGGGTCTGGGAATTGTCCGCCGTGCTCGAGGATGGAAGAGAATCTGGGGCCGGGTGGCTACGCGACCATGTTGGCTCACGGTGGAATCACGGCCATCGTCTTGACGGAAGGTGTTGTGAGTTTGGGAGATACGGTTTCGGTTCTGCCATCGGCTTAAGTGGCCAGAAATCCTGTAAAGCTGCAGAATTTCCAGCAGGTTTCGTGTTGGGTTTGTGTAGCAATTTCGTCCATTCGTTTCATTTTGCATCATGCATGCAGAGGCGAAACTGATGAAAAATGGATTCTGGTAGACATACAGGTGCGGTTCCGGAAATGTTTCTGTCGGGCTCTTTTCCCGGGTGGTTCGGTGGGTGAGACTTGAAAAGAGTCAGGACGATCCGACAATTGGTGGGTTCAGTGGTCCGGTAAAGAATTTTCAGGTGCAAGGCGACAACTGAAGATGTTTGCAAAGCTGTTTTCCAGAAATACGACTCGACGACGCCCCCGCGACTGGGCCACCTGTTGTGTGGCGGAATCCCTGGAGGTTCGCAGTTTGTTGAGCGCGACTGTCGTGCAATTGGCCGCCAGTCGCGACAACACGATTTACAGTGTGACCACCTTTGACCAGTCGAACGGTCTGGGGCAGTTTATCGTCGCAGGTGGGGCTGGTGGTACCGCCGCAGCACGCCGAGGACTGATCGCTTTTGATGTCGCAGCAGCCGGGATCCCGGAAGGCTCCACAATTCTTGACGTCGTGCTGACAATGAACCTCGCGCAGACAGCGGGTGGCTCAACAGATGTGGCATTGCATCGATCACTTCGGCTTTGGGGCGAAGGTTTTTCAGATGCCTCCGGTAATGAGCTTGAAGGTGCAACAACCAATGGGCTTGATGCCACATGGATGTTTCCTCAGTATGGAGGTGGAGCGTGGGCGAGGTTGGGCGGTGATTTCGCCAGCGCATCAGCGACTGTTGCAGCAAGTGCACTCGGAGCCTATGAGTGGTCCGGCGGAAATCTGGTCGCCGATGTTCAGGACTGGCTGGATAGTCCGAACTCGAATTTCGGCTGGTTCATCAAGTCAGCCGAGACGTCCGGCAATGTCAAAGCGTTTGTCAGCCGAAACTCTGCGAATGTCGCACTGCGTCCCACGCTTGAGATCACGTACGAGGAACCCGTTATTCCAGGGATTGTCGAAGGCCGAAAGTGGCACGACAAGAATGCCAACGGGATTCGTGAATCTGAAGCAACGTTGGGACTGAACCTTCAATTCCCGGGTGGTCAGTCGCGTTACAATAATTTCGGCGGCAAAGAATATTGGTATCAGTCTTCAGTCAATAATGCGTGGTACTTCCTCAGCCCAAACGGCAATCTCGTCCGGTGGAACGGCAAAGCCAGATCATTGACGGGAACTGTGGTGGACCAACTCGATCCGCAGGTCTGGCATACTCCGCAAACTCTGCTGGGTTCTTCACAGAAGTCGCCTGAACCGTGGATGAATGGCTTCGTTTTTGAGCTCGTGAATTCGGCTGGAAGAGTTGTGGCCACGGCAACTTCGCGGGATATCGACCGCAATGGCGACGGGGCGATTCAACAGGAATCCGAACGTGGCTGGTATCGTTTCGATAATCTGACGCCGGGCAATTACACGGTTCGTGAGGTCGTTCCAGAGGGATGGGTGCAAAGCGCATCACGAACTTCGTCGGGAGCGATGGAGGCTTATCAGCTCGATCAACGATACGTGCTCAACCTTTCAGGCACAGATCGCAGAAATTCCGGTGGCATGAACGAACGCTGGATGAGGGGATCAAGCGGGTGGTTTTACATTACGCCAGCGGGAGATTTTTATCGCTGGAACGGCAGGGCTGTAACGGCCCAGGCACCCCTGACCGGAACCTTTTTGGCTTCTCCCGGAATTCCCTACTATCGCGATATCTCCCTGCTGCACGACGCAAAGAATCCGGTTCTCGACGTGACCGAAGGAGCTGTACTGACCAGAATCAATTTTGGCAATTACAAGCCAATGATCGTTACAGGGCAGGGGACGCTCAGCCAGATCCCTGCGTGGATCAGGAATTCGCCAACATTCACGTCGGTTGTCAGGCCCGGTAGTACATCCCAGCCTGGCAGCAACACTCAGATTTACGTCTGGACTCTTTCAGTCGTTGATCCGAATGGGCGAACAGACGAACTGATCCACTACAACGCATCTGGGGCTCAGGGGACAAAGACAGTAGGCACAAAGACTCCTGCCAGCTCGACGCGGCCTGCTTCAACCAACGTCGCCACAACGCCACCGATCAATCTCAGCTCCATTGATCAGGGGAGATTCATGATCATGGACATCGTATTCTCGACGCTGTAGCGGTGCCCTGTCGCAAAGACACCTTCGGTTAGGCGGTCCCCCACAGGCTCGAATTACGACCATCCGGCCTGTCGGAGACACCTTCAACTTGAGAAAATGGCAGAATAAGTCGCCAGTAGCTTACCGCGACAGTCTTTCATAAGACACCCGGAACAGCTCATCGCAGTCTTCGAAGCTGCCGGTTTCCAGGCCTTTCCTGAACCAGTATGCTCGCTGTGCTGATGTTCCATGAGTAAAGCGCTCAGGCCTGACATATCCCTGTGCTTCCTTCTGGAGCGTGTCGTCGCCAATTCGATTCGCCGCGTTGATACCTTCTTCGATGTCGCCGGACTCCAGAATGTTGTAGTCCCTGTCTGCAAAATGAGCCCAGACGCCCGCAAGGTAGTCCGCCTGCAGCTCAAGTCGCACTGACATCTGGTTGGACATCAAGTCATCGCCCTGGGCCCGCACTTCATTGACACGGTCACTGTAGCCCGTCAGGTTCTGGACATGGTGAGCGACCTCGTGGGCAATCACATAAGCCTGAGCAAAGTCTCCGGACGCTTTGTGTCGCCTGGCAAGTTCTTCGAAGAAATCCGGATCGATGTAGACCTTGGAATCGCCGGGGCAATAAAACGGTCCCATGGCCGCAGTGCCCGTTCCACAGGCCGTCCGGACACTTCCAGTATAGATTTCAAGTTTGGGAGCTGTGTAACTTCCTCCCTGAACCTGTTCACGGAACAGTTTCGTCCATACGTTCTCTGTGCTTTTCAATACCTGCGCAATGAAAACCCGGGCTTCATCATTGATGCCCTCGCCCGGCTGGGCAGGAGCTTGGGCTGCTCGTTGCTGCAAAGCTTTCGCCGCCCCTATCGCCAACTGTTGCTTATCTTTATCGACCCCCATGAGATTCATGACGATCATCATCACGACGAGCAATATGCCGCCACCACCAGCCGCCATGGCGGGACCGCGACGCCCCCGGCTGTCGATCACATTTTTGCTTTGTTCATGTCCATCAAGTCGCATGGATCTGTCCTTTATCGATGAATGCAGGTTGAATAGTTTATTCCGGGGAAGACCGACCTCAGCGTGGTGAACACTCCATGCTCAGGCTGGCTGCACTCCGGTTGCTGTTGATTCTCCAGACGTGATCTTACCCTGAAACCGGTGAGCAGAATTGTCTCGACAGATTACTATTTCAGGATTCTTCGACATCACGGACACGGAAAAATCGGCTGATCACCGGTAGACTCGAAAGACGTCGCTCCAATGAAAAGACAACCGGCATTGGGATGTTTAACAAGCTGCTCGGCCGGCATGTGTTCCACCGCAGACGTCAGCACAAGTCCAATTCGGCCATTGCGTTCGATCAGTTGCGGGCATGTGACGCGAGGAGATCCTGGGCAGTTCCAAACCGCTTCCAGTTCGCCTGTGCTGACAGAATACTGGCGAGCAGCTCCGGCGGCTGGATCACCCGGATCGTACAGAGCAACAATCAGACTCTTGTGATCCGGCGTCAAAAGCATGCCATCCGGGAAAACTGATTCCGAAGTCAGATCAACAACAACTTCCGGCGTTCCAACTGTTCCCTCTTCAATATTCAGTGAACACCGCGTGATCTGCTTTGTGCAGGAATCAATATCGAACAGAGTCAGGGTTCCGACGGAATCGCTGATCACCGCCTTTCCGTTCGAACAGATCTGGTCGTTTCGCAGTTGGATCGTTTTCCCGTCACTGCGTCGCCACAAATACAGCCCCGCCTTTTTCGTCTGAAACTCCAGCTCCTTGCACCCGAAAATCAGGTTACCATCGTAGACCACCGCATCATTGATGATCGTATTGGTAACGCCGGATTCCAGCCCTTCAACCAGCGGAGTAAACAGTCCGCTGGCTGTATCAAACAGGCCGACGGAACGCTCAAGGCCTGTGATAAAAACTCCGGCACGATCCGTGGGAAACGCAAACCCCGGACGCCCGGGAAGATCAAAAGTCTGATTCGTCCCATCACCCAGGTTCAGGATGTTGATGGAGCCCGTCTTAGAATCCGCTCCGTGCTGAATCCCAACCCAGCTCATTCGCCCGGAGCCGTTTGAATAAGGGCCTTCCGGAAGAAATCTCAGAGCGGCCGACTCTGGACGAAACAACACTTCGGCTTCGATAGTATTCACAGGAACGCTTGCCTTTACTTCTGGACAATTCTCGAGACAGGTCGAATCACCAACTGTATCCGACGGATGGCAAATCATGATCTCCGTTGTCACCTGCTCAATAACATGAATCACCACAGTGTCACCGGATGTCCGCTCACAAGGGCCATTCTCATCAGCCGGCGCGTTGCGATTTTCTTCACTGGACACCAATCCACTGCATGCGATCTCAAGCTTTAATTCGGATCCAATTCTTTGCAACGACAGCACGGCATGCCGAGCAGCATGTTGCTCGGCTTCCTTCTTACTGCGCCCGCGACCAACTTCAAAGACCGCATCTTTCACTCGTGCAGCAACGCCGAACTCACGGGCATGATCGGGGCCGGTTTCTTCCACCAGCAGATACTCGGGCGTCGTGCCCAGCTCTCGCTGAGTATACTCCTGAAGCTGGCTCTTGAAATTTTCTGTATCCAGCGGTCGGCACAACGCCAGCTCTTCGCGAAATCCGAAAAGGATAAACTCGCGAGCCGCCGACAGTCCACCATCGAAATAGATCCCCGCGATCAGCGATTCGATCACTGCCGAAAGAATTGACTCCGGAATGCTCTGTAATCCCCGCCCCACAAGTATCAGAGGAGCAATCTCCAGCAGCCTGGCAACTCGTGCACAGACCTGACGGCTGACCAGATAGGATTTCATCTGAGTCAACTGGCCCTCACGCTGATCGGGATAAAGCTGAAAAAGATGATCGCAAATCACAAGCCCCAGCACCGCATCGCCGAGAAACTCAAGACGCTCGTTGGAATCAAGCCGCGTTTCCGCTGATGAACTGTGAGTCAGACAGCGTCGAAGCAATGTGCGGTCTTTGAACTGATACCCGATGCGGGTTTCGCACAAACACAGAATCTCGTCAATGGATGACATGCAGATGCTTGGAGACGAAATGAGAAAGGAGAGATGAAAAGATGTCCGAGATGATATCGACCTCCCCAGGCTAATGCGAATTATTTGGGTTTTCCGTCGGAGACGTCTCATTTCTCTGAAGGAATGGGGCGGAAAGACGAACCGTTACGGCTGCGGCCGCAACCGTTTGCAACGCCTGCGTTAGACAGGACGCGGAGCTCCCCTGATTTCCCCCATTTCATCACGGGGCATACAGCAGCGGGAAAAACTGGCCCCGGAGCGGAGTCCCGGGCAGAACAACGGGAACTCCCTCAAGCAGCGGTTTGTCCGAATCGCTCTTCACGCCGTCCAGAATGACGTTCAATACCACGGCTCGGCGAGGATTCGGAGTACGGTTCTCGAATGACCCATGAATCGTCAGTGGATGATGAAAGACACATTGCCCGGCTTTCAGTTCAACCGGGACGTGCTTGTTAAACTGAGTCCACTGTTCTTCGTTGAGCACTCCCTGAATTGCGTTCATGTCTCCAGCGAGTCCGGTGATCGGCAGCAGGTCCCAGCGATGACTGCCGGGAACATAGTGAACGCAGCCGTTGTCGACAGTGCTGTCATCCAGACCAATCCAGCAGGTCAGATGAGCCAGCGGCTTCGTGCGAGTCCAGTAAGAATAGTCCTGATGCCACGCAACAACACCGCCATGCATGGCCGGTTTGCAGAACAACTGATCGTGCCAGAATCGAATTGGTCCACCAAGCAATTGTGATGCGGGCGTCGTGAACGGAGCACTCCAGAGAATGTCGTGTAGACCCATCGTGATTCGCCACGCTCCAAGAGCATGGAAGAGAACTCGCGACGGATCTTTGGACTCGTTGGAATTGTATTCATACCAGAACTCAGACCCCGGATGTCCGGGCTCAGAAAGCATCGCCAGTTCGGCCCGCAGATGTTCGATTTGCCGAGCGTTCAGAATCTGCGGCCCGGGGACGTAACCATTTTCCTGAAAGAACTGCATTTGTTCCTCAGAGAGCCGCCATTGTTCTCGCTGTTCTGGCGAGGCATCACATTCGAACAGATCGCCGATGGGGCCATGTTTCAGAGAAAGATCCTTGGCAGCTCCCTGGTGCATAGCGAAAATCCTGCTGAGATTGGCGGTCGTTGAGATTGGCCAACGCGGTAAAAATCGAGTCAAAAGATTCCAGCAGGGTATGGCTCCGAGGATTCTCATTCAACCGGAAGAAAGGAACTGAGAATATGTCGGTTGCCAGACCCCACAATTTCGATAAACTCCGCCCCGCTCGAAACCTGTCCGCTGAGGCTGGCAGTTGTCGACTCATCTCCATGGTGAAAAAACGCACCCGTAGCTCAATTGGATAGAGCGTCGGTCTTCGGAACCGAAGGTTGTAGGTTCGAGCCCTACCGGGTGCATTTGTTTTCGAGATTCGAAAACAACACAAAACCCCGAAAAAGACAGGACTTGGAGCACATCACTCCAAGTCTTTCTTTTTTTGAAAATCTGGTTCAGTGACAAATCAGTGACATGCGTTGGATCGACAGTGATTCGACGTTGCACTGACGAGGTAGAAGTTGGAATGACGTTGTCCATGCGTTGAATTGTCGTGGCTAGCCTGAGGGCTGAGTCGCTCGTACCTTTGTTTCTAAGGCATGAGAGGACTCAAAGATGGCATCAATTCAGCAAGATCCCAGCGGCACGTTTCACATCTGTTTCCGGTTCGGAAAGCAGCGATTCAAACGATCGCTGGAAACGACTGACCGGCGCAAAGCTGATGCGGCGGCTGTTCGAGTCGCGGAGAACATGCGTCTTGTGAAGACAGGACGCATGGAAGTTCCCACCGATGCCGACGTCCCAACGTTTCTGTTGTCAGACGGAACTCTCAGCAAACAGCCAGTGCTTGATCGCGGGATCACCATCGGGGAACTGTTTGAACGCTATCGTTCATTGATTCCGGACGATGCACTGGAACAGTCCAGCCTGAAGACCGCTCGAATTCACATGCAGCATGTGTCTCGAATTCTCGGCGGAAAGAAGTCGCTTCGTTCCGTTTCGTCGGCGGATCTGCAAGTTTATGTGACCGCTCGGTCGAAAGAGCAGGGGCATCGCGGAACGATCAGTGCTGCGACCATTCGCAAGGAGATTGCGACTTTCAGTTCACTCTGGAACTGGTCCATCACGCAAGGGCTGATTTCGAAACCGTATCCGCGAAAGGGTTTGTTGTTTCCAAAGCGAACCGAGAAGCCGCCGTTTCAAACCGTCAAGCAGATTGAGCGGCAGATCAAGACGCAGAAGCTGACAGAAAAGCAGGCTGATGCTATTTGGGAAGCGGCGTATCTTGATACCGCAGAGTTGAATGAATTGCTGGAATATGTTCGGGTGAATGCGATCCACGAGTTTCTATACCCGATGTGTCTCATGGCCGCACATACCGGGGCTCGACGGAGTGAACTCAGTCGCTGCAAAGTTACGGACCTCGATCTCGCGGGATCAACCGTGACGATTCACGAACGAAAACGCAGCAAGTCGACTCGGACAACTCGAATGATTCCGTTGTCGGCAAAACTTAATGAAGTGCTGACAGCGTGGCTGAAGGTCAAGCCGGAAAGTCCGTTCGTTTTTCCAGAACTTCAGTTTGACGTTGAGGCTGAGTTGCCTCAGCCGGATGAAAACTTCATGACGCCTGACAAGGCATCACATCATCTGGAAATTGTGTTCAAGGGAAGTCGCTGGGAGAATCTTCGAGGCTGGCACGTCTTCCGTCACAGCTTCATCAGCAACTGTGCGACTCAGGGAGTCGATCAGAGATTCATCGACTCGTGGGTTGGTCATCAGACGGATGAACAGCGCCGTCGCTATCGCCACCTTTTTCCTGACTCGCAAAAGCAGGCGATCGATTCCGTATTCTCAGGCTGAACGTTCTCTGAAGTAAGGCTGTCGTGCTGACTACGCTACGACGCACGCACGCTATTCACCGTGCGAGCGTTTTCGCTCCGTCATCACAACAACCTTCTGATTTTCTATCGTCCAAAACAAAAGCACAAATCGCAGGCCTATGCTCCAGCCGCGTGAGTACTCGTCCGAAAATCGCACGGACGAAAACTCACATGGCCTCCGCACAGTCCAGAGTCCGGCAGAACCGCATTTGTGTCCAGATTTGCAGCAAGTGACGATTGATTCGCTTTACTCTCGAACGCAGAGATTTCAATCGGTCAATTCAACGCTATTTGCCTTGTTGACGACTATCAGCTGGTTCCACATTTAGTCGCGATTCACTGTGCAGCAACGGAAATGATGGGACAAGTCTTTCGAACTTGAACCAGTTAATTTGCGTCCTGAGAGGTAGTGTGAGTTTTTGCTTTTTTACCGTCCAATCGCTGGATCCAATCGGTGCCACTATATCCGCGGTGGACCAGTTCTCACGATTTCTGCCAGGGAAGCGCACGAATGTGCCAAGCCGGCCCCCAAAAAAACATGTCCAGACACACCACTCTCCATTCCAGTGAAGAATTCGCATTGAATGGGCGTTTGCACCTGCGCTTATTGCTAATACATCAGCCGCATTGACAAATCCGTTTGCCGCCAGAAGTTGTTGCGAAACCGGCGAAAGCCCCCGAATTACACGAATCACTTCCTGATTCACGGTCGAGCGAGGGCAGTAATGTGAGACAGCGTTTACTGCTATCTTTGCAAGAGCTCGGAGATCGCCCATCAGCTTTTTCATGTCGAGCGGTGAAGTGTTGTAGAACAACTGCCCGCACTTTTTCAGCAGAAACGGTTCAGGGTTCAGCCCCGCCGCCTGCCGCTTTTCCAGCTCCTTCAGTACGTCGGCCTTTGTTAATTCTAGCACACAGTCGAGACGCCGGAGCACGGTGAATGGCAGGATGACTTTGCCATATTCCGATTGCTTGTAGTCGCCGCGAAGTAGGTCTGCAACGGACCAAATGAAAGACGACAAATTCTGTTGATTCATGAACAATTGCACCCAAAATTCAAGCGACCAGCCGCTCACGGTAAACCATTGATTGGCAACAGTTTACAATGTTGACAGATTCTGGCAATACGCTGGATTCGGTGTGGTCAGATCAGATGCCCAAAGCAATGCGAGAGAATCCCAGACTTTCGAGGCACGTGGATGCGAACTGCCTCAGACATCATTGTGTCCAGAAGTGATTTAACGGGGACTGTCATGACATTTGCCTGGCCCAAAAAGGGAAGCCGTTTGTTCAAGGTCGCTCAGAAGAGTGAGCCGATTCTTGCAGCTTGGAATGGAAACCACGCAGGTAGTCCTGCGGAAGCATTCAAGGAAGCCGCTGACGCTATTGTTGCCAACGCAGCAGTGACCACTCGGTGGCGCGTAAATCCAGAAGTTATCCTGCCGGTCTGCTACCTATACCGCCATTCGATCGAGTTGCGATTAAAGGATATCATTCAACTTGGCCTTGCGCTGCGTTTCTTCAAGAAGAATGAAGTGGAGAAAGTTCTCAAAGGGCATGCGCTTGCCCCTCTCTGGACGAAGGCAAAAGCACTGATTTGCGACGTCTGGAAATCAGGGGATCAAACTCCAGTGAAAGCCGTGGATTCTGTGATAAATGAGTTCCATAATCTTGATCGAACCGGTCAAGTCCTTCGATACGCTCGCGATACGAATGGCAAAGCGCATGACTACAAGACTATTTCTCAACCAGTCTCCTGCCGAAATCTGAAGGAAACCATGGATGAGGTCTTCAACTTCTTAGATGGATGCTATTCAGGGATTGACGATGCGTATCAAGCTATGTCGCAAGATGCTGACTATTAAATCGGCATCGAATTCGTTTCTTGATCATTAGGCGATGCCGCTAAAGAACTTCCCGTCTCCTTGGAAAACGGCAGGACAATCCGCCGTTTCAACCAGATTGCCGAACTAGGGATCTGCTCAAATCCAGCAACCTTTCGGAGTCGGTTCACTTCCCGAAGGATGTTGAACATCTGCCGTTTGACTGGTGAGTACGGTTCAAACGGGGCGGCGTAGAATTCTGAGATCAGGGTGTCTTTGGTCCGCCGAAGAGCGAGGCCGATATAGTGGGCTTTGAGTTGCCGGTAGGTTTCATCATCGATCCTGACCTGAACATGTCCGTTCCGATAGGAAATCAGGTAGCCACCAAACTGAATTCCCTTCCGCCGAACGTCTTGAAGTCGGCTAGCTTCCCGCTGCTTGAAGATGTGCTCCCCTTCGGAAGCCAGAATCACGAAGAAATTCCGGAACCGGATGTACTGCAAATTCGCCAGACCGAGTTCCTTCCGGCGAGCTCGTTCCCATTTCTTCCATGTGATGTCGTACCGTTCAATCAGTTTTTGGTCGACGTCAGCCGGAACCTTGTCGTCCGGAATCTGGCCGGTGACATACCACCAGTATCCTCGGCCAACGTAGGAAACTGCCAACTGCTGAATGAAGCCCTCCAAAGTCGTGGCTTCGCATTCGTAATGCTTCTTCTTCATGCACCTCCTTCGAAGAAAAGAAGGTTTGTTTGATAGCGCTCAAACAAACCAAAAAGCGAATCACAAAGTCGCAGGAAATCGAATCTTGCGTTGCAAGGTCTACAGTTCCGGACCTGCTTCAGACGCATACAAAGCGTCTTCACAGGTCGCAGAACTGTATTCAAACAATGCAGTCCACCAATTCTTGGTGGTCGCCTATTTCCTGCGTCCTAACCTTCTGCGAAGAACCTTCTGTACGCTTTGCGTACCTCACCTGTCCTTCGCCAATTCGCAAAATCAAGGGAGCAGTCCGCCAGGACTGACCTCCTGATTCCGCATTGCATTTCCGTCAGGAAAACTGAACGCCGCTGATTCCTTCAGCAGCGTTCGACTTCTTCTGTTTCTAAATGCCAGTCGGCTCTTTCGTTGTTCCTGAGTCATGGGCACCACCCCACAACGGAAACGGGTTGCGACTGCCCTGCCGCAACGAATCGTCTTTAAACAAATTCGCTGGCCGATTTCCCGGCCACCACCGCAAATCACAGAACTCCCGTCAGAGACGTCCTGTGATTTCTTCTACTTGAGCCCCACTCCCAGTCTAAAGCGTTTCAATCGCCGATTGACATTTCGGCACCGCTGGAACCACCAGCGGAAGCTTCAGACCTTCCCAGATTAGTTTCACCTGTCGAACAATGAGTCATGTGGATGAGCGATTCCTCGCAACGCCGCATGTGATGAAAGTCGCTGTCAGGCGACTCCACTTTCCAGATTCCACCGACCACCAAGTATTGGCAGTTCGCAGAACCTGATTTCAGGCTACGAATACAGAAGCTAGCCTTACGGAACACATACAGGTTTTCTCCGGTCACGTCGTGTCATCTTCACGACGTGACGCACCTTGGCATCATCTCTCAATGTTCTTTCTCGCAAGCAGTTTCCCGCCTTTCATGGTTGAGCTTTTCGGTGTCCGGTTTTGTCCCTTGCCTTCGCAAGTCTTTGCCGGAACATCGGAACCTGTCAGATCCCGAGAACGACTGTCACCAGTCGAACCCTCCCCACGCGAGCCAACGTTGACCGAGGACATTTCAAAATGCCCCCGAACCCCGTCGCTGGATTTTCACCAAATCAGATGAAACGACCTTGATCTGTTCAAACTCTGAACAGCTCAAGGCTTGTCTCTGACCGCTGTTTGACTCATTCCCCTGCACCCCTCCGGACTTTAGCCTGTGCCGAATCCGGATTTTCTCCACCATAACTCCGTTAAGGATTGCAGTACTTCCGGAACAGTCGGTGCGCGAGCTGAATTGCATAAGCAAATCTGTATTTGGCTACAAACTGCCCATCAGGTTGAGCAAACTCACAATGGACACAAGCATTGGCTTCCTTCCGCAGCGGTTCCGCCAAGCCGTGGAACTTCAAGACAAGATTCTCGTCTTCATGAAAATGATTTGCTCGCAGCTTAATTGTCTCCAGCAGAGATGATAGCCCGCGATAGGTCCCTTTGCTCCTGTCAAACCACAGATCATGATTGTTTGCATCGTAAGCACCCGAGACTAACTTGGGAAACACCACCTCAAGCAAACGAATTGCAACTACCTCAATCATCTTCCGAGTCAAAAAGGCAACGCTGAGGTACAATTGCGATTTATTTGCGTCATTAGCCTCTATACGAATACGATCAAGAAACACGTCACCAAACACAAACGAGAACAGCTCATCTGCTGGAGGAGCAATCTCCGCGGGGTTGTAAATCAGCTTTTTGGTTGCCAAATCCACGTTGATTCCAGCGAGTTCCATCAACTGAATAAACTCTGGATACCACCGGTTTATTTTCTCGCCATAGTAATTAAAGCCGTCGTCAGTTGTGGATCTGATATCCTCGTTAAATGCGAAGGCTTCAAGTATTCTAAGGTATTGATGCGTCGGAATTTTCTTCATGAATTCCGCGAACTCGAAGTTCGGTTCGCTCATGAATTTGTATAGAGGCTTGTTCTGCCCGAAATCCGCATAGGTCTGACCCGGGTAACAGGGCAATCGCACGTTCAAGTGGCTTGAAAAGCTGACAGAATCTTCTTGAGGTTGTTCAAATTCCATCCTGCGAGCAGACGTTTGCCTCGGACGTTGT
>JBIIIF010000422.1:0-3957 GCA_044235005.1 Planctomycetaceae bacterium | reverse complement strand
CTGAAATCACAGAAGCCATGATCGGAGATGACAAAAAGATAGTCATCATCTTTGACTTCCTTTTTAACTCGTCCGATCAGTTCATCCATGCGAACGTACATGTCATCAATCACGTTTCGATGCTTCAGAGTATCACGTCCTCGATTGGCCGGATGATCAGCCACGTCATGGCGCCAGAACATATGTTGAATTCGATCGGGGCCATCGAAAACGCACACCGTCAGGCCGCGTTGCATTCGGCGTAAGGAATCAAACAGCATACGCTCACGTTCATCGTGAATCGCCCACGCCTGTTCGAGGAAGGCTTCTTCTCCAACCACGCCTGAGTTCAGGCCCCAGGTGTCTTCTGCAAGGCCCAGTGTTCCGAAGGAATCGTGCAGCTTGGCCAGATACATGGAAAAATAAAGAGGATGAGAGATCGGCATCGCCGGACGTTCCGGATCCAGATGAATCGGGGAGACGTACAATCGAAAATGAGGAGCCAGCGACTCCAGGCGAAGTTTGCACAGCCCGCGAACCTTCGTAAACCAGCCAATGCGATACTCAATCCGCAGCCAGTCAGACTCCTGTTGCAAAGGGACGAGGACTTTCTCGGAACCGTTTCGAACTTCGATCGCCTGCTGTCGTTCGAGCACTCGAATGTTCAACACTGTTTGGAAGTCAGCGGGCTCTGCACTCATGGGTTTCGGTGGACCCGGCAGATAAGCCTGAATACGATCGCCATTGCGGTTCACAAGGATGCGAAGTCCGCCTGTTGTGGCGCGAGCTTCCTCCGGATCGGTTGTGAACAAGGTAAACGATCCCTGCGTTCCTCGCAGATCGGGTGTACACATGGCAGAAAGAGACAGGCCGAAAAAACGTTCCGGCGGGAACGTGATTGGCACTCGCAAGATGGTGCTGAAGGTGCCGTAATCCCCCAGGATTTTCCAGAACGGCTGGCTCTTGCGCAGGAGTCGCACAGTGGTTTTGTTGCCGAACCACTTTCGCCAGCCTGTGGCTTGTCCTTCGATGATTCGAGCGGAAGAAAGTTCCGGAAGATATGTCCGGAGGTCACGATTGAGGAAATCGTAAATGTTGTGTTTGCCGGGATTCACACCCGTCTGAAATGACGACCATGCCACTGGCGAAATCGGGGGAAGCGTTGTCGCGAGATCTGAAAAGGTACCCGTCTCCGCGAGCTTTTGAAAATTCGGCAGACGGCCTTCGGACATCAGTCGACGAACTCGACCAGGATCCAGTCCATCGAGTCCCACGATGACCACACGACTGGCCACCGGTTTCAATTTCAGGCGAAAGCGTTTGAACAGCAGGATCAGGACGCGGATGGGCCAGGTGAGAATCGACAGGAGCAGCAGCCCCATCGCTGCAAAGAGCACCAGGAATGAACTCAGAAAAGTGATTCCGGCACCGGGGCCGATGTAGGCTTGTAAAAAGAGACTTTCAAGACTGAACACAGAAAGCCCCTGCCATCGAAAGATTCGATTTAGGCGATGATGTCGGCGATGAAGAAAGACTAAACAGAAGTGTAGACACGAAAGGTTCTCTTTTGCTCAGAACCGTATCTTTGCTCAGGCGCCTATCGTAGTCCACAAGGTGTCAGCTCGAAAGCCTCTCCGGCAAGGATAGCGGCGGCTTCTCGCTCGGCAAAGTGCGACGGTTGATCCGTTCCGACAGGGATTCCTTCCAGAGGATTTTTGTTGGCCTGCAATACCGTTCATTAAATGTCCTGTTTACCGCCCAGCCGGAGGCGCCGGCCTGCACACAGCCGGCGCCTCCGGCTGGGCAGTGAACAATTCATCCAACGTCGATGGCATTCTGGGGCGTCCTATTTTTCTTCGGCAATGTTCTTTGTCGCCCAGAATGAGGTGAACTGTTGATCCACGTTTCGCCAGCGGCAGAACGAGCTGATCGCGGCGTCGATCCAGTCGACATCGGCCGCGGGATTATCAGTCTCCGGGATCTTGCCGACTCCCGGCATGGACTCCGCAAAACGCAGCCATCGAGAAGTCCAGTCGTCGGATTCTTCAGCACTGCGGACTTTCTCCACCAGCAGAATTCGATTCAGAATACTGCGAAGGATTTCCGGCAGGGCCAGAGTTTGAAATTCGATCGATTCGACCAGATGCTTCTTCGCGACGACTCGCGGATTCACAAGCAACATTGGTTCATCGGAAAAGTCCAGCCGCCAGACTTCCCGCCCCAGATCCTGCGCGCGGACCGCCAGCAGGGGAACTCGAGGCAGCGACTGCTGTTGCTGATTGCGAGGATTGATGCGATCGGCCACCGCCAGGAGTCGTCCGCGCGGTTCCGCTGTGGAAACCACTTTGACTCGAAAACGCAGACCGGCCAGAGTCCCGAATTCAGAGAGTCGGCAGTTCGCTGGTGGAGTCAGATTGCCGACTGTGCCGAAGTCGAACCGCACAAGTTCAAGCTGCCGATAGGCTTCCACAATCACTGCGGCTGTCGCTGGAAAGCCGTAGCGATCCAGTTGCAGTTCGGCCGTAAACGATTCAATTCCGCCGATACCGGAAACGGTGATCGTCACGTGGTTGCGTGAGATCTTGCGTCGGCCAGTAAAATTCAGTCGTGGCATGAGTTGCATCCAGCAACGGCAGGAACCGAACAAAATCGAATAAAGTCTCGGGAAGCATAGACGACAGCCGTGTCTCGGCCAATTGATGTTTCCATTGACCGCTCAGCCGAACGGTGTGTTGACTTCATGGGCTTTCACAACCCGACACGTCAGTGAGGGATTGCGATTTCGCGCTTTACCAATATCTCAGTAGATTCCTCGCTCACGCGTTTTGATGTTGCGCGTTTGGGTTAGGGCTGGAGGCTCGGCACATCCTCTGCCGGTGAGCCACCGGACTGGAAAAGACACTGCGATTAAGGCCTGAAGGGCCGAAGCATGCGTCCTTGTGTCGACCCTCCGGGCCTTAGATTCTTTATGTTCGATTACCGGTGGACTACGCCACCGGCATTGGATTTGTCGACCCTCCGGGCCTGAAAATGCGCAACTCCAAAATCAACGCAGTGGGTTCGGACTACGTCAACACGCCGCGAAGGCGATGGCCCGGATCTGTTCGTACGCGGCCCGTTTAACCTGCACGACGCTGTTTCCGAACGGCTGCTTCGGCCGCGCGGACCTGCACGAAGAGATCTCGATTGATGTCGAATCCCGCAACCGTCACGCTGAAACCGGGTTTCTGAGGGTAAACAACAAGATGATTCGGAGCCAACACCTGAACGATCGCCAGTTGAGATTTGATCAGCACGGGATCAGCACTTAAATGGAAATCCGTTTCGGCGAATCGAGACAGCGGGTTTCCTCGCCGGCAGTCGTAGGCCACATAGACATCCAGACGCGGACAAAGCTCATTCGATCCTGCAGGCTCTGCAATCCGAAACCCACCTTTGCGACTGTTCAGTTTGAATGGTTTTCGTTTGCGTGGAGTCGAGGGAGCTGTCTTCAGGCGACTGAAGTCAGGAGCTGTGGCTTTGCTGGACATCGCGGCAAAGTTCACAGGCACTCCGGCCTGGTTCTTACCAGCTCCAACGGAGAATACGTCCAGCAGCAGCACGGGATCTTCATCCTCAGCCGACTCGACCAGCATTTGGCAGAGATCAGCAACGGTATTGCGAACAAACCGTAACGTGGCCGCTCCCTGCAGATACTTGCCTTTGAAATGAGACGACTCTTCGCTCCATTCCGTGTGAGCGGGATTTTCAGCATCGCCAAGAAAGCCAGTCAGAGCCGGATCGGTGATCGAGACGATCGCATTGACATCACGAATGGGGCGAGTACGAACGTCTGAAATCACAATTCCGTCGCGAACAAAGACCGGACGTTTCTGCAGAGAGCCCTCGGCCCGCTCCACAAAAGCATCAAAGAAGGTCGTTCGCGGCGAGCCGTCTTTCGGATGGACCGTCACGGGAACTCGCACGGAAACTTTGCCG
>JBIIIF010000198.1:0-13902 GCA_044235005.1 Planctomycetaceae bacterium | reverse complement strand
CAGTGGGGGATTCTCAGCAAGCTGCCGTTCGAGTCTGCTGCTTTCCTCTTCACCTAGCTCACCGTCCAGATAGGCAACGAGTTCCGTAAGCTGAGGATCATTAGCCTCCTCAGGCTCATCGAAAACTTCGGTATCGGTGGGACGGGACATTACTGGCAGCTTTATGGTCAGGGCAGAAGACAATTCAGAGCAGGAAACAGACAGGGAACAACAGCATAATCTTTTTTATGGAAGTCGCCGAAGTTCAATTCAGCAGTTCGACCTCGGTTTGTGCAACATTCAACAGTGATCTTTGTCAGACGAAACGTTCGAGTGCCTCCTTGAGTTTTCCACGTGCTCGGGAAATCAGAGACTTCACGGCAACCGGACCAAGTCCCATGACATCGCCGATTTCCTCGTAGCTCATTTCTTCAAACTTGTGGAGGACAACGGCGGTTCTTTGCCGTTCACTCAGTTCATCAATAGCGATGCGAACAACTTCTCGCAGTTCTGAGGAATCAAGCTGTCTCGTCGGCATCAGTGCCGATTTTTCTGCCAGATTTTCTCCCTGCGATGGCAAGTCATGCGAGCCAGATCCCGAAGCAAGGGGAATCTCGCGACGACGAGCCGCACCGCGTTTCTGATTGCTGGCGAGGTTGTGAGCAATCCGGAACAGCCAGGTCGAAAACCGTGCTGTGGCTTCATAACGTTCTCGCGAGCGGAAGACTCGGAGAAACGCTTCCTGAGCAAGATCTTCTGCAGTCGTACGATCATGAACCAGGTGGAAAAAGAATCCCACCAGCCGATCCTGATACCGCACGACCAACTCTTCAAACGCGGAGTTGTCACCCGCAGCGACTTTCAGCATAAGCTGGACGTCCGGGTCAGACAGGTATTGGTTTGAAAGGGACTGAGAGACCAAACGGGCACTCCGCAGTGCAGATTCATCAAAAGTGCTGCCAGAATCGCGAGCCGTTGAGGTCTCAGTCTGGTTTGGGTGTGTTTTCTGTCTTCCGGACAAAAATCAATTACTCCACCGGAGTACAAGGACCGTCTGTTTCAGGTTCCTTCGTATGTGGGGAAGCCCTTGGAACTGTACGCCCGGAATTGCCGGTCAGACAAGTAACTCCGACAGCAGTGTCTGCACATCCAGTCTTCGATGCCGACCGGCAATAATTCTCTCAACACAGCAGGCAGCTGACCGGACCGCGTTTTTGCGTGAAGTTTTATCCACAACCGCAAAGTTCTGGTCGATCTGACGGGTTTCGTCCTGTGGCACATTCCAGTTCAGGCCAGACGCTGCTTCCACTCGGCCAACCTCGCCGAAACCGATTCTTCGCCGCCGGATCCGTAACTTTGCAGGGCCCGCATCGCATTTCGAGCCCCCAAAATGCCTCGAACGTCTTCTTCAATCACAGAGCAGGCCGTTTTGAGGTCTTCCAGAGACAGATCCGCCAGCCGACACTGCCGAGATTCACAATGGGCCACCAGCTTTCCGACGGTTTCATGTCCGGTCCGCATCGGGACACCCTTCTTGATCAGGTATTCCATCAGGGCTGTGGCATCGAGAAAGCCGTCTTCCAGCCGCGACTCGATGCGATCTCGCTTCAGTTCTGCG
The DNA here is from genome assembly GCA_044235005.1 of Planctomycetaceae bacterium. Lineage (GTDB taxonomy): Bacteria > Planctomycetota > Planctomycetia > Planctomycetales > Planctomycetaceae > SXXK01. The sequence continues at coordinate 12,305 of JBIIIF010000198.1, read as the reverse complement.
CCAGCCACGATTGAGGGAGTTAACTCCAGGCAAGCTCGCAACGCATCATAGGCCGAGAACATGGCCAGCTTGTCTTCCTGAAGATCTCGGTTGTAAGCCATCGGAAGACTCTTGATCAGGATCAGCAACTGCGGCACTGTCGCCATCACTCGAGCCGTTCGCCCTCGGATCAGTTCGAGCACATCCGGGTTGCGCTTCTGCGGCATGATCGATGAACCGGTTGTGTAGGCATCCGGAAGTTTCAGGAAATTGAATTCCGTCGTGAACCAGATGATCCACTCTTCAGCCCATGTGCTCAGATGAGCAGCCACCAGCGAAAGGCAGAAAACGAACTCGACAAGGAAATCGCGATCGCTGCTGACGTCCAGACTGTTTGCCGCCACCGAATCAAACCCAAGCAGCTTTGCAGTCAGTTGGCGATCGATCGGCAACGTTGTTCCGGCCAAGGCCGCAGCTCCCAGCGGGCAGACGTTCAACCGCTTTCGGCAATCAGCCAGACGCTCACGGTCCCGCTGAAATTTCTCGACATAAGCCAGCCAGTAATGCGCGGCCAGTACCGGTTGAGCTCGCTGGAGATGAGTATATCCGGGCAGCACGACACCAGCGTCCTGCTCACATCGCGCAACGAATGCCTGCTGGATTTCAACAAGCAACTTGTCGAGATCGTCAATGGCATCACGAGTGTAGAGCTTCAGATCCGTGGAGACCTGATCGTTTCGGCTTCGCCCCGTGTGCAGCTTACGTCCCACATCACCGATCCGCGCGATCAGCGCATTCTCGATGTGCATGTGGATGTCTTCGAGATCTGTGCGGAAGGTGAATTGTCCGGCGGCAATCTCTTCACCGATCTGGTCAAGATGATCACAGATCCGATCTCGTTCGAGGTTTGTAATCAGCCCGGCATGAGCCAGCATGGTGGCGTGAGCCATCGAGCCGCGAATGTCAACAGCGTACAGTCGCTGATCAAAGCTGATCGACTCTGTGAACGCTTCTACTCGCGGATCGGTTGCCTGATGAAATCGTCCGCCCCATGCCTTGGCCATGTATTCTTCTCCAGTTCCTGAATCAGTTCGAGCCTACGGTCGCGTGCCGTGTTCAACAATCACAGTCGTGCGAATACCGCCACGAGGTGTAAAGGCTGCTTCGATTTTCATCCAGCGTGGCTGGGTGACTGCGACCAGGTCGTCCAGAATCATGTTTGTGACGCGTTCGTAAAATGCCCCGTGATTTCGGTACTCCTGCAAGTACAGTTTCAGTGACTTCAGTTCATAACAAACTTTATCCGCAATGTAAGTAATGGTCAGCGTTCCAAAATCCGGATGGCCGGTTTTTGGGCACACGGAGGTGAATTCCGGTGCCACAGTTTCAATCACAAAATTTCGCTGAGGAAACGGATTTTCAAATGTTTCCAGGGTGTCGCGAGACGGATCAGGCATGACGACAGCAGTCCTTTAATTCGATTCAGGGAGAAATAGGCAGACAGGATCGTTCTACGATCTTTTGCAGTGTATTTTGAGAATTCGTTCGCAAAGTCCTCGAACGCATTTCGCTGCCGCGAATCATAGACGTGTCCTGATTCGCTAACGACTTTGCAGTTGCCAGAAACAATGGATTCTTACCCAAAGTGACCGTTAGGGGCCGCTCAATCCCACATTTTCAGGCGAACGTCCAACCTTCGGAAATCTGAGATTGCCATGCAGTCCGCCTGTCGACAGAAGTAAGAAGGTCACTAACGAGGGATCGCCGGTGTTGGGACTGGCACGTCAAACAAATACTCTGACTGAGCGAGTGAGAGTTCTGTAAGGATCCACGACTGCATTTGGGTCTGACGAAAGGTGATGTTCTGGTCAGCGTTCCCGGCAGTGCCTTTAAGGGTTCCGCTGCCATGTAGCCGGATATTGAGTTCCATGGACTGAAACCGGACATCTTTCTGCCCCGGCCTGATTTCGGGCAATGATTCCGGCCGACTCCCTTCGGGCCCTGGTGTTTCGTCTTCGGTCTTCTTCTGAGCAAGAAGAATCTTTCCTGAGTACTCATCCAGTTCTGCTGTAACATTCTGCAGTGGAATCTTTGAAGAGATCGTTTCTCGATCCGGGACAACCAGGGGGGCAAAGCGTCCTTTGCCTGTCACGGTCATCAAATTTTTGTTGTTGTCGGCTGTGTTCGGCTCAAGTTCCAGCGTGGCCTGCATAACCCCAAACGGTCCGATAGCGATTGAATCTTTTCTGATCAGAGAAGTCTTTGTCTGTTCCTTCTGATCACCTTCCTGCGGCAGTACACCTGCAGAGTCTGTCTGTCCCGCCCAAAAAGGCCGACTCAGCCATGAAACGATCACATCTTCGGGGCAGGAGTCACGAAACAATTGAGACGTCGAAACATCCAGCCCCGAAAGCGCAGAAAGGATGAAGTCTCTGTCTCGTTCAGTGATGGTTAGAATCTGGCCTGTGGGGTCGATCTCAAATCCAATTCGCAGATCTTCGAGCGATCTGGCGGATCGAGCGGAGGCTTTCAGTGAATCCTGAGATGCCTCATCCACATCTCGACTGGCCTTTCTGAGTCGTGCCGCAATGACCGCATCTCCGGAGTTCTTGACCTGAGTGACACGATATTCGATCTCAAACCGATCTCGAGTATCTGAGTTGGTTGCTGGCTGATCACCAATTGTCACCTCAGTATGCTTGACCGAAAGCACGCTTACCACAAATCGATCGCCAGTCTTCAGTCCCCAGATTGCGTTGGTCTCATCAGCACGTGCCGGAAGTACTGCCGTGGTGAAAATCCCGCTGAAGAGGAAGAGTTGCAGAAGGGATCTGAAAGCATCCTGACGGTCTTGCATACATCACTCTTTGACTTTGCCTGAGCTCAAATCGGTGCGGATCTGGCTTTGGCAGAATTGGCTGTTTTTCGGCTGCGAACTCAACCGAGACACAGACCGGAGTTCCCAGTATGACAGGTTGGGCGGAGGAATTCGAGATGGTTTGGGTTCCGCAGTCTGTCGTCAGTAATCTAGGAATTCAGCAGACTCTCCACCGCAGCTGAACTGTGATCAGCGAGAGGGATCGGGCGGCCGATGTTGCTGAGGTTGGTGGACTCCGGATTCAGTGCGAGAGCTCGGCAGATTGTGGCCATGAGATTGGGGACGGTCAGTAAGCCTTCCTTGATTTCCATACCGTCATCACTGGTGGCTCCGTAAACCTGACCGCCCTTGATACCGGCGCCCCCGAGTACTGTGCTCCAGCTTCCGGGCCAATGATCTCGGCCGGTGTTCTCGTTGATTTTTGGGGTTCGACCGAACTCGCCCATCCAGACGACCAGCGTATTCTCGAGCAATCCTCGCTGCTTCAGGTCGGTCATCAGCGTGGCCCAGGCAGGGTCAAGAATTCCACAGAGACCCTTCACGGCGTTGAAATTGTCCTGATGTGTATCCCAGCCAGCTCCGCCAAGTCCATCGACGCCATTCAGAGAGACCTCGACAAACGAGACGCCTCGTTCGACAAGCCGACGAGCCAGCAAGCACCCCTGACCAAATGCGTTTCGACCGTAGGCGTCTCGCAGTGACGCTTCTTCCTGTTCCAGATCGAATGCTGCCACAGCCTCCGACCTCATCATGCGAACGGCCTGCTCATACGATTGCAGATGACTGTGTCCCGGACCATCAGGACGCTCTGAAAGAAAAGAATGCTCCAGAGTACTCAACAGACTCAATCGTGAGTCCACCTGAGCAGTCGGCAGGCGATCGGCTGGCTTCAGATTTCGCACTTCAAACGAGATGTTCTGCTGCTGATCCATCTCTGAGGCAACGACCAGCGGAGACCACGATGGTCCCAGGAATCCAGGCCCAAATGCTGCAGGACTGAAAGCACGAAACGGATTCACAGCGATAAATGAGGGGAGATCACACTCTGGCTTCTTCAGAGCTTTCCCAAGGAACGAACCCATTGCCGGGTACTGAATCGGACCTTGCGGAAGATACCCGGTGCGCATGTAGTAAGTTGCTCGCGTATGGTCGCCTTCTTTCGTCGACATGGAACGGATCGGCGCCAGGTGCTCCATCATTGTGGCAGTCTTAGGCAGGTTTTCGGCGATGCGAATTCCGGGCACGCTGGTGTCGATGGCTTTTGTCGGACCGCCGTTCTCTTGACCTTCTTTTGGATCAAAAGTCTCCATCTGGCTGGGCCCGCCGGACATCCATAACAGGATGCATGACCGAGGTGCTTTGGTGCCGGACTGCTGAACTTCGGCGGCTAATCGTGGAAGCCATCCAGACATGGAGGAGCCAATCAGTGACAACCCGGCATACTTTGAGAACGTTCGGCGATTGATCATGTTCAGGTCCTTGCGACTCGGTATTGGGCTGTTGATTTGATCGCGTATGAGCGTTTTCGTTTAACGGCGAGCCGCAGACGCAGGCGAGATCTGGCGACGACGCCTGCGGCTTACCGTTAAACGTCGAATCAACAGTCTGCATCATGTTCCGGCTTATGTTAAACTCAATGATTCAACAGAAATTCACTACTGTTCAACAGTGCCCAGAAGGTGTCGGTGAATGCATCTTTGGCGTTTCCGGATGCACCGCCATCTGTAATGTATTTTCCAAAGCTGGCTTTCTCGTCGTCCGTGGGACGACGACTGAGAGTTGCGATGAATAAAGTCTCCAGGCGATCGTCGTTGGACATTAGCGGAAAGTCGACGACAGCTCGAAGCGTTTGACTGTTGTCCAGCGTCGTGGCATTGTCGACAAAGTCTCCGTTCATCATTGCCAGAGCCTGCAGGATCGTTGTCTCCTTCATCAGCGGAGACTCATTCTCGTCACGGAACAATTCCAGAAATCGGCCGCGAGGTGAATCGGCGTCGATCACAAAGGGATTATCCGTTCGAAACGGCTGATAATATCCAGTGGCCTCGGCCAGGCTATCAAAGAATTGCTCGGGCGTCAGGCCACGCAGGGCCATGCGTGCAAACTGATTGGGATCAGCTTGACTTGCATGAGTCTGGCGACTGGTCGTCTGATAAACGCGAGTCGCCGTGATTGTGCGAACCAGATATTTCAGATCAAAGTCATGAGCCGTAAATTGTTCGGCCAGCAAGTCGAGCACCTCCGGATGAGTCGGCGGGTTGTTGTCCGAAAAGTCATCGACCGGCTGGACGATTCCCTGACCCAGAAACTGAGCCCAAAGGCGATTCGCTGCCATCTTCGCAAACCACGGATTGTCTTTTGATGTGACCCAGTCGGCTAACACTTCTCGAGGCGCGGCGTCTTCAGTCCATTCAGGTTCAGTCCCCGTCAGGTACATCGCCGGAACGACATCGCCCGTGGAAGGAACCTTGATTGATCGCGAACTCTTGACCTCATTCATCGGCATCATCAACGCATTTTCCGGATCAGCGCCTTCGGGGCGTTGAAAGCCGGAATAGAAGGCCGCCATGCTCCAGAACTGATTACGCTTCCATTTATCGAACGGATGATCATGACACTGAGCACAATCCAGGCGAACGCCAAGGAACGCGCGAGAGGTTCCGGTGGCAAGGTTCTCTGGTTGCAATTGGCGAACAATAAAGAATGCGCTGGGACTGCTGGCGGCGTTGAGAACGTTGCCCGAATTGTCCCCGAAATCGATCGGGGTCGTGATCAGTTCGTGGACCATGCGATCATACGGAGTCCCCTCGGAGAAGTGTTTCCAAAGCCAGGCCTCAAACCCCGGAACAACACCCCGAGTCTGTGAATCGTTGAAGGCCTGCGGGATGAGTGCATTCCGCCAGATAATGGTGAAGTGTCGGACGAACGCGGGACCATCCAGCAAAGACTCCACCAGTTCCGTGCGTTTCTGAGGCGACGCATTCTCCAGGAACTCGCGAGTCTCTGCGGCAGCCGGAATTCGGCCGGCCAGATCCAGATAGAGCCTTCTAACATATTCTTCGTCGCTGGCCGCTGGCGCAGGTTCCACAGACTGTTTCTGCCATGACTCGGCAAATAGCCGGTCGATTTCCGTCGCCGTTTCCTGAGGCGACAACAAGCGGGATTCCTGAGCAAAAAGCGGAGTGAAGGCGAGGCTGAACGCCATGGAGGCCAGTAGTTTGATTGTTCGCGTCATCGAACAGTTCCTGAGTTTCCAAGGCGAGCGAAGATTGGTGGATGAGGAGTTGGAGCAACTTTCCTGTGGTTCATGAACGCCTGTGACATCGACAAATAGCCTTTGCAATTCACCAGACGCCGGTGGTTTAAGCATTTGACAGGATTAAACATCTCGCCCGGCGAGTGGCATCTGTATAGACTGAACCCCAAACACAGAATACCTCGACATGCAAGTTATAGCAGCATGAAGAGCCCGCTCAGACGGCTTTTTGTCTGGCGATTCTGCTGGCCCTGGTTCAGGGTCAACCAGTTTCTTCTTTTTGGGCTCAATGGCTGAGTCTCCAAAATGGAGATCAGCGGGATGTGTCGTCTCAATTAATCAGCAGGCGAGTAACTCATTGAGTCCTTTGGACTTGGGGCAGGGCAGGGGCTACAATCCTGCCCCTGTCAATTACTGAAACCCCGGGCTCCCGTTGTTCTTCCAGTCATCACGATGAATCCTGAGCGAATTCTTATCACGGGCAGTTCCGGCTTTTATGGTCGATCGCTGGTCAACGCGATTCGTGCTGCCTGGCCGGCGGCTCAGATCTTTGGCCTGGACGTTGTCGCCCCTCGCGGCGATGCTCCCGATCAATTCGAGACGTGTGACATTACAAGCTCGAAGCTTGCCGAGCACATTCAGCAGTTCAATCCTGATACGGTGCTTCATCTTGCCTTTGTCGTGAATCCCATGCGCGATGAAGGGATGATGCATCAGATCAACGTTGAGGGAACCAGAAATCTTCTGGCCGCAGTCGTAACTGCCAATGTGAAGCGGCTGTTTGTGGCGTCCAGCGCGACAGCTTATGGAGCGTGGCCGGACAATCCTGTGCCGATGACTGAAGATCAGCCGCTGAGATCTCGCACAGACTATCGTTATGCGGCTGACAAAGTCGAAGTGGAACGACTGCTGGCGGAGTTTTCTGTGGCTCATCCGGAGTTGATCGTGAGCTGGGTTCGACCGTGTATCATCTACGGCCCCGGTGTCAGCAATTTCATGATCCCGCTGTTTACAGTTCCGCCGGTTCTGACATTGCCTGGTGGCGATAATCCTCAGATGCAGTTCGTGCATCTTGAAGATGTCACTCAGGCCACACTGGCGATACTGAAAGCGAGTGTACGCGGACCATTCAACGTTGGCCCGCCCGACTCCGTCACCATGAAAGAGCTGGGAAAGATGAGCGGCCGAATTGCTCTTCCGGTTCCTTACTGGCTGTGTCGGCTTGTCACAACATGCTGGTGGGCTCTGCGACTCCCGATCTTTCGCTTTCCCGCTCCGCTGTGGAGCTTCATTCGCTATCCATGGGTCGTGTCGTCTAAACGGCTCGTTGAGGAAACCGGTTTCCAGTTTCGCCATTCCAGCGCGGATGTAATCGGTATGCTGCTGAAGGACGCAGGCAAGCTTCGGAAGTAGATCACCCGAGGTACAGTGCCGCCGAAGTTCAGGGACCCTCTTTCAGTTGTGCTGGAATAAGCCCGGGTACATGAAAGCTACAGATTGAAATCGTTGTCGGCCATCGGGCTGTAGTTTTCGAATCGCATGTATTCCTTACGCCAAGTCAGACGCACGATCCCTGTTGGTCCGCTGCGGTGTTTGGCCACGACAATTTCCGCTTCGCCAGGACGATCTTCCGGATCGTAGGCGTCGGGGCGGTGCAGGAACATCACCATGTCCGCATCCTGTTCAATCGCACCGCTCTCACGAAGGTCCGCCAGTCGAGGTCGCTTGTCTTCGCGGAGTTCAACACCGCGGTTCAACTGAGCCAGTGCGACAACGGGAACTCGTAGTTCTTTTGCCAGGAACTTCAGTCGACGTGAAATCTGAGCAATCTGCTGTTCGCGCGGAGCGTTCTTTTCATCAGGTTCAATCAGCTGCAGATAGTCAATGATGATCGCGCCCAATGGTGCCTTGCGATGCAGTCGACGAGCCAGTGCGGCGACCTGCGTCATGGTTCGGCCGGGCTTATCGTCGATGAACAACGGCAGTCGAGCCAGGTCGTCAGAAGCTCGCACAAGAAGATCGTGTTGAGCCTCGGTCAGATTTCCAGCTCGCAGGTCATGTCCGTTGATTCGCGCGGTGATCGCCAGGAATCGTTCAGCCAGTTCCAGATTGGACTGTTCCAGACTGAACAGGAGAATGCTCTTGCCAGACTTACGCGCCATCGCCTCGGCCATGTTACAAACGAGGGCCGTCTTTCCCATACTCGGACGAGCCGCAAGAATGATGAGTTCGGTTGGCTGAAAACCGGTTGTCTGATGATCGAGGTCCGTGAAGCCCGTCGTGATTCCTGTGACATCGCCGACCTTCTGCAGACGCTCGTCGATGCGATTGAACGTCTCCATCAGAATATCGCTCATCGCGATGCTGGCGGTGTTTCCCTGTTCTTCCAGAATACTGAACACACGCCGCTCAGCGCTCTGCAGCAGGCCTTCGACATCTTCTGTGGCGTCATAGCATTCGCTGAGAATATCGGTGCACGCATAAATCAAACTGCGCTGCATCCATTTTTCGCGGACGATATTTGAGTAATACCGTACGTGGGCCGCATGCGGAACGGCTTCGAGAACATCAGCAAGGTAGGCGGCTCCCCCGACGGATTCGAAGTCTCCGCGTCGGATCAATTCTTCGGCCAGAGTAATCGCATCAATGCCGCGTACGCCGTTCTCGTAGAGCCGCTGAATGGCTGCATAGATCTTCTGGTGGGCGTCACTGTAGAAGTGATCGGCCTTCAGTGATTCACCGACCTCATCAATGGCTTCGTTCATCAGCAGAATACTGCCAAGAACGCCACGTTCTGCATCCAGATTCTGCGGTGGAAGTCGTAACTTATCATCAGCCATTGGGGGCGTCCCGAATTGAATGTTCGAGGCAGGCTTCACGGTGACACAGGCCCGGAGACCGGGCGTTGTGGGTGAACATACTCAAGCCAGTTCGAGAAAAAATCCTCAGACAAACGAATGCCTGAGGATTCAGTGTGTTTGAGCAGTGCCGGAGTGATTGAAACTCCACACGGCAAAAGTTCAGAAGCGATTAGCCGCTGGTTGCTGATGGCACAACCCAGACTTTGACTTCGGCATTGACCTTCTCGTGAAACTTCAGCTTCACAGTGTACATACCCAGCTCTTTGATCGGTCCGTCGAGGCGAACATGTTCGGCTTCGACTGGATGACCGGCGGCCTTGAGCGCTTCGCTGATGTCGCGAGCTACAACCGAGCCGTACAGATGATTGTCGGCGGTTGCGTGTGCTTCGATCGTCGCACTGTACTTGCTGACCGCATCCGCCACTCGCTGGTACTGCTTGACGCGACCAGCTTCGATTGCCACCAGCTTTTCTTTGTGCTTTTCGACCATCCGCTTGTTTTGCAGAGTGGCCACAGTGGCCTTGCCCTGTGGCAACAGGTAGTTGCGAGCGTAGCCTGGCTTCACTTTGACGATTTCGCCACGGTGGCCGAGGTTTTCAACGTCGTGGACGAGCAGGACTTCCACGTTTCGTGAGCTGGGTGTAACTGTGCTAGCCATCGAGCCGGGTTCCTTTTTCACCATTCCTGACCAGCAGTGAGCCAAATAAGACTCTGTTGCGGCCAATCAAAATTGATCACTGTTAAACTAAAGTCACGTCTCTTGTGGTCTGAAACGACGTCCTAGAAAGGAACCTCGTCACCGCCGGGAGACGGCATATCATCGTAAAATGTCTGATCTGGAGTTCGTCCAGAATCTGAGTCACCATAATTGTCATTACTGCGGGATGGTGCCGAAGCTGGACGTCCAGAGTTGCTTCTTGGAGCGGCATTTCCGCCACCGCCACCACCCTCTGGTTTGCCGCCCAAAAGCTGCATGGCATCGGCCACAACCTTCAGCTTGGAACGCTTTTGACCAGTTTCTTTATCATCCCACTTATCCTGTTGGAGACGACCTTCGATCAGAACAGGTCGGCCCTTTCCAAGATATTCACCAGCAATCTCCGCAGTGCGACCCCACAGAGTCACATCAATGAAGGAGACTTCTTCTTTACGTTCATTAGACCGCTTGTCGGTCCACTGATAATTCACTGCCAGTGTAATGTCACAGACAGCCGAACCACCGGTGGTGTAGCGGACTTCCGGGTCACGGGTCAGATTGCCGAGAAGAATAACTTTGTTGAATGAGGCCATAAGAGACTCCGACTCGGACCCGCTTCCCGCACACTGAACAACCTGCAGCGAACTCAGTCTTCCAGAGCATCAACCGTCGGCTCAACAGGGCCACCGTCGGCAACCTGAGGAACTGCGGTTCCGCTGATGGAGGCCACAGTTGCATCAAAAATGCTCTGTGGGTGGTTGATCACCATCTGACGAATGACTGTTTCGCTGAGCTGACACTGACGAATCAGCGTCTTCATGCCGGAGCCAGGCATCGTGAAACACACGATGTAATGCAGCCCCTTCTTCATTCCGTTAATTTCATAAGCCAGTTTTCCATCCTGCCATGGACGATGCGCGACAACGGTTGCGCCGGCTCGTTTCAGGATCGCCAGGATATCATTCGTGACACCGTCCGGGTCCATAGCAAATTTGCCACTGTCGACCAGGAACATGCCTTCATAAAGATGCTCGCGCACCGGTTTTTCTGCTACGACTGACACGGAACTGATGCTCCCTCTGGGGCAGACTCGAATGCAGGCATTCGAGCAAAAAGAACCTACTTGATGCGCGGAAAACCGTGCACCGAACTTAAAGAAATCGACTAAGAACCTGATCTGTTGAACTTATTCATGGTTGTGGCCAAACCATCCGAAACCCAGCATTCAACTGAATCGGCGGCTATCTTATTCATCATTTCAGCTTCAGTGCGTTCCTCCGATCGAAATCGGGAGAGAACCCATGTTGAAGCCTCCATTTGTCCCGAAGGTCTTCCAATTCCTAGACGGAGTCGAGGAACCAAATCTGTTCCCAAACGCTGCAGAATATCCGCCAGTCCTTTTTGACCACCCGAAGAACCACTGGCACGCCATCGAAGTGTGCCAAGCGGAAGATTCATGTCATCACAAACAACAACTACGTCTTCCGACGCAATCTGATAAAAGCGAGTAATCTGCTGAACAGACTTCCCGCTCAGATTCATATAGGTCATAGGAGTTGCGAGGAGTAACTTTCCACAGGAGGGAAAGGCTTCTCGAATCTCCGCATCAAATTTCATTTGAGGCTTTGGGCACTGCCACCGCTGCGACAGCTCGGCAATCACATCAAAACCTACGTTATGGCGAGTCCCGGAATACTGTGAACCTGGATTCCCGAGACCAACCACCAATTTCATCAGAGCTTCACCTTCATCAACCTGACGACGCACACGTCGTCAGAAAAGACCAAGGCCTGCTTGAACTAGACAGCCTTGCGAGGATCGTAGAGTTCAACAACAACGTCACCGGCAGAAGTCGCAAGCTGAGCATGCTCAGGCAGTTGCAGATCCGATGCCTTCACCGCATCGCCTATCTTCAAACCGCCGATACGAACCACAATTGACTTTGGAATACGATAATCCGGACAGTTAATCGAGACCTTCTTCAGGTGCTGACGAATTGCCCCGCCGTCCTTCAGGCCAACCGGATCACCACGCAGCTCGAGAGCCACATCAACCGTTGTGCGACCAGCAGGATCCACCAGACGCAGATCAATATGCTGAATAGATGTGCTGAAGACGTCCCACTGCAGTTCCTGAACCACAGCCTTGTCGACCTTACCGTCCAGCTCGACATCTACTACAGAAGAGCGAGTCGCAACCAGCTTCTCAATTGTTTCGCCGCAGATTGATACAGATTCGCCCTGTCGGCCGAGACCGTAAATGTTGCCTGGTACACGCCCGGAAGCGCGAAGACGCTTTGAGTCGACTGTACCGAGCTTTGACCGGCGTTCCGCCTTCACCAGAAGATCTTCCGACATCTGTGACCACCCTGAATCAAGAACCGAACAAACACCTATTTTCGAACTCCGCTGATCTCCGGCAAATTTTGCCGATCCAGCGAAGCATACAGAATTTCAATGCCTCAATTTCGACCGAAACCAACCGACGACCAGAGACTTTTTAAGGTCTCACCGTCAATTGCCTGCATTCACCGCAATGTTCCATGCAGTGATAGAAACGCCGTAAACTAAGCTGAGCTATAGTCTTAGCCTAAAATTTCTGCAAAATACAGCGCGCAAAGCCCGCGCCGCTGTT
>JBIIIF010000421.1:0-3993 GCA_044235005.1 Planctomycetaceae bacterium | reverse complement strand
TCGCTTTTCCAGCAACGGATGAGAGAACTTCAGATTCGCACGACCCAGATCCCCAACGATCTCAGAAATCTTCCGAGTGTACTCCGCAGCCTCTGCAGCGCGATCCATTGCCTTTTTGAAACGACTGGTCGCAATCAGCTCCATCGTGCGCGTAATCTTGCGGATATTGCGCACCGCTTTGAGCCGTTTGACAAGTAAGCGTCTGTTTGCCATGAATCAACAACATCCCATTTGGGCGAGCGGCAGGGCGTCAGCCCTACGTGTTATGTGATCAAACACTCGAAACTCTGTAACAGCAGGGCACTGCACGCTGAACGGTCAGTGCCCCGGAAATCAAACTTAGCTCTTCGCGGAAAGTCGTGCGACGAATGCTTCCAGAGCCTTCTTCAGCATGCGTTCGATCTCTTCCGTCAACGCCGCTTCTGCAACCAACTTGTCACGGAAGTCAGCGTGCTCTGTTCGGATAAACTCGTGAAGCTGAGCTTCGGTCTCTGCAACCTTCGCCACCGGCACTTTGTCAAAGTAGCCCTTCGTACCTGCGTAAATTGCGACCACCTGGTCGGCAACATGCAATGGTCCGAATTGTCGCTGCTTCAGAAGCTCCACCATGCGGTAACCGCGGTCAAGCTGAGCCTGAGTGTCTTTGTCAAGTTCCGTACCAAGCTGAGCAAACGCTTCCAGTTCGCGGAACGCGGCAAGGTCCAGTCGCAAACTTCCGGCGATCTTTTTCATCGCCTTGGTCTGAGCGTTACCCCCCACACGGCTGACCGACACACCAACGTTAATCGCGGGACGAATGCCCTTCCAGAACAAGTCCGGCTCAAGATAAATCTGGCCGTCAGTGATCGAAATCACGTTAGTCGGAATGTAGGCAGAAACTTCGCCTTCCAGCGTTTCAATGATCGGCAGAGCCGTCATTGAACCACCGCCCAGTTCCTTGTTCAGCTTGACTGCTCGTTCAAGAAGTCGGCTATGGCAATAGAACACGTCCCCGGGGAACGCTTCACGACCTGGAGGACGACGCATCAGCAGTGATAGCTGACGATAAGCAACGGCCTGCTTCGACAAGTCATCATACACAATCAAGGTGTGCTTGCCCTTGTACATGAAGTACTCGGCCATCGCCGCACCGGCGTAAGGTCCGATGTACTGCATAGGAGCAGGATCAGCACTGGTTGCCGCAACAACGATGGTGTAGTCCAGCGCGCCGTTCGCACGCAGAACTTCCATCACGCCGGCAATCGAAGACGCTCGCTGACCGCAAGCCACGTAAACGCAGATGACGCCCGTATCCTTTTGGTTCAGGATAGTGTCAATTGCGATCGCCGTTTTGCCCGTCTTTCGGTCGCCAATGATCAATTCGCGCTGGCCACGACCCACTGGAGTCATGGCGTCAATCGCTTTGATCCCCGTCTGCAGAGGCTCTTTGACAGGCTGACGCTCGGCAACACCCGCCGCCAGCCATTCAACAGGCCGAGTCTCCGACGTCAATACGGGGCCTTTGCCGTCGAGCGGATTGCCCAGTGGATCAACCATGCGACCCAGCAACGCTTCGCCGACCGGAACAGACAACAGTTTGCCCGTAGAGCGAACTTCGTCACCTTCCGCGATCTTCAGGTAATCCCCGAGAATCACGACGCCGACGCTGTTCTCTTCAAGGTTGAACGCAAAACCGCGAATGCCGCCTGGGAACTCCAGCATTTCGCCGGACATCACATTCGACAGGCCGGTACAACGAGCAATCCCGTCACCGACTTCGATTACGCGACCAACTTCTGCGGTCTGAATCTGACCGCGAAAGTCTTCAATCTCCTTCTGGATGACTGAAGCGATCTCGTCCGCTTTGAATTTCATTGAATGCTTTCTCCACCAGACGACCCTTGAGCTGTTTCAGCCGTGATCGCAGCGATGAATCATAAACAGTATCACCAACCTGCAGGACCACACCGCCGAGCAACGATGCATCGACTGTTTCCTGCAGAATGGGTTCAAACCCAAATGTACTCTTTAGATGATCAATAATCTTTGCACGGGCAGAGCCAGACAGCGGCCGCGCAGAACGCACGCGGATTCTCTGCTTGCCCGCAGCCTGTTCCTGCAACTTCACAAGCACACTGCGAATCATTGGCAGCAAGGAAATGCGCCCATGACGAATCAGCACGCGGAGAAAGTTTGCAAAGAACTCAGAACACTGTGAAGCGATTACTCGATCAACAATCGCCAACTTGTCATCTCGCCCGATCAGGTCCGACATCAATAAATCCCGAAACTCCGGGAATTTTGCTAGGACATCATCAAGGAGCGAGTTCAACTCCTCTTCGGGCGAGGTGCTGCCAGCAGCCACCGCGGCCGTCATATACGACTGAGCGTACATCGTCGCAACAGCCAGCGCACCTGGATCTTCCAGCACACTGTCAGGACGAGAATCTGAACGCAATTCGGACATGACTAACCCCGAAACAGCTTCAACAAGCACCGCTTGTGACATGAACAATCCAAAAGGTCGACGGGAAGCCCCTAGCGAGAAATTTCCGCCAGAGCCTGACCGACAAGACGATCCTGATCAGCCTCATCAAGAGCACGCCCGAGAACATGCTCTGTCGCCAACACGACCTGCGAATTGATCTGAGTAAACACTTCCGCGAGGGCCGTATCTGTCGCCTGACGAATATCATCTTTCGCCCGGTCTCTTATCAGGCCGACTTCTCGCTGAGCATTTGCAATCAGATCCTGGCCGGTACGCTCCGCATCACGGCGAGCTTCTGCAACCATTGCCTGAACGGTCTGCTCTGCGGCTTTCAGCTTCTGCTCATACTCCGCAAGCATCGCCTGAGCCTTACGTCGGCCTTCTTCGGCGTCGTCGATGGCCTTCTGAATTCCCAGTTCACGCTTATCCAGTCCCTGAATCATCGGCCCCCAGGCGAACTTGCCCAGAACAATGACGAAGAGCACAAACGTGATCAGCGAGAACAGAGCCAAGTCGGCCTTCCACGCCAAAGGAACACCAGACGGATGACCATGATCACTTCCGTGATCCGTGCCATGACCTTCCGGATGCCCCTCAGTTCCCGCTTCAGACGTCGAGGCTGCCGCAGCATCAGCCTTCGCTGGTGCTTCTTCAGCCATCAAACGCGCGGAACCCCCGAAGAGGACCAAGCCGCCAATCAGGACAAGGCGGAGCAGACTCTTAGCAGACGCACAGCACATGGAATTCGCCGACCAAAAACCAGGACAACCAAAGAAAACAAACCGACCACAGGACGAACAACTAGCTCTGCATACAAACGATCAGAGCGAAGAAGGTCGCACCTTCGATAAGGGCCGCAGCAACGATCATCGCACCGCGAATGTCACCAGCAACTTCCGGCTGACGAGCCATGCTCTCAACAGCAGCAGCACCAATCTTCGCGATACCGAATGCTGCACCCAGCATAACGATACCTGCACCAGCAGCACCACTGAAGGAAATCAGCGGCTGAGCACCACCAGCAGCGGCGGCTTCCTGAGCCATCGCAGGTACGCTCATCGCAACAATCGCAGCAACAACCAGGAAACAAGTCTTCACAAACTGAGCCACAACAAAACTCCTCTTTCAAGCAAAACTCATCAAAGTGACGCCGCCTGTCTCGGGCGACCGGCGAAACCATTTTCAGAACAACAAGCAACCCACGACTCTCAGCAATGAAAGTCGTCGGCACAAAACTGAATCAGTGCTTATGGATCGCACCCGCAATAAAGATCGTTGCAAGGAACGAAAAGACATAGGCCTGGAGGAACGCGACAAACAACTCAAGGCAACCAATGAACACCTGGCCGATAACGCTGCCAGGAACCACCATGCCGTAGATCAAATTGCTTTTCGTCGCCGCAACCGCAATAAAACCAAGAATCACACCCAACACCGTGTGACCACCCATGATGTTCGCAAACAATCGAACCGCCAGAACTCCATGCTTAATGAAGAAACCCAGCAACTCGATAACAAACATCATC
>JBIIIF010000025.1:0-43435 GCA_044235005.1 Planctomycetaceae bacterium | reverse complement strand
GCCGCGGATGCTGCTATGTACAGAGCAAAACACTCCGGGCGAAATTGCTTCGTTGTCGACTCACTCGTGCAGGAAGGTGACTCCCTGAGAACATCGGAACGGAGCCCCTCCAAGCCAGAACTGGTTAGAGCATAACAGGATGCATGACGACATGAATCATGCTGTCCAAAAAATCACGGGCGATTCTTAATCACATCCCCCTCGAGGAGACAGGGGTACTTTATTCGTCCGACATCTGAATGCAAAGACCGCAGCATCATGTTGCAACGCAGACTCAAAAAACGAGATATTTCGCTGGCCTAAGGCTTAGCTTCTTTATTCGTTTCTTTAACTGATTTTTTTGCAGCAGACCTATATTTTTCAAGGCCTAAAGTCAACCGCTGCTTCTGATCGGGGTCTTTTGCGGCTTCGACAGCCTTCGTCTGGAAGTCAACGGCCTCCGCCCCGTTTCCACATCGTGAATGAACCCGGGCGATAGTCTCCAGAACAGAGACATCCTGCTCCTTTGTCAATTCCACAGCCCGCTGAATCGTGGAAAGGGCCAGATCAAGATCAAGACCAGGCTTGTCTGTTGCCGTGGCCAGCATCCACGCCACATCGTCCAGGATTCGTACATTCTGACCAGCAACATCCGCCATCATCTTCGCCGACTTGTTAGCCTCGTCAAAGAGAGGAACCTGCATTGCAATTTTGAAACGCGTCTTCAGGAGCGTACTGTTGCCTGGAAATTGCTGGAGCATACCATCAAGAATAACTATGGCTCCCGCAACATCTCCGGCCGCCATCGCTTCATCAATTTTTGGTCCGACAGTTCTGAGGGCCTTTTCAAGAGCTTTGGTCTCCAACGCCGTTTTCTTTGCAAGTGCCGAATCCCAACTGCCCTCCACAATCTGTTTGAGAGGGCCATCAATTTCCATGGGATGCCCAATCCACTCGATGTTCCTGGTCTTGCCGACGATGAAAGCACATGGGATCCCTGCTTGTCCAGAGGCCTCCATAAAGAGTTTGTTGGTTTTACCATCGTCATCTGTAGCGATGCGATAGGTGAGAACGTCTCTCCAGGTCTTGTCGCCCTGACCAGCCAGATTTGTCATGAACTCCGACACTGTGGCATCGTCTTCCGCTGTCACCCCGACGACGGTCAAGCTGTCACCATATTCTTCCTGCAGTGAAGCAATGTGGGGCATACTCTTCAAACAAGGACCACACCACGTTGCCCAAAACTCGATGACATAAACTCTCTCCGGGGCATACTCCGTCACCGGCTCACCATTGATCCATTTAGAAATGGCAATCATCGGCGCTGAATCACCAATGACCAGCTCTGTTGAATCTTCAACCATCTCGCTGGGTTCTTCCAGATTCAGATTGGCGACGTCTGTCTTCTCATCGCCCTTTGACTCGGTAGAGGCAGATGATGCTTTTTCCGAATCAGCGGAAGTTACTGGTGATTCCCCGTCGGCACAACCAAAGGCAACTGCCGAGCAAACCAGCAGGGTGACCATGCGAAACGAACAACACCTTGATTTGAGCAGAACCATGAGAAACAACCCCACGAAACACGGCCATTGAAATGCACGACCGGAACCAGACTTTAAAACTACGCGATTTTGGTACAGGATTCGATCATCGTAACCATTTGCCAAAATTCGGCTACTGCAAACTCCGATGGCGATGCCCGGATTAAGACTTGACGCTATAACCTCAGTGACAGGAGGATCCGAAGGCGCCGCCTGGTCTCTGCACCGAACACAGGAATGAATTCAGCATTCAGCGGTGGCAACATTTTCGTGCCGATGGGAAGATCGAAATCGGTGTTCTCAAATCAAAGCCGCCCACACGATCTACCGTTTCGAATTGTTCTATCACCCGACTGGAGTGAACCAATATGACTCGTGTTCCCAGGTCAATGGCGCTTTATGAACGCGCGTTGGAACTGATTCCCGGCGGAACGCAACTGATCAGTCGGCGCCCCAATCGGGTCGCTTACGGGGTCTCACCGATCTATGCGGTCGAAGCGAAGGGAGCGAGATTTCGAGACGTTGACGGAAACGAATACATTGACTGGATCAGTGGCATTGGTGCAATCCTGCTGGGCTATGCCGATCCTGTGGTTGACGAAGCCGTCAAGGAGCAGATTTCCAGGGGCACGATGTACTCCGTCAATCATGAACTGGAAATCGAACTTGCCGAAGAACTCTGTCGTTGCATTCCCTGCGCGGAAATGGTGCGTTACGCAAAGTCCGGAGGTGAGGCGTGTACCATGGCGGTACGAATCGCCCGCGGTGCCACGGGAAAAGATCTCATTCTGTTCTGCGGCTATCACGGCTGGCATGACTGGTATCTCGCCGCCAATCTTGCCGAAGAAGCAAGCCTGAACTCTCATCTGTTTCCTGGGATCGAACCGATCGGAGTGCCCAAAGCTCTCGCTGGAACAGCGCTTCCTTTTCCCGGCGGGGACCTGACGGCTCTGGCGGAGATGCTGGAGCAACACAAGGGCCGAGTCGCCGCAATTATGATAGAGCCTCTGCGATCCGAGGTCCCGGCTCCGGATTACTTGAGCGGTGTTCAGCAACTTGCCAAAGCTCACGGAGCAGTTCTGATCTTTGACGAAGTGTCGGCCGGCCTTCGCTTTGGAATGGGTGGCGCTCAGGGTTTCCTGGGTGTGACGCCTGACATCGCTGTCTTCGCCAAGTCGATTTCCAACGGTTATCCGATGGCCGCAGTTGTAGGTCGGCGAGACGTCATGGAGCCCGCCGCACGAATGTTTATCTCCAGCACTTACTGGAGTGACACCATTGGGCTGCGGGCCGCACTCACGACTCTGCAGGAAGCGCGCCGTCGAAACGTATCCAGCCAGCTTTGGAAGTTTGGTGCCGAACTCAAGAGTTCTCTCAACGCCGCCGCCGCTTCCTGCGGGCTGTCAGCCGAATGCATTGGAATTGATGTGCATCCTGCAATGCACTTTAAGGTCCCGGATGAAATGCGGAGCGAAGTC
Organism: Planctomycetaceae bacterium; assembly: GCA_044235005.1. GTDB lineage: Bacteria > Planctomycetota > Planctomycetia > Planctomycetales > Planctomycetaceae > SXXK01. The sequence continues at coordinate 40,437 of JBIIIF010000025.1, read as the reverse complement.
ACGACCTTATACATCCAGGAAATGGCGAAGCGAGGTTGTCATGGCTATGCCTCATTCTACTTGAACGCCGCTCAGGGCTCATCAGAACTCGAACAGACGACTCAGGCTGCCAAAGAAACGTTTACGATTATCGCGGAGGCGGTTGCGACAAGTAACGTCGCATCAAAGCTGGAATGTTCCCTGCAGAAGGATGCCTTCCGACGACTTGTGCGGTAACGCGTGGTTACAGAATGGAACCGATCAAATAATGGAAACGGACAAAGTACCGAGCATTCGGAATCAGGGACCTTCACCGACGTGGTATCGACGCGATCATCGCCCCGATCTCGGTCGTTGGGAAATCCCGCTTTGTGGGGAACTGACGGAACGTCAGGCTGACTTGCTGGAAAAGGTTGCCGAGGTGCCTCGTAACAGCCGCGGCCTGATGTACTTTGATTCGTGTGGCGGCAGTGTTTATACCGGCCTCGCCCTTGCGACGCTGATGCGAGTCCGTGGACTGCGAGTGACCGGAGTGGTCATCGGTGAATGTTCCTCGGCCGCGTTGCTGCCATTTGCCGCCTGTCAGAAACGGCTTGTCACCGCGCATTCCACTCTCCTGTTCCATCCGATGCGATGGCAGTCGGATGAAGATGTGCGTCTTGAGGAAGCCACGGAATGGGCCCGCCACTTTAAGGATCTGGAAGCACGCCTCGACACACTGTTACTCGATTTATTCGGTGTGGAGCAGTCCACTCTTCATGGATGGACTCGCCCGGGAAGATTCGTATCAGGACCAGAAATCGCAACCGCCGGGCTGGCAGAGTTGTTCGATCCTTTTAAGGACCCCGATCCCTGGAAAACAATCTGTGCTCAGTAGACAATGCGTTTTTCTCTGCGCAGAACGAAATGAGGCCGGGTGTTCGCGGGATATGTGCCGAGCCATGCCTCAATCGTAGCCACGCACTGAATAAATTTCAGAGACAGACGGTCTCTGACGGTAATTGAAGACGTAACCACCTCGGTCGGGAGATGTTCATGCGGTTTTTGAGAGTTTGTTGCCTGGCGGCTCTGACATTTGTTTCCCTGGCATCTCCGTCTCTTGAGGCGAGTGAAAAGGCGAAGTCCAGAATCCTGATGGTGACTCAGAGTCAGGGCTTCATGCATGGCAGTGTCCGGCGCCCCGATGGAACGGAGGCCGAGAAAAAACTGGCGGTGTCGGAAATCGCGATGATTGAACTTGGTCAAAAGACAGGGCTCTTTACCGTCGACTGTACTCAGGATGTGGCGGCTGACTTCACGAAAGCCAATTTGCAGAACTATGACATCGTGATGTTCTACACAACAGGTTCGTTACCTATCGCAGAAGAAGATCGCGAATACTTCTTTAAAGAATGGCTCACGGCGAAGGGGCACGGTTTTATCGGGTTTCATTCAGCAGCAGACACTTATGGTGACTATCAGCCATACTGGGATATGGTGGGAGGAACATTCAACGGTCATCCGTGGAATGCCGGAGACACCGTAACAATTACGGTTCATGAGCCCGAGCATCCCACAATGAAACCGTTCGGCAAAGAATTCACCATCAAAGACGAGATCTACCAGTACAAGAACTGGCAGCCGGAAAAAGTCCGCGTTCTGATGAGCCTCGATATGTCTCGCTGCAAACCCTCCGCCCCCTACCATGTGCCGGTGGCCTGGGTCAAATCTTATGGTGAAGGCCGAGTTTACTTCAACAATCTTGGGCACAATGAATCCACATGGGCAGACATCCGCTATCTCGAATCCATTACTGCAGGAGTGAAATGGATCCGAGGCGACCTGGAGGCCGAATCCGCTCCGAATCCTGAACTCTCCGCAAAAGAAGAGGAGAAGGCTAAGGTTGCTGCTGCGGCAGCGGCTCAGTAACCGGCCATTGCTCATTAGCCTGCCAACGTAAAGCGGCCGACCATGGCTTGTCATAGCTGGTGCCCAACGTAATGCCACTGCTCCAGGGCCTCAGAGAATCGCGTCTCGGCATTGGCCACGATTGGGCCTTGTCTCTTATATCATGTCATGTCCCGGTGGCACTTGATGGTGGCACTGGGATTGCTGAGCGCCTGAATCGGAACACTGATTGGATCCACAAGTCGTTTCATGTGCATCACTGCACGATGGGGCGAGCGATCAGGCACAGAAGCGGGCACACAAGAGGCAACTCCGAAATGCCACACCACTTTCGAAAAAACAGCAGGACAGGTCTGCCTCTTCACTTTTGCACATATTGTCCGTCCCGGCAGTACCAGCGAACTCACAAAGGTTAAATGATCATGGATAAGAATTTTTCTTTGTCCCGTCATGGAATCACGGTTAACGACATCTGCCGGAATATTTCTCCCGGAAGCCTTTATGAAGAAGCCATTCGCCATGAACCGGGAACAAGCATTTCTGACACCGGCTGCCTGATTGCCTATTCGGGCGAAAAAACGGGGCGATCCCCCAAGGACAAGCGTGTTGTCCGACATCCGGATTCCGAACAGAACGTCTGGTGGGGACCCGTTAATTTTCCGCAGGATGAGTCCACATTCTGCATTAATCGTGAGCGGGCTGTTGATTACCTGAATACTCGATCACGAATTTATTGCGTCGACGCTTACGCTGGCTGGGATCCGGAGACCAGAATCAAAGTCCGCGTCATCTGTGCTCGACCTTATCATGCTCTGTTCATGCACAACATGCTGATCCGTCCGACTGACCTCGAACTGGAAACATTTGGTGAGCCCGATTTTGTGATCTATAACGCAGGCGGTTTCCCGGCGAACCGTTACACAACCGGCATGACTTCTCGCACCAGCGTTGACCTGAGTCTGGAACGCAGGGAAGTTGTTCTCCTGGGAACTGAATACGCCGGTGAGATGAAGAAAGCCGTCTTCACTTTCATGAATTACTTTCTCCCGAGTAAAGGCATTTTGTCAATGCATTGCTCGGCAACCTGCGATCGCCAAACGGGATCCTCTTCGGTTCTGTTCGGTCTTTCCGGCACGGGAAAAACGACGCTCTCCGCCGATCCCAAACGCAGCCTGATCGGCGACGATGAGCACGGATGGTCCGACAATGGCATCTTCAATATCGAAGGAGGATGTTACGCCAAAGCCGTCTATTTGACTCGCGAGTCAGAACCTGAGATTTTTGAAGCCCTGCGATTCGGAGCTGTGCTGGAGAATGTCGTTTATGACAGATCCCATCACCATGTCGATTTTAATGACACCTCGATCACACAGAATACTCGAGGAGCTTACCCCATCGAGTTCATGCGAAACGCAAAGATTCCCTGCGTGGCCGGTCATCCCACGGATGTGATTTTTCTGACCTGTGATGCTTTTGGAGTGTTGCCGCCGATCTCCAGATTGACGCCCGAGCAAGCCATGTATTTCTTTATCAGCGGGTATACTGCGAAAGTCGCGGGGACAGAAGTTGGAGTTTCTGAGCCGGAGGCCACGTTCTCCCCGTGTTTCGGCGGACCATTCCTCGTTTGGCATCCGGGAGTGTATGCCAAACTACTGGCGGAGAAAATTCGTCGTCACAATGCCAATGTCTGGCTTGTGAACACAGGCTGGTCGGGCGGAGCCTACGGGACTGGCAGTCGTATGCCGCTTCGGTTCACGCGTGCGATCATCGACGGAATTCACTCCGGGTGCCTGCGATCGGCCCCAACTGTGCATGATGACTTGATGAATCTTGCAATCGTCTCCACATGCGACGGCGTGCCGGCTGAGATGATGCAACCGCGGCTCTCATGGCGAGACGCATCAGCCTTCGTGGAAACTTCCAGAAAACTGGCGGCACGATTCCGCAAGAACTTTGAACAGTATGCGTCGGAAGTGAGCCACGACGTTACAAACGCGGGGCCTCACGGTTAGTCGATTTGAGGGGAGAAGACAGGGGGATCTCCAGATCGAGCATCCAGTTGTCACAGAGTTTCCGACGTTTGGGGCTTTCATCCTGAACCATGTAAGAAACCGTCGTTTCAGTGAAGAAGCTGCCGATTGTCCGGCAATTGAGTTGGCTTGACGCACACAAACCGCCCTCAGCCATCAATCTGCAAATTGGTCAGAACAGCCGTGTGTGGACGAGATGCCAGATGGGTAAGATGCCCCTGGTTATGCTTGATGTATTTGAATTGCAGATTCTCTGAGTCGCTCATGATGAATAAGCCCGTTTTGTGTCCAATCTGCCTCAAACCAGCGACGGATCCCGCCAAATCCCCCTTCTGCACTGAACGCTGCCGCAAAATTGACTTTTTCCGTTGGTGGGAGGGACGGTACGCCATCAACCAACCGTTGGAAATTGCATTCGACCCTGACAACGGAGAAGCTTTTCAGGGCCCCGAGGACGAGAGCTACGCGACTAACGACAGCCTTTAGGCTTCGGGACTGTCCTGTTCCCGCAGTAACTTAACGAGCAGGGGGGAAAATCCGTAGAAACCGAGCGACGCTGTTGGAACGGTGAACGTTCCTCGTCTCAAATTGACGTCGCGGCGTATTCGAGTGAAGAATTGATCTACGGTCAGTCTTCCGTCTTTGCGGGATAACTCGCTCTGGCCACCTGTCCAGACCCAGTGTGCCAACTTATTTGGCGACTTTGGGAAGATTTGCTGGATTCGGCGTCGAAGATGAATTGAGATGTGACGTTGCGGGCAAAGCAGCAGATTTAGCCTGAGACTCGTCCTTAATTGTGTTCATGTGTTTAGTACTGACCAAAGAGGAATTTCGCGATGTTCTTGAGCGTTCTCCTGAAATCGTTCAGCCAGACTGCCCAGAAAAGCCGCCGCAGGACCGTTAGCGTTGTGGCCATTCTGGCCGAGCAATGTGAGGAACGGAGACTGTTGAGCGCTACATCGCACAAGATCGCCGGTGCCATTCCCAATGCTCCGGCAGGTGGAATTAACAGCGCGGGTCCGTCGGGGGCTACGTCTGCCCTGACCAACTTGCCTGTGCTGAACAGTCTGGCTGGCGCACCTGTGTCTGTGATTCTGAAGTTTGATGGCTATACAGACAATGATCCCGGCTGGATTGCATTCCGAGATAGTGGCACAGGGCCGATTGTCACTCCGGCATTCGATCTTGATGGTGATGCAACCACATTCAATACTGAAGAACTCCGACAGATTGAGGAAATCTGGTATCGAGTGTCCGAAGATTTCGCCCCGCTGAATGTGAATGTGACAACCGTCACTCCTCCAGTGCTCAGTGATTTCGAGCATGTGATGGTTGTGATTGGCGGAGACGGCGACTGGGCACCTCCTGCGGGTGGATGGGGTGCGATCGATGGATTCTCAACCTCATCTGCAAACACAAACTATGTCTTTAGTGAGCTGTTCGCCAGCCCGCATCAGCTCGCATCAATCAGTTCTCATGAGTCAGGCCACACGTTTGGGCTGCGGCATCAGAGTACATACGACTCCAGTGGCACCAAGCTTCAGGAGTATAACCCGGGAGATGCAAACTTAGCCCCGCTGATGGGTGTCGGCTATGGTGCGATTCGTGACACATGGTGGCTGGGACTAAACTCCGTTTCGGCCACGACAATTCAGGATGACCTTGCTCAACTGACTCGGGCGCAGAATCGAACAGTGCAGTACAGAGCGGACGATCATGGGAACTCAGCGGCCTCCGCGTCAGCCATCACAGTATCGTCTGCGAATGTATCTGCAAGCGGGATTATTGAGCGCAATAACGACCGAGACTTCTTCCAGTTTACGACCGACGATGGCCCAGTCTCGTTCACTGTTGAGGGTTTGAATCTCCGCAGAATTTATTCGAATAACTCGCTGACCTTTGGCACCAACCTTGACGCTGTGCTTCGTCTGTACGACTCTTCCGGAACGCTTGTCGCACAGTCCAATCCGACTAACAGCCTGTTTGCGACCGTTACTGCAAATGTGACGGCTGGTATTCATTACGTTGAAGTTACTCATACAGGTCAGTACGGCTCAATCGGGCAGTACAACCTGACTGGCACCGTGAACCCTCTGGAGACGTTCTCCCTGACGGTAGATCAGGCATCGGTTTTCGAAAACGCAGGCACACGCGCCGCCATTGGAACAGTCACTCGCAGTGATTTCGCCAACCTTGCCAGTCCTGTAATCGTGGCATTGGCGAGTTCTGACACCACAGAACTGACTGTTCCGGCGAGTGTCACTATCCAGCCGGGAAGCCGCACAGCAACGTTTTTCATCAACGCTATAGACGATCAGTTGGCCGACGGCATTCAGCGTGTTGACATCACCGGTTCAGCGACGTTAGGTGGTGAACTCCGCACGGCAACAGCATCGATTCAGGTTCAGGATTACGAGACACTGGCGTTGACGGTTAATCCGTCTACCGTATATGAAAACGCGGGACGCGGCGCTGTTGCAGTGACGATTACTCGCAGTAACACGGACACATTTCCGCCAAACACCTTCTCGGTTGTCAATAATCAACTGCTGGAACATAACTATCTCGGAACCCTTGTTCGAACTCGCTCCATTCCATGGCCGACGGGTGTAAGACCCACTGGCCAAAATGCGAACGATGTCGTAGTGATGGTGGACAACCGCGTCGCCGTCTACAACGGCAAGTCTCAGGCGTGGCTGTCCGTCCTCAATCAGTCGTCGAACACCTGGCAGCACATTGCCGTTCCGGAGTTGTCTACAGAGAGTGTAGTCATTGGTACTGGCGGCATTTCAACGTCGGGCAACTTTGTCTTCCTCACTGACACAAAAGAATCCGCGACAGAAGACAATGGCATTGTTCGCGTCGATGTCAACACCGGGGTTTCGACTCGCTTTGCAACACGGTCGCCCGGATATCGAATGTTCATCAAGAACACAGACTCTTTTTCGGACGTGATTCAGGAAATCGATTACCTGTCAGGGGCTGTCATCAACACATTCCCAATGCCTGTGACCAGTAGTTTTTCGTTTGATACAGGACTTGCCTTCGACGGGAATTCATTGTGGGTCCTCGCTGGTCCGTTGGGCAATGATCAGATTTATCGCCTGAACCCGGATACCGGAGCAATCCTTGAAACTCATGCGCTCGGAGCGAATCGCGGGTGGGATGGCCTTGCTGCGCTCAATGGTTTGCTTTACGTTCTTGACGATTTCATCGAAAATCAGATCACAGTCTACGATCCTGTTCAGCGGCGAATCATCAACACGCTGAATGTTGGCACAGCGAATAACATCAACATTTCAGGTGGCCTGGCTGCGATCACCGGCCCCGACCGTCTCTATGTGACTTCCACCTTCGGTTCAACGATGTACGAAATCAACCCCACTAACGGGGTTGTCACTAACCAGTGGTCACATGGACTGGGTTCGGCGGAGGGGGTTGCTACAGCGAACAACGAGATCTATGTCGGGCAATTCATCGGCCGAGACCTGCGGGTATTTAACCGCCAGGGATTATTTCAGCGGAATGTCAGATTGACCTCCAGCGGAGTTCATGCCCTCGGTGGTGACAACGTCCTGACATTGGTTGACACCAATCTTCGCTTTCGCGACGTCTACTCGGGCCTGAACAACAAAATCTACGGCCTGGATGTCAATGGAAGCATCGTTGGGCGATATGATGCAGCCACACTTGCAAACGAAGCTTTCATTACGCTTGCGATGCCAGTTAACGCATTGGCCGTTGAGGCCGACGGGACGATCTGGGGGGCCGCTGCGAATGGCATCCTGTACAAGTTCAGCGCAACGGGTGCCATTATCAGTCAGATGCAGGTGGACACAGCGTCCCTTGTGGATATTGACCTTAATATAACTGGCCAGATCCTGATCACGAGTGCCCTTGGAAGGTTGTATCAAACCAACACGGTTGGCGCGACGGCAACATCGTTCAGTGCGGGAAACACGGTTGCCTTCGCAAGCTTCGGACGTCATCAGACACTGCCGTCAGGTCCGGTTCTTGTGCAATTGACTAACAGTGACTCAACGGCGATTCGCCTTCCGTCATCTGTGGTTATTCAGAATGGCCAGCGATCGGTCACGATTCTGGCAGACGTGGTTGACGACAATGTGCTTGATGGAACCCAAACGTCAACGATCACGGCATCCGCTCTCGGCTATATCGGAACGCAGTCAACAACCGTCACCGTGCTTGACTCTGAATCGGTCTTAGTCAACATCGTTGCCGGGTCAATCTCCGAGAACGCTGGGGCCGCTGCCGCTGTGACTCAGGCACAAATCTATCGCACGGACATTGATGGACCGTTCAGCTATGTCGGCCCCAGACAAGTATTTGCCAAAAACACGGCTCAGACAATTCTGGACAACGACAAGATCAATTCTTATATCACCGTCCCGACTCAGACATCACGCCTGACGGACGTGAACGTGACACTCAGCCTGACTCATTCTTTCCTGGCCGACCTTGATATTTATCTTGTCAGTCCTCGCGGCACCCGAATTGAACTGGTGAGTGACCTGGTCTCAAATGAACCAGACATGATTTCCACGTCCTTTGACAATGTTGCACCCACTGGAATTCTCACCGGCAGTTCGCCATTTACGGGCAGATTCCGACCGGAAGGGACACTTGAGGATTTGAATGGCGAGAATCCATCAGGAGTCTGGACGCTCGAAATCACCGATGATAATCCTACAGACTTCGGAACTTTGATGTCATGGGGTTTGAATATCGAAACAATCGGCCTCGCACCGATCACTGTCAACCTCACAAAAACCGGCGATACTGATGAGATCGGCGTACAGTCCACGGTGGTTATTCCTGCAAATCAATCCAGTGTTTTCGTTCCCATCAATGGAATTGATGACAGAGTTCTCGATGGCACCCGGATATCAGGGCTAAGGGCCACCACGACGTCAGCGGGATATTTTTCCGGTACAGACAACGTTAACGTACTGGACCATGAGACACTCCGGTTCACCGTGAACAGAACGACGGTTCCCGAAACCGCTGGAGTCGGTACGATTACGGGCACACTCACGAGACTGAACCTCGACATTAACTCCAGTCTTACGGTCTCACTGACAAGCAGTGACATATCAGAAATCACTGTCCCGGCCACGGTCACTTTCCTTCCCAGAAGTTCATCCGTATCGTTCCCGATAACGGTTGTGGATGATACGAGTTCTGATGGAACCCAGATGGTCACGGTACGAGCCGTAACATCGCAGTACGTCGTCGACAGGAACCAGATCATTTCGGTTACGGACGTCGAGCCAAGACTTGTCTTGTCGAGCAGTGTCAGCTCGGTGGCTGAAAATGCCGGGAGCTTCATCGCGACGGTCACCCGACAACAACAGACAGACATCAGCCAACCTGTAATTGTGAGTCTCTCCGTCTCCTCCTTCACTGGGCTGTCGTCCCCTATCAGAGTTCCGGCAACAGTGACGATTCCTGCTGGCCGAGTCGACCAGACATTCGTCGTAACGGTGTTGGACGATCAGCTGCTGGACGGGACACAGACCGCAACGGTTCGGGCCCAGGCTACAGGCGCCACGGAAGGGACAGCCACGTTCCAGATCACAGACTACGAAACGCTGTCGCTTAGCCTCAGCAAAACTGCTGTCCGCGAAGATGCTGGTCGGGCGGCCGCCAGAGGCACTGTGACGCGAAGCAATCTTGACTATGCTTTCCCGGTGACAGTGACATTAACCAGCAGTGATGTTTCTGAAATCAAAGTTCCCACCACCATCACGATACCTTCCGGTCAGCTGAGTGCCAGCTTTGACATTGAGGCTGTTAACGACCCATCTCTCGACGGGTCACAGACCGTCAGGATTTCTGCCTCGGCACTAAACTACGTAGGTGCATCGTCAACAATCATAGTTGACGACCATGAACCTCCGGTGGTCACGGCTCCCGCACCAACGATCGTCGACCCTAACCCTGTCGTCCAATGGAACGCGGTTCCATTGGCGACACGCTACGAAGTTCGATTGCAGAATCTGAGTGCCGGCACTGAGCAGCGTTACGAGGTTCCGCGTACGAGTACAACTTTCAGAATCCAAAAGCCAGTTGCTGATTCCCTGGGTCTTGGTCGATATCGAGTCCTTGTTCGCGCCTATGATCAATTGGAGCGAGCAGGATACTGGAGCATTGCACGTGACTTCCGCGTCGTGACAGCCCCAACTCTTATTGGACCATCCACGACCTCGTCCCTCGTCTCCGGCACTTTCCCCGAAATCGTTTGGACCCCGGTTTTGGACGCATCGGGTTATGAACTCACGGTTCATGATCTGACCACGGGAAGAATGAATGTCATCTCACAAAGGAATATCCCCACGACTAGTTATCGAGCAGTGGAGGTACTTGGAACAGGAACTTTTCGGGCTACCGTCCGTGCGTTTCTCTCTGTGGCATCGCAGGGGCAGGCTCCGGTCATTGACTACGGTAACTTCAGTGCGTCATTAGACTTCACAGTGCTCGCAGCCCCGAGTGTGTTGACTCCAGTAAGTGGGGGAACTTTTGACCGCAGTCCGATACTGAGCTGGTCACGAATTACTGGTGCAGCCACTTATGACGTCATGGTGCGTAATGCTCAGACACATGTCATTGTGTTCCGGGATCAATCGGTGCCGAGTACGAGCATCCGGATTCCTCAGGACCTGCAGAATGCAAACTACGAGGTTTTGGTAAGAGCACAGAGCGGACGATTCTACAGTAACTGGTCGGCCTCGAGATTCTTCGCAGTTGGTGCATCTCCAGGAATCACCTCACCGTTAGCTAACGAAAAAGCGGGGGCGCAGCCAAGGTTCGTCTGGACCAGCATCACAGGTGCGGAGCGGTATGAGGTTCGCGTCCTTAATCGGGACACAAATGCTTATGTGATCCAGGTCGGCAACGTCACTGGCACTTCATACACGCCGACGACGAGACTGCCCCTTGGAGAGTATCAGGTAACAGTTCGTGCCATCAGCCTGCTCGGTGAAATCACCAACTGGAGTGCTCCAGTGAACTTCGTGGGCGGGGCAGCCCCTGTGATCAGCAGTCCGACGAATAACTCTGCGACTGGCAGGAAGCCGTCGATCGCGTGGTCCGCAGTAGATGGAGCGACAGCTTACAACGTGAAGATTGTAAATCTTGCGAGCAATGTTACGGTCGTAGCGACGGGAAACCTGTCGAGTACCGTCTTTACCCCCACAACAAATCTTGCTGCAGGCAGGTATCGCATCTGGGTTCGGGCGGTGAGTGCTCAGGGACATTTGTCCAACTGGAGTACTGCTGTTGACATTACCGTCGCCAGCAATGTCATCGAAGAAGAGTTGACGACGCTCGGCACTCCGGTCGTGGCTGCGGCCCTGTCGGTACGGCAAATAGAGTCCGTTCCATCGGGTGCAGAATCCACTGTTCGTGAGAATTCCTCGTCGACGAAGTTTATCACCGCAGTAATTCAGAACGTTGCTGAAGAAGCGAATTCAGCAGCGGACGTTATCGAAGCAGAAACGATTGCCGCTGCCACCGACCATGTAATGGCCGCCTGGGACGTTTCTGACTGGTGGAATACGACTGTGATTGTCAACGAACAGAATAATGAAGTGATCTGATTCCAAATCGAAGATCAGAATCGACAGGGGTTCGGTCAGAATTTGGTGCCATAAGTTGACCCGGTCTTCCTGAAAGACCGGGTCAATTTTTTTACGCGTCACGTCATTACAGGGGATGTTGGATGCTCCACTGGGCTTACTGCGAAAACTTACTGAGTGATCAAATCACAGTCGCTGACGCCGAAGCTCATCATCTGATTCACGTCCTGCGATTTCGCGTTGGTTCTGAATTGACTCTTTTCGATGGTCACGGCACCGAAGCGACAGCCAAAGTTGTCTCGGTGACACGTCGAGATCTCACGTGCTCAGTTCTTTCCCGTACTCTGCATGTTCGCGAGTCTCGCCCGGAGTTAATTGCAATCGCCTCACCACCCAAAGCGGACCGCCTCAAATGGATGGTGGAAAAGCTCACGGAAATTGGTGTCGATCGACTTGTGTTACTGAATACTTCGCGAACTGTGACAACACCCGGTGAAACGCGTCTTGATAAGATTCACAGCACGATGATTGCCGCCTGCAAGCAGTGCCGGCGGCCATTCTCTATGGAACTCAGTCCACTGCAGTCGATCGAAACAATACTTTCCGAGCTGAAGCATGGAATCGCCAGCCCGTTCATCTGCATCGCTCATCCCGGCACGAGCGTTACTTTGGAAGAGGCCTGCAGGCCAGCCGATCAGACTGGCCCCGCCGCAATCATGATCGGCCCAGAGGGTGGATTCACCAACGACGAAGTCCAACAAGCCCTCACCTGCGGTGCAGTCGCGGTTTCCTGGCCAAACACAATCCTTCGCATCGAAACTGCCGCGATCGTCTTCGCCACGTTAATGATGTCACGGATTCATAGAAGCCAGCCGTAACAGCAGGAACCCGCATTGCCAGGCTGACCGGTCAAAGAAGAATCGACCGTTTGACAATACGAAGACGACTGCAGCCGACATTCAACTGGAACCTCTTTCCAAATCTACCGAGAGCGATTGTCCCTTACGGCAAACGATTTTATTTCTGGCATGGCTGGAGATTTTCGTCCAGCGAATGGCACAGCATGGTACGTTTGAATTGTTGCTTTGTTTGGCAGCGCATCAGGAGATGCTTGTTCGATCGCCAGGTTTTGCTGAGGAAAGGTGCTTCCGATGGGAAGACGATCTTCTTTTTTCGTTTCCGGACTCTTCATCGCGGCAGTCTGTCTGATGCACACCGCTGCTCATGCCAATGATGGCCACGTGCCCCAGACATTGTCGATGGGCATACCTGGCTATGGCGGATTCGAAGTATCACAACCTGCCACCGGCCCCGTGGTCATTGCTCAGCCTGCGTTGCCATTAGCTCCGCTGCCTCCGGGCACTGTGGGACAAACATACTCGCGCCCATCGCATCCAGTGCCAGTTGATGAGCACCCGCGAACAGCGATGCTGGCCGTTCGCGATGATGCATCCATACCGTTCCTGAGCGTTCAGAACATGGGTGGTATCAAAATGAAGAGTGGAATCTGGTTGTTCGAATCCCGACGTCCACTTGATCCCGGCGCGTGCCAGATCGTTCGCGTCGAAGCACGAAAAACGGCTGCCGATATCGAACCCTATGCGACTCGATTTGTTCGTCTGATTCCGGGCCGAATCGTCTATCTCGATTTTTGATTGTGCCACATGCATCCAAGTAGGTTGCCGGAATCGCTGCTGCTGGAACAGTGTCTCGTGCGTCGCACTCGCCATACTGGTCCCGGTGGACAGCATCGTAACAAGGTGGAAACCGCGATTGAGATTGTCCATACGCCGACCGGGATTACAACGTTTGCTGCTGAACGCAGAAGTCAGGAGGCGAATCGTCAGGTAGCCGTTTTTCGAATGCGACTGCTGCTGGCGATTCGCCTTCGTGCCGTTGAATCTCCTGAAGTCATGCCTTCCGAACTTTGGATTTCCCGCTGTCGAAATCAGCGAATCTCCTGCAACGAGACTCACCAGGACTATCCAACCCTGCTGGCCGAAGCTCTGGATGCTGTCGATGCCAAGGAATACGATGTGCGGCGTGCCGCAGCCGCACTAGGTTGTTCCACGACGCAGCTCGTTCGTTTCATCGCAAAAAATTCAGAAGCGTGGACTTCTGTCAATGCCGAGCGTGTCAGTCGTGGCCTCAATCGCTTGCAGCCGTGATTTCACCGGCCACAATGCCACCTGTCATCTCCAACCTCCATTGTGACAGGACTTGTCATGCCCCCTGCAGATCATCCCGCCGCTACTTCGCACACCTCTGCGAAAAACTCTGATCCGAATCCCGCAGAGATCACTCTTGCCATGATGCGAGACGTGCTGTCCGTTCCATTGCTCTGCGATGCTCTGGACTCCTTCGGCTACACCCGTCAGTCACCTCGACTTCCCATCGTTCCCATCACAATGCCGGATGTGACATTGATCGGCCGCAGCAAAACTTCGCTTTGGGCCGATATGGCTCACCCGGATCCAGAGCCTTACAAGCTGGAACTCGCCGCTGTTGATTCCTGTCGCCCCGACGACATTCTTGTTTGTGCCGCTTCGGGTTCGAATCGCTCAGGAATCTGGGGCGAACTTCTGACCACAGCGTCTCGCAATACAGGTTGCGTGGGAGTGATCGTCGACGGAGCCGTGCGTGATGTTGCAAAAATGAAGACGATGAAGTTCCCGGTCTTTGCGCGGGGAATGAATCCTTACGACAGTCGCGACCGACAACGTGTGATCGATATTGATATTCCGATTGAGCTCGACGGCATCCGGATTCAGCCCGGCGACCTGATCGCAGCCGATATCGACGGTATCATCATCGTTCCTCAGGCCGTCGAAGAACAAGTGGTTCGAGCAGCCTGGAAGAAAGCTCACGCAGAAAACGAAGTTCGTGACGCGATCCGCAACGGAATGTCGGCGACCAAAGCCTTTGAGACGTTCGGTGTTCTTTAAAACTGCGCACAAAAAATCGCCCTCGAAAAACCTCGAGGGCGATTCGTTGGCACGGCCGCTAATGACCCAATCAGTTATTTGTTGCCTCTCTTCAGGCGAGCAACAACTTCCATAATCGCCTTGCTGTCGTCAGCCGCGACGACAGACGTATTCTTCGAGGCAATCTTGCCGTCAGCACCAATGACAAACGTCCAGCGTTTGGCTGTCACGCGACGCATAAGAATTTCTTCCTTGCCATCAATCGTCGCCTTCACGGACTTCTCTTCACGTGTGACGGGAACTCCGAACGCATCGGCCACTTTGCCATCAACATCGGCAAGCAGAGCAAAGTTCAGATTGTGAGCCTTCTTGAAGAGCCGATGATTCGCTGCCGAGTCACCACTCACACCGACGACCTCAACTCCTTCATCTTCAAGTTTGGGGAAATCATCGCGAAACGCACAGGCCTGCTTCGTACAACCGCCTGTCATATCGGCCGGATAGAAGTAAACGACGACAATCTTCTTCCCGACATGATCCTTTGACTTCCACGTTTTACCTTTATCGTCTTCGACCTCAAACACAGGTGCGGCATCGCCAACCTTGAGGTCTACAGCATCATTCGCAGAAACAGCCATCGATCCGGACATCATCATGCAATACCCAACAACAGAACAAACAATTGACTTCAACATCGAAACGGCTCCTTGAGGGAAAATTGAGGTGAGCGAATTGTTGAGGGAGGAGAATACGCTGAACAGTCTTTGCCCCGAACTCGCATCTGAACTGGATTCAGATGAGCCCTGCGATTGAAGAATACTCGCACCGAATACGGCGGCAGCAGACGCTCCAGCACAAATCATACGACTTCAAAGCCACTTCTCTGTGGTCGACTGAGCATCTTGTTGGCTTCTTCATCACTCTGAAAGGTTTCGTCAGCAGGATTCCACTTCAGCGATCGCCCCAGCCTCAACGAAATATTCGCCAGATGGCAGGTCGACACACTTCGGTGCTGGCTTTCTATGTCCGAAATCGGCAGTTGACGTGATTCAACGCAATCAAAGAAGTTACCCATATGATTGATGATGGCATCCAGTTTTCCGGAACGCTCCGGCCGTGTCAGGTTATCAAAGCCATAGACACTGAACTGATCTCGTGGAAAAGGCTTCGTGGCCAGATCATCAACCGGCTTTCCGGTAATGCTGCCGCGGTTCACAAATAACCGGCCTTCCGTTCCCGTGAACAGAATCCCGTTTCGTCCAGTGTCGCTGATCGTCAGGACAACTCCATTTTCGTACCGAATGGTTGAGTCAAAATCGATCGGCACTGTGTACCCATCCACAACGTTCGGAAACTTTGCCTTGCCTGAGATCTCGACCGGCAGCGAATTAATGGCCCATTGCGCAATGTCGATATGGTGAGCACCCCAGTCTGTCATTTGTCCGCCGGAATAATCCAGCCACCAGCGAAACGTATAATGAGATCGCTCGGCCAGATAGGGCACATCGGGTGCCTGCCCCTGCCAAAGATTCCAGTTGAAATGCCTCGGAACAGGAACACGTTCAAACGGGCCACCGACTTCATTTTTGCCCAGCACAACTTCAACAGTCTGCAGTTTTCCGACGCGACCAGCCCGGACCAGCTCAACCGCCTGTCGAAATCTGTGATCACTTCGTTGCCATGAACCAACCTGAACAACCTGCTTTGATGAAGCAGCCACGTCCCTGATCTTCTTGCCTTCATCAATGGTCAGCGTCAGCGGTTTTTCGCAGTACACATCTTTCCCGGCACGGCAGGCATCCATCACCATTTTTGCATGCCAGTGATCAGGTGTCCCGATCAGAACAACGTCAACATCTTTCGATGCCAGAAGCTCCACGTAGTCCTCAAAGATCTTCGGTGTGCTTCCAAAAGATGCACGGGCCTGCTCACGCACATGACGATCCACGTCACAGACCGCGACAATGTCACCGTACTCGCGAGCCTTCTCTGTGATAACAGTTCCCTGGTATCGAAGCCCGATCGCGCCGATCCCGGGACGCTCGACACTGTGCCGAGGCATCGACGCGACGGATGTTCGACAGAACGTCACGGGAGGAATGAAACCCAGCGAGGCAAAGGCCAATGAAGCCTGCAACGCCTTTCGTCGAGTCGTCATGCGATGTTTCATGGAGCACCTTGAGTTTTCTTATTCTCTGATGAAGTCGTGTTGCACGATCGTAAACCATGATTGCGAATTTGAGTTGAAGACGAAGCCGCTTCTCACTAATTTCGAGACTCAACTATTTCGGAGCTGGTCGCGTTTCCACCTCAACCGTCACATCCTTCATGACGCTGTTCACAGCAGCCGTCCAGATCTCGTAGCCCTTCTCGTTCATATGAAGGCCATCATCAACGAGCAGATCGGCATTGGGTGTCCCTTCCGACGTCAGCATCGGCCCCCACACGTCAGCGTATTCCAGAAGCGGATCTTTGTCGCAGTCTGCTTTGATCAATGCGTTTGCCTGCTGAATTCTTTCGGCAAGCGTCCAGCGTTTCACGCTGGGCTTGATGCCGATATAAACCACTTGTCGACATTCCGGCAGCTTCGTTCGAACTGCGGCAACAAACTGTTGAAAATCGTCGTAAACGGTCTCAGGAGTCTTTGCGGAAGCAATATCGTTATCGCCCGCGTAGATCACGATGGCCGTCGGCTTTACCGGGACTACGATTCGATCAAAAAAATGCACGGAATCGGACAGGAATGATCCACCAAAACCATGGTTGACAGTCACCATATTCGGAAAGGACGCTTCCAGCTTCCACAGTCGAATACTGGAACTACCAACGAACAGCACCGCGCCCGGAGTCGACTTTCCCGAGGCAATTCTCTGCTCAATCTCAACAATCGATTTTTCCCATCGAGCAGGCGACTTTTCGTCCGCTCGAACAAACATCGGCAGCAGCCCGAAACACAGACAGCCGACAAGTGAGATGCATCGCAACCAGGAACAGCAGTGTTTCATGAATCGGTATCCCTGACGTATTGATTTTCGGAGACCGCCGGTCAGCATACGCGACAAAGACGAAATGTTCCATCGCCGGAGACTTCTGAGATCATGACAAGCACATCGCGACATCGTCGACTCATGGTGATCAACGTTGTTGGTCTCACCAGTCAGATGATCGGTGAAGGTACACCCAACATCAGCCGACTTCTGAAGACCGGCTTTTCTCGTCCGCTCCAGACGATTTTCCCAGCAGTGACCTGCTCAGTGCAGGCAACGCTCCTGACCGGACTTCTTCCGTCCCAGCACGGAATCGTCGCTAATGGCTGGTACTTCCGAGATCTTGCCGAGGTGATGTTCTGGAAGCAATCGAATCATCTGATTTCCGGCGAACGTGTCTATCAGTCGGCTCGTCTTCGAAATCCCGCACACACAACCGCCAAAATGTTTTGGTGGTACAATATGTACGCTGATGTCAACTGGTCCGTGACTCCCCGACCTTCGTACCCGTCAGACGGCCGCAAAATTCCCGATATCTACAGTGCACCTGCGGAGTTCCGCGATCAGCTTCAGCAGAAGCTCGGAAAGTTTCCGCTGTTCAACTTCTGGGGCCCGACGGCCGATATCCGCAGCACCGCGTGGATCGCAGATGCCAGCGTCGATGTCTTCCAATCCTGCCAGCCGTCAATGATGCTCGTCTACCTCCCGCACCTCGATTACAACCTGCAGCGTTGGGGGCCAAACGATCCGAGAATCTCCGAAGACATCCGACTCGTGGATCATGAAGCAGGAAAGCTGATCGTCGCCGCTGAAGCCGCCGACGCAGATATCGTCGTCTTGTCCGAGTATGGGATTACCGAAGTTCTTCGTCCCATTCATCTGAATCGAATTCTGCGAGATGCAGGTTTGCTGACCGTTCGACGCGAATCATGCGGCTGGGAAACACTCGACTGCGGTGCTTCAAGAGCGTTTGCGGTGGCCGATCACCAGGCTGCTCATATTTACATCAAGGACCCTGCCGATATCCCGCGCGTTCGACAGTTGCTGGAACGCATCGAGGGAGTAGAACGAATTCTTGACGGAGAAGGGCAGCGTCTTGTCGGAATCGCTCATGAACGAAGCGGTGAACTCGTCTGCATCAGCCAGCCCGACTCATGGTTCACCTATTATTTCTGGATGGATGACAATCTGGCCCCGGATTACGCCCGAACCGTCGACATCCACCGGAAACCCGGTTACGACCCCGTGGAACTCTTCGTGGACCCACAGATCAAGTTTCCCAGGGTCCGTGTCGCCCGTCGACTGGCCCGAAAAATGCTTGGTTTTCGGTACTATATGGACCTCATCGGTCTCGACGCGTCAATCGTCAAGGGCAGCCATGGCCGAGTTCCTGATGCCAATCGGATTGCAGAAGACGGCCCGGTTCTGGTTTGCTCCTCGAAACGTGTGGAACGTGACGAATTGCACGCAACAGATGTTCGAAATCTGCTTCTCGACCTGCAATTTGGAGTTTGACGCTGGAGGATCACCTCGCTTCCAGCCAAAATGCCGGGTAGACAGCAAGCCGACTCTCCAGGTGAGTTTCGAGGGGAGCTCAAGACTGCGGCCCAATGTTTCCCAGCAAAGTTCTATCGACAAAACTTCAGATTTAGTCAGACACAGAGGACTCCAGACAATGGCTGGCCCACCAAAACCAGATCCCAAAAAAGCAGATGCTGGCAAGAAACCTGCGGCCGACGCGGCCGAGCAGGAAGATGTTGAGCAGGTACTTTTTCAGGGACCGCTTTTTGGGCGTGAGTCCAATCTTAAGGCGAACGCAAAACTGGTTCAGGCGGCTCTCGTTCCAGTGAAGCAGATGATGTCCGACGCCTTATCACGTCGTGCTCACACACTGCTGATGGAACCACGCGAAGGTCGACTCAGCATTCGGTTCGTTATCGACGGGATGCCATATCCAGCAGCAGCCGTGCCAGGTCAAAAAGGCGTGGCCATGGTTCAGATGCTGAAACTGCTGGCCGGTCTTGATCCCAATGATCGCAAGATTGCTCAGGCTGGAGGAATCAAAGCAGAATTCGACGGCCTGCCTTACAACTTGATGGTGGAGTCAGTACCCGCTGGCGGTGGTGCGGAACGCGTTCGAGTTAAGATTGAAAACAAGAAAGTCGTTCGTCAGAAGCCTTCTGAGGTTGGGCTGCCCGATCAACTGAAGAAGAAGATCCGCGAGTTCACGTCGTCCCGATCTGGCGTCGTTTTAATTTGTGGTCCACCGGATTCCGGGGTGACAACTCTGGCCATCGTGGCCCTGCACAGCGTCGACCCTTACCTGTACTCGGTTTATAACCTTGCTGATATGAAGGGCAAAGAACTGATTAATGTGAGCGAGTTCAAGCCAGAACCGGGACACGATCTGGAACTCACATTTGATCGAATTTTGCGCCGTGAAGCGGATGTGATTTATCTGAATCCTCTGACTTCTCCACAGGACGCTCAGACGATCTTCCAATACTCTGATCGTCTCTCTTTCATTATGGAGATTCCAGCCAATACACCGACCGAGGCGATCAAGAAACTCATTGAATGGGTTGGTATCGATGAGGTCATCAAAGGACTGAAGTGTGTACTCACACAGAAGCTGATTCGCAAACTTTGCGATGACTGCAAGCAGGCGTTTCGACCAAACCCGATGCTGCTCAAGAAACTCGGGCTGCCTCCCGAAACATCTGTCCTCTATCGCGCTCCGCTACCTCCGCCTCCGGATGACCCGAAAGCCCAAACCGTTGAAGAACTGTGTGCGGACTGCGATGGGGTCCCTTATCAGGGTCGAGTCGCCGCATTTGAGATGCTGGAAATGACTGACACAATGAAGGAAGTCATCGCCGCCGGCGCTGCTCCAGATGCAATTCGAAAACAGATGGCGGAAGATGGTCAAACCACTCTTCAGAAAGATGCCATCCGATTGGTGGCTGAGGGCAAGACTTCACTTGAGGAAGTTCAGCGGACATTCAGCCCGGGCGGACCTAAGAAAAAGCCAGTCCCACCACGACCAAAATCTCCTGAAAATTGAGATGATTTCCAGATCATGACAAAGTGTTCACTGACACTGTCAGCCAGCGGGACGAAAGCTCCAGCGGCATATAAAAGATCATGATCCAGATGATCGATTGATGCTGCATCCCACAGATGGCACCGGAACTTCGGCCCCCTTTTCCTACTACATTCGCACGAAAGTACTGATCTCATGCAGAGGTCTTCTTTTGCCGCCTTGTTGGCATGTCTGTTTGCATTAAACATTGTCCACGGAGCTGAACAACTTCCAGGACTGGCCAAAGAGAAACCGGCCGAAGGTTTCTCCGTACAAACAGAGCAGGGGTGGATGGTCGCCTATGAAATGGCGATTCCCGGCACGGACGTAAAGTTCCGAATGGTTCCAGTCCCCGGCGGCGAATACATGATGGGCAGTGCGGCGACTGAATCACACCGCAAAGACGATGAAGGGCCACAGCGAAAGGTTTTTGTCGCTCCATTCTGGATGGGTGAGTGCGAAGTGACCTGGGCCGAATATCGCCAGTTCATGGAATTGTATCGCGTTCTGAAAGAGCTGCAGGCCAATAGAATCAGAACTGTCACAGACGCGAATCGGATCGATGCCGTCACCGCTCCGACACCACTGTACATGCCGGACTTTACATTTGAATTCGGTGATGACCCAAATCTGCCGGCCGTCTCAATGACGCAGTATTCTGCCAAGCAATACACCAAGTGGCTTTCAGCGATTTCCGGTCAGCAGTTCCGTCTTCCAACCGAAGCCGAATGGGAGTATGCATGCCGAGCTGGAAGCACAACGGCTTATTCGTTCGGCGATGATCCTGCAATGCTGGCGGAATATGGCTGGTTTGAATCAAACACCGAGAAAAAAGGTTCTCGCCTGGTTCGACAGAAGAAGGCAAACGCATGGGGGCTTTACGACATGCACGGCAATGCCGCAGAATGGGTGATCGATGGTTACGCGAACTACATGCCTCAGGATGCAGTCGTCAATGCGGCGAAAGACTGGGCACGAACTGACAAGCCAGATCCTCGAGTTGTGCGTGGTGGATCATGGGAGTTCCCAGCCGCAGATTGTCGTTCCTCAGCACGACTGCCTTCTGATGACGAAGCATGGAAGTATCAGGACCCGAATCTTCCACTGAGTCCATGGTGGTACACGGACGACCCTGCTCGCGGCGTTGGCTTTCGTCTGCTCCGCCCACTCCAGACTTTGCCTCGCATGGAGATCGAAGACTTCTGGAAGATCGACTCAGAAGATATTCAGTACGATGTCGATGACCGCCTGAATGAAGGCCGAGGAGTTCTGGGTCTCGTCGATAAAGATTTGCCGAAAGCAATCCTGGACCTGCAGAAGAAGTAGTCTCGGATGCTTAGGTTGACGCCAAAAGGCTGGAGTCTTTTCAGTACTCATGGCTCATCACCTCACCAGCTCCGGTTTCTGTGCGAACTGAACAACAAGATCAGGAATTCTCATGAGCTCTCAGAACCCACGACCTCAATTGCGTGCCGGCATGGTTGGTATGGGAATGATCTTCGATGAAACCTATCGACCGTTCTTTGAATCGGTTTACGCAAAAGGGCTCTACGATCGTCGCTTCGGTGACCTCGACGTCACGATGGTCGCCGTTGCATCGAAGACAGGCCAAAGAGCAGATCGCTATCTCGCCCAGTCGAAAGGAAAAATCCCGGCATTCCAAAGCTTTCGAGGCGACGATGCTGTTCAGCAGATGCTGGGTGAAGACTTAACCTTTGCGTGTGTCGCAACGCCAGACGACCGACATTTTGAAGCCTCAAAAGCGATTCTGGAAGCGGGCGTTCATCTGCTGGTCGAAAAGCCTTCTGTGCTTTCGCTTCAGGAAATCGATCAGTTAAATGCTATCGCAGAAGAGAAGGCGTTGCTGGCTCGAGTGGTCTATCACAAACTGCTCGACCCGGACCATAAGAAACTTCGAACACTGGTCCACGATAACGTCCTGCAACACGTGAACAACGGCTATTGCTCGTTGCTCGAACCACGCCAGATTTCCGGCAGCCAGTTTTCTGAATGGATCACCGGTCGTAATCCTGGAACGTACGTCGCCGTGCATTACATCAAGCTGATCGACTTTACCTTCGGCGGTCGCCTGAAAACGGTAATGTGTACCGGGCAACGAGGACTCGTCGGGCCAAAGGATGGGACGACCTGGGATAGCTGCCAATTGCGTCTGATCTACGAATATGAGTCTGGTCGCGAAGCGGCCTTCGATATCCATACATCCTGGGTGACGCCTGACAATTTCCCGGGATATGTTGAGCAGGAAGTTCAGTTCCGCTTCGACAACGGCATCTGGAATGGTCATTCACGAAAGCGCGGCGTTGAACTGACCGTTGAGAATATGACTCCGTTCAGGATGAAGAACACGATCAACAACCACTACAACGGCAGCTTCCTCGAACCGTGGGGCGAACGTTCGCAAAGAGGCTACGGAATCGAAGTCATCGACCGTTTTGCTCGCGAAGTGGCCTTCGTTGAACACGGTGGTCCTGCTGACCAGCGCTCGCAGCGACTGGCAGAAATCCGCAAACTCGACTACGCGGACCTTTCGGCCGATCGCCAGGTCGTCGCGGCTGTGCAGGCCATGGAGATGATTCTGGAAGAGCAGGCCAAAGGCAATCCGGATCGCGTTGCCAGGTATGACGGCAGAAATCTGACTCTGTCATAGTCACGCCGGATACGAATCGACCTGCAAAGTCACCGTTAAACCAAATCGGAGGCCCGACGTTGTTCCCAATGCCGGGCTTTTTTGTATTCTGGTGATCAGTCAGCCAACCCCACTCCGGCCGATTGTTCCGAAGACGAAAGCAGAAATCCTGATGCAAGAGGCAGGCAATGGTTCGCGCGCCCACGACGCGTCGCCCCGAAAGCAGTCATCCAGTGACCAGTCAACAACAGGCATTCCTGCCTGGGGGACTGCAAATCTCCCGGCACCAAAGCCTCTTGGGCTGATGAACCTGGCCGGGTTGATTGGCCCCGGAATCGTCATGTGCGGAATTCAGATCGGTGGCGGCGAATGGCTGCTGGGACCGGACACCACGGCGAAGTATGGCGGAGGACTGATGTGGATCGCCACAATCGCGATTATCACTCAGGCTTTCTATAACATCGAAGCCGGACGTTACGCTCTCTACTGCGGCGAACCGGTTTTCACCGGCTTTATGCGAACCGCTCCCGGCCCGGGATTCTGGATGGGCGTCACACTTCTGATGAGCCTGTCATTTTTTATTCCCGGCCTTTCGACAAACGCAGCCGTTCTGATCGCGACGCTGTGGCTGGATCGACCGCCAACTCCCGACGATAGTTTTCTGGTCAACACTATTGCCTATCTTTGTCTGGGCGGAGTCATCCTGCCGGTCCTGATCGGAGGCAAGGTTTATAACACTCTGCAGTTTGTAATGACAGTTAAGGTTTTTTCGGTCCTGGGATTCTGTCTGTTCCTGGGACTTTGCTTTGTTAGCCCACAGGGATGGATCGATGTCTTCAGCGGCTTCCTGAAGTTTGGCAATATCCCAACCAAAGATGCCGCTGGCCATGACACGGTCACCAATGTCTTTGCATCACTCTGGAAAGACGGCACACTGCCTGTGCTGGCCCTCGGCAACATTGCCATGTTAGGAGCCTTCGCGGGTTATGCCGGCGGCGGCGGACTCAGTAACTCGACATACTCTAATTTTGTGCGAGACAAAGGCTGGGGCATGGGACATGAAGTCGGCGCGATCCC
Source organism: Planctomycetaceae bacterium (assembly GCA_044235005.1). Taxonomy (GTDB): domain Bacteria; phylum Planctomycetota; class Planctomycetia; order Planctomycetales; family Planctomycetaceae; genus SXXK01. The sequence goes on along the minus strand of JBIIIF010000025.1, from coordinate 16,226 downwards.
CAGTGCCGTCGGCGGTCGTAATGTGACACTCAGTCATGTTGGAAAAGTGTTTCCTCTGACCGAAGAAAACCTGCGTCGCTGGCGGGGCTGGTGGAAATACATTCTGGCCGACCAGATTCTGGTTTGGGTTCCCGGTTGTTTTATGGGGATGGCCCTTCCGGCATTGATGTCGATTCAGTTTGCTCGCCTTTCCCCCATGTACGGAAAAAGCGTGACCTATTCTCAGCCGCTCATCACGGCGGACGGAATTCGACACAGTGAAGCCATCGGAACATGGGCTCCCTTGCTTTGGACTGCGTCGCTGATCGTGGGTTTACTCGTGTTTCTTCCCAGTCAGATGTCGATCGTTGACGACTTTGCCAGACGATGGACCGACATACTGTGGTCAGGGAGTCGACGAGTTCAAAAGCGACTTCGGACCAATCAAGTCCACTATTTGTACTACGCGATTCTGGGTGTCTATACCGTCTGGTCATTTATCGTGGCTACGCTGTTTCTGACCGTCGTGGATTCACCCAAAGTCATGACCTACGTCATCGCCAACGTCAACAACGCAGCACTTGCGATCACTTCATTTCATATCCTCTGGATCAACTGCCGGCTGTTACCCGAGCCACTGCGACCACGATGGTATCAGCGAGTCGGCATCGCCGCCTGCGGAGTTTTTTACTCAGCGTTAGCAATGCTCGTCTTCCGGGCCGAAATTCTGCCCAGAATCTGGTGATAACTCACTCTCCCCAAAGACACGGCTGATACTCGTCAGTGCTTGTCTACGATGCTATACTGCCAGCATTGTCGCGACGTCAAAAGTCGCGGATCCGTCGTATTGTGGTAACGCTTGTTTTTTTGGCGGGGAGGGTGCATTCCCCTCCTTTTCGAAACACTTTTGGACAACAATGTCCTGACGACATTGCAAGCGTTGATCTCGACCTCGTCCCAGTTTAAGACTTCTCAGACTGCAACTTCGGAATGTCAGCTCAAGATACAGATCAGGACAGTTCAAACGACCGATCTGACGAAATCGTGCAGACTCAGTATGTGGATCTCTTCCGGCCGCCGCATCTGCTGACATTCGCCAGCGGTGAAACACTGGGGCCGGTCAGAGTCGCCTATGAAACCTACGGCGTCCTCAACAAAGACGCTTCCAACGCCATCTTCATCTGCCACGCTCTGACCGGGGATGCTCATGCAGCCGGAGTCCATTCCACATCAGACCGCAAACCGGGCTGGTGGGATGGTTTTATTGGTCCCGGCAAAGGCATCGATACCAACAAGTACTTCGTGATCTGCGCGAACGTTCTTGGTGGATGTCAGGGAACAACAGGTCCGGGATGCTTAAACCCTGTCACGGACACTCGCTTCTGCCTCAACTTTCCATTCCTGACAGTCAGAGATGTGGTCACCGTTCACTCGGAACTTGTCCGGCATCTTGGCGTAAAACAGCTTCTGGCCGTAGTAGGAGGAAGCCTTGGGGGCATGCAGGTCCTGGAATGGTCGATTCTCTTTCCCGATCAATTAAAGGCGGCCGTTGTGCTCGCTTCAGCACCGAAGTTGTCAGCACAAGGGATTGCCTTCAATGCGGTTGGCCGTCGAGCGATCTATGCCGACCCGGGGTTTGCCAACGGAGATTATTACGACTCTGAAGGTCCACGATACGGACTGGCACTGGCTCGTATGGTGGCTCATATCACCTATCTGTCGGAAGACTCTATCGAGCTGAAGTTTGGCCGACGTCTTCAGGACAGCGATCGATTTGCCTATAGCATGCAGAAAGAGACCGAATTTCAAATCGAAAGCTACCTGCATTACCAGGGCAAACGATTTGTGCAGCGGTTCGATGCAAACAGCTACCTCTATCTCACTCGCATGATGGACTATTTTGACTTGTCCGAGGGATTCCCTTCTCTGGAAGCGGCACTCGCTCAAACAAAGGCTCGATTCCTGGTAGCCTCTTATGATACGGACTGGCTGTTTCCGACTAGTCAGAGCCGCGAACTTGTGTCGGCCCTGCTGCATGTCCGGCGCCATGTGTCGTTCATCGAACTGCGATGTCCGTTTGGGCATGATTCGTTCCTGATTGATATTGATCCTCTCGCGGCTTTGGTTTCTCCGTTTCTTGAGCGAACATTTGAATCTACCAGTCCTTAGCTGATCTCTCGGATCGTGACTTCGTCGCAATGCCAAATTCCAATCGCTATCAGATGCCCGACCCGTCGATTCAGCTCACCGATGAGCTGATCATGCACCATATTGATCGCAACAGCCGAGTCATCGACCTTGGCTGTGGTGACGGTCGATTAATGCAGCGTCTTCATGACGAAATGGGCTGCGAGGTGATGGGCGTAGAAGTCGAGCAGTCCAACATCATCGCCATCATCCAGCGGGGACTTCCGGCGATCGCAGCAGACCTGAACGAGGGTCTTGTCGATATCCCCAACGACAGCTTTGACTTCGCAGTTCTCAGTCAAACCTTGCAGCAGGTCAGAAACCCCAAACGCCTGCTGCTGGAGATGCTGCGTGTTGCTCGCAGAGCTCTTGTGGTCGTGCCGAACTTTGGGCACTGGCGGGTTCGTATGGAGGTACTTCGGCGCGGCAGAACCCCTATTACTCAGGCGTTGCCCTACGAATGGTATGAAACGCCAAACGTCCATTTCATGTCGATGCGCGATTTCCGGGACCTGATGGACGGCATTGGACTGCGTATTGTTAAGGAAAGCCCGATCATTAAGGGCCGTTCCGTCGATCAGCTCTGGGGGGCCAATCTTCGCGCCGACAGTGCGTTTTACCTGCTCGAAAGAAACCCCGGTAAAGGTTAACAGACTCCCAAACCGCCAATCACCCCGATCTTAACCTTCTTATTTTTGCACCCATTCTTTGCAAAGATCGGCAGATTCAGCCGATCAAGGGTGACGATGACCCTAAACAAGCGGTTATTCACACAATTGTGGCAATCGGTCAGTCAGATGCGTCATTCTGACTCAGACCTCGTATTGACCCCAAAAACCGACCGTCGGATACTGCCCATTGGCATTTTCAAAGGGATGGGCCTCAAGCAAACTCAGGCTAATGACCCATTTGGCTTGCCCTGGGAATCAAATAGCTCATGGATGGGCGCTCCACATTCCTTACGATGTTTCTCTCCGGCGTGATACAAGGACTTAGTATCGCTCAGGATGGTGGAACGGAGTTGCGCGCGACGCCGACTGATAACTCCCCCGGAATTCTGGTTCTGGTGGATGGCAAAGTCATGACTGGACGGTTCCTCCCAAGGCCCGACGGGTATGAAGTCGAAGTGCTGGGCGGACGCATGTTTGTGGAATCGGAACGAGTGCGATTCATCGCCAGGGATCTCGACGACGCTCATCAAAGAATGCGATCCTCGTTCTCTGAGCTCACGCCACAAAGTCATATGGAGCTGGCACGCTGGTGCCTGACCAACAAACGCGCGGATCTGGCCCGTCGAGAAGTTCTTGATGCACTCCACAAAGATCCGAATCGCATCGACGCTCAACGACTTCTGCAAAGCCTGGTGAAGCAAAACGAAGGAGCCCCCGGGGCTCCGGGCGGAAGTGGCCTCACTGAGTTCCCTTCGCTGGCGAATCCTTCTGGTCCTGTCCCGGAAGCTCGTTCTCTGGCAGGATTGTCTCGTTCCGTGGCACAGGATTTCACTCGTCACGTTCAGCCAATCCTGATGAACAAATGCTCCAACGCTGGATGCCACGGAGTTCGCTCCGTTTCGTCATTTCAATTAACACCATCAAATCGCGGAACGAGTGTTTCGATCGCAGAGAGAAATCTTGCAGCGGTGTTGAAGCAAATCGATCTGACTCGACCTTCGTCCAGCCCGCTGTTAACGACACTGGAGGGCAATCATGCAAACTCCTCAACGCCCATTTTTCGTGGTCGCAGTGGTGCAGTCCAGATGAAGACTCTTCGAGATTGGGTCGGAACTGTCTCGAATGACATTGCTCCCGAATTGAACGAAGAGGTCCGTGAGCGGCAGGAGCGGATCCAGCTTGCGTCCATGTCAAAGACACAGGAACCTGAAGCTGACCCGGCAACTGATGAAAACATGATGGCACCTCACGGCCGAGTACTGACGACAACCGAAACGGATGTTCGATTTCTCCAGAAGGCTTCCCGTGCGAATGCTCGCGATGCTTTCGACCCTTCGATATTCAATCAGCAATTTCATAAGTCGACAAGAACCGAGAACTCTGATCAAACACCGAAAGACATGAAGGCGACTCCCGGCGAAGCCACTGAAGGACAGAAGGCGGATTGAACACTCGCGGGGTCAGCCCTCATAATGATGCAAAAGCTGAGCTCCACAGTCCTTCAAGTCTTCTCCCTGATTGATCGGTAATTCGAAAAACTTTGCAATTCAATTTCAAATTCTGCGACACCACCAGACTCAAGGTTTTTCCTGAGAGTCTTTGGCGGAGGATCCTGCGATGATCAAGAAACCAATCCTGCTGACTTTGGCCTGCGGCCTGTTGTTTTCAACGGGGTGCGCCGCAAAGAATCGCTGGTTCTCGCGAAAGGACTACTCTGAAATTCAGGATCCGTTCATGGAAACCGAGGCGGTTGTGTCAAAAGACAAATCGGCCTCTCCCGAAGGTTCTCGTGACAGCGCCGGTCGCGCGAAACTTGGCGGAACATCAAACTCCACTGGTTCCGTGGCCAAATCGGAGTCATCACCGGGCTCACCACCAAAATCGGTGCTTCAAACCGGAGCTTCCGAGGACGGTGTTGCAAGAGTTGGCCGCGTCGCCAACGCCTCTTATCCGGAGAAAGGTGCTGCGGCCGGATCACCCACACAACAAGGCGGGACCACTACAAATCCTGGTGTGCGGTCCTACCAGGGACCGGCATTGTCTGATTTTCTGAGCCGCAAACAATCGGAGTCGGTGACTGCTGCAGCCGACAAAGCCAATGCGGTCACTCGAACAGCGTCAGAAGTTGCAAAGAATCCGGCAAGTGCCGTTTCTCCGGCAGCCAGAGCGGCTGCGATTCCAGACCTGAGTGAAGAGGCGGCAGGGTTCGACAACTTCCTTCAGAAGAGTACTGACGCCGTCTCCTCAAAGGCGAAGCAAGCTGCAGTCAAAGTGCAGGAGACTGAGCAATCAGCCGAAGATTTCAGTTCATGGGCTTCTCAGGAAAAGCAAAAGTGGACTGAGGAAGGCAGTCATGCTGCGGCTACAGTTTCAACGGCCCCAGCGGCCGCAAAGAAACAGGTGAAATCCAAGGCCGGCCAGATTCGCAAGGCGGCTGATGATGTCGTCACGGAGTTCGAAACTCCTGAGTTCGACGAAGCAGCTACGGCTCGACCACTCCTCAAACGATACTCTGCAGCTCCGACTACTTCGGTAGAAGAGGAACCGGAGTTCGAGTTTGAACAAGCCCCGTCCAAGCGAAGCAGCGGAGCAGCAAACCCGTTCTCGAACCCCTTCGACGATGAAGAAGTCTATGCAACTCCGCCAACGAAGCGTATGACAACGCCATCTTCCAGGCCTGGCAATGAATCTTCGCAGTCACTCGATTCAACATTCCGGATGGATAGCGGCTGGAAGCCATCCCATCTGACGAATGAATAACGCCGAACAGACTTCGCCCCAATTGCTTCTGGCTCCTCGCACGACTAGAACAACACCCGAAAAACACTGGTGTACCCTGAGTTTTCGGAGTTGCCTGCGATGAGGTCTATAGCGATCCATACCATCCTGCTGACTGTCTTCACTTCCTGTCTGCCGGCAGCAATGGGAGACACGAAGCCACCTAATGTTGTGGTCATCTACATCGATGACATGGGCTATGCAGACATTGGTCCGTTTGGAGGAAACCAGGCGTTAACTCCAAACCTGAATCGAATGGCTGCAGAAGGTCGGAAGTTTACAAACTTCTATGTCTCTCAGGCTGTCTGCTCAGCATCACGCGCCAGCCTGCTGACTGGTTGCTACAACGTGCGACTGGGAATTCTCGGCGCGCTGGGTCCGAATTCCAGTCAGGGCATTCATCCCGATGAGATGACCCTGGGAGAACTTTGCCGGCAGAAAGGGTACGCAACGGCCTGCTTCGGCAAGTGGCATCTGGGGCATCTGCACCAGTTTCTCCCCCTGCAGAATGGCTTTGATGAATACTTCGGACTGCCGTACAGCAACGACATGTGGCCGTTCCATCCAGAGGTGCGTCATTTGCCGATGGAACAGCGTCTCAAGCATTGGCCGCACCTGCCATTAATCGATGGTAATGATGTTGCCACGGCCGAAGTCACTGATACTGAGCAGACACAACTGACAACGTGGTACACAGAGCGAGCCGTTTCGTTTATCGATCGAAATGCTGAAAAGCCATTCTTCCTCTATGTCCCTCATTCCATGGTCCATGTCCCGCTGTACGTTTCCGAACGCTTCAAAAAAAAGAGCGGGGCAGGGCTGTTTGGCGACGTCGTTATGGAAGTCGACTGGTCTGTTGGGCAGATCCTCGAGGCATTGAAGCGGAACAATCTCGATGAGAATACCCTCGTCATCTTCACGTCAGATAATGGCCCGTGGCTTAGTTACGGTGAGCACGCAGGGTCTGCCGGAAGCCTGCGTGAAGGCAAAGGCACCATGTTCGACGGCGGGTGTCGAGTTCCGTGTCTGATGCGATGGCCCGGAAGAATTCCAGCGAATACAACCTGCGATACGCCAGCAATGACGATTGATGTGCTTCCCACCATTGCAAAACTCATCAATGCCAGTCTGCCAAAACACCCCATTGATGGACGCGATATCTGGCCATTGATAGCAAATGAAACGAATGCAGGATCACCTCACGAAGCATATTACCTTTACTGGGGCAATGAACTTCAGGCTGTCCGCAGCGGTCCCTGGAAACTTCACTTTGCTCATGCCTACCGAAGTCTGAATGGAAAACCCGGCGGCAAAGCGGGAGTTCCTGCAAAGTACGAAAGCCTCACGATTGAACAGTCCCTGTTCAATCTCGACGATGATCCGGGGGAGACGCAGAATGTTGCAGACCACCACCCGGAGGTTGTTAAGCAGTTGATGACCCTGGCAGACCAGGCACGATCCGAGCTTGGAGATGGCAAACAGCGTGGCTCAGGCGTGAGAAATGCCGGGGCTGTCGACAAAGAAAAATAGCCTCGGTTCTGCATCAGGATCCCTAAGCTCTGTTGTGCTCAGATTCGATTCCGAAGTTTGCTGTCCAAAGTGTAGAACGCGAACACCCGCTCAGATCCGAAAATCCTGATTCAGCACGGCGTTAACTCGCCTCACTTTACGCCGAAAAAACTGCCCAAGATCGCAGAAACACAGCCAAAAACACCCAAAAATCTCGACCACCGCAATCATCGCATACCGGTTAGACTACCCAATCACCCTTTGATACCTTATCCCTCACACGGACAGCAAGGTTTCTTTCAAGGCAAGATGCCAGTCGACTTAACGGGATTAACGTCTATGAAAACAATCGTGCGAGTTGTGTTCCTGTCTGTAGTGGCATTTGTTTCATGCATGTCAGATTCGCAGGCCGCTGGTCCTGGCGGTTGTCCTCCGTGGCGGCCGTGTGGTCCGGGAAATTCCTATGGAGGAAATCGTTTCCTGCCTCAGGGAGGCTTCGGAGCAGACTTTCGGCCATCCTGCGCGACTCACGATGCCTGCCTTGCCTCAGGTCGGTCGCGCCGCGAATGCGACCGTGAATTTTACAACAGCATGAACTGTGCCTGCGAAAGTTCTCGACATCCATTTTTATGTCGCGTCCGCGCATTTCGCTACTATGCGGGCGTTCGACTTTTTGGTGGACTCTACTACTAAGACGACAGCTCTACAGTGCATCGGTCCCCAGTGTCCCATGCAACTCAGAGAGATATTCAGGAGCAAGGACTTTCGCAAGCTGCAGGCGAGCTGACTCAAGGCGGTCGTTAATCTTCATCGCGATCTTCTCTTCTGCATACTCGTTACTGTTCTGAAATGTTTCCAGCGCCTGGACATGCCGCTGCCATAATTCCTGTTCACGTTGCTGACGCCGACGAAGGCGGTCGGAATACCATTCTGATGCGAGCATGGCTTCCAGCGTGAACATGTTGCGGATCACCGGATCATTGATCTTTCGCCCTTCGAAGTTCCCGCTCACCATAATGTGCAGCAGGGCCTTCAAGGGCGGACAGGCCAGTTCGACAGATCCGTCTTCAAAGTAGGTGCGGGCAATTCGTTCCTGAGCATCGGCGATAAACAACACTCCGTCAGCGAATGCAGCTTCATCCTGAGACTCGGGCTTCAGGATTGCGGTGTCGAAGACTTTATTGGGATTGTCGAACACCCGACCCGCGAAGCGTCGAATGAACCGCGACGTAATCCGCCACCCAAGTCGACTCGCCGGTATCAACTTGCCTTCAAATGTAAAGTCTTCCAGTTTCTCCAGCAGTTGTTCAGCAATCAGAAACTTCGGATCTCTCTCCTGAGGACTCAGGCGACACCAGATTTCAGGAATCAACAGACTCACATCATGGTCAACGCGCACCGCACTCCCGATATGACCGGCTGGAGTGGAAAAGCCAGCCAGCCCGGTCAGCAGATAGCTGACCAGAGCATTGTTGAGATCTGTAATCGGCCGTAAACAATTGAACGGTCCCTTTGTCATCGCGCCTTCACTGCCAGCACCGGTTGTCGACGGACTCTTTCCGGATAGGGCACTAATGAAGTCCATGAAGAGTTCTGGCAGTTCCTGATAATGAATCGGATTGTAGACCGCCAGTGATCGTATCCCGCGAGCGAACTCCGGCGGGTTATTTCGACGTCCGATGAGCACCGCCTGAACAGGTGAATGTACTGGTTTGTCGAGTGGAACAGCCCGAGAAAAACGGATTCCCATTTCTCCAACATATCGATTTACGGGATCAATCAGGTCCGGACGTGGCTGCAGGTAGCGAGGATTCCTGCTGGGAACACCGTTCACAAGTCGAGGCGTGTTTGAACAGACAACAAAGCTGTCATCCGCTTCCTGCATCTCATGCAGCAACCGCTGCATAGGCAACGTAAACTGACTGAGATCTACTGGACGATCACAGATTTCATTGACCTGCCGACGAGCCAGGGGCTCAAAATTCACGATGAAGTTATCGTAACGGGCCAGATCAGCCTCCGTCTGCTTATCGAGCCCCCGATGAATGGCGTCATCGGGACGCTGAAACAAGCGGTACTCGCAATTCCGAACGAACTTGTAGCTCATTTCTTCCGTCAGAACATTGCCCAAATGCTGCAAGACCCGGCGAGGAACCACGACGGACGCACTGATGTCGTCCTCAGTCTGAACCTTCTGAGCCGGTGCAAAGTCCTGTCGCAGTTTATAGGTTCGCCAGGTATTCTCCCCCAACAACCCCACTCGCAGATAGGTCCCTACAAGCTTGCGGTCACCAAACTTCAGTTCGTGACCCGGATGTCCGTTCACGATATCGACCGAGAAATATTTTCGCCATTCAGCGGGATCACCCGAGTGCATTCGCTTGATGATGAATACGATCGCATAAATGTGGTCGGGTATCTGTTCCAGCCATCCGTTATACACGTCGGTATAGTCAGGAGAAGGCGTCAACAACTTGATCACGCTTCCCAGTGAGCGGCTTTTGTCCAGAATCCTGCGGCTGGCAACGCGAGCATAATCCGGCTTCACGGATCCATCCGGACGCCATCGATCGGTGTAATCCCTGTCAAAGATCTCCTGAACCATATCCAGGTCTTTATCGGCCTCCGCAATAAAGACCGGCCCATGCAGCAGGTAATCGGTGATCGACTTGCTGATCTCGCTTTTACCACCACCACTGACTGTACATGGCTTGTGACAAAATGCGCCTTCAAACAAAGTTCCTATCAGTCGCCATGACGGAGCAGCCGGATGTTTTTCCAGCCTGACCTTATAACCCGAAGGCGTCATGTAGATGTAACCAGGCCGCAACGGGATATGATGCGGCTGGCTATTGTAGTGCCAGGAAACTCGCTGATCGCTGACGGTAAACTTTGCGTTCTCCGACACATAAATGACGGTCGGATGCAACTTGTCCACTGCGTACCCTTCCGGCCGCACATCCATCTCTGAACCATAATCGCGAACGACATCTGCAAACGTCCGATTGTTGTACTTTTTGCTATCGGCTGAAAATTCTTCCCCCAGATTAAAGCTTGCAAACGCCATTGCTCCGCCGGCATGCTCTTCTTCAACCTGTCCCATCAGATTGGCTGCATAGCTCAGTTGTGTCTTGACTTCTTTCTTGCAATAGCCGTAGTAGTTATCTGCAATCAGTGTGACAATCACGCCTTCTTCATCGCGGCAGGTCAGCTTAAACGGAACACCATCGTTGTATTTTTCGTCCTCTGACTTCCAGCACATGCCATCTTCGCGCTGACGTTGATTAGCATCATCATAATGCGGCAGGCCACAGTCCTTCTTGGTAACATCAACCAGGTGCGGAGCAAGGATCACGCAGCCGGTGTGACCACTCCAGTGATCCACATCCAGAGCTGCATCATTTACAGGCAGAAACGGGTCGCCGGCATTGCCAAAGATGGATTCGACAAAATCCAGATTGCTGACGAGCGCACCGGGGGCGAAGAAGCGGATTTCCATCGTCTGTCGTTTACAGAATCCTGCCACTTCCGGGCAAAGCAGCGGCCGGATCAGCAGCGATACAAAAGCGATCGCGGGTTCTGATTCATGATGCGTGAATGGTAACTGGAGAAGTTCCTGCGGCGGATTCATCGCGTGCCGAAACAACGCGGCGAATGTGGCCTTCGGTACAACCTTTTTGTCTCTGGGAATCGGCAAGCCGCCTTCCGTAACATGAAATGTACCGACCGTCGTACGCCGATCATTGGCCGGATTATGCAGCACACCATTCCGCACACGATAAGACGCACCGTAGCGATTCGTGTACTGATCACCATCGTGCGGCAACGACAACTCGCGGGCAATACTATGGCGATCAAGGATCACAGTCAGGTCCGGGAGCCGCATCGCACTGCAGCCCTTAACCCGATCAAAGTATCGCCGCAAAAACGACTCTATCCGAGCGTCCGCCGGACAGTGAATCGAGTCCAGCCGCTTCAGCCGATGATGATACGTACTCAATAGCCTTGGAGCCCCAAGGCGATCATGATCCTCAAAGCACTTGGGAATCGGCAAGCCATTCGCCAACAACTTGAGCACGATATAACGCGTGATACTCTGACGTGATTCAGCAAGCTCCTGGCTTGACTGATGTGACACAAAACCAATCGATTCTTCGAGGTCGCTGAGAGACATCGAGATAACCCCTGAAACGAAATTCGTTTGACATAAATGCGGCACTGAACAATGCCGATGAATTGCACCAGATCAGATCGATCGATGCGAGAAACAGTGCACAGGACCTGCGACTTTTTGAAGCAATTTCAGGCAATCGCAAACACCGTCAACACACATTTGAGCGTCCGTTCAGCAGTTACGCCCGGAATCAGGTCGGTCGACAGATCGAAAGCCCCGCCTCACCCCGCAAAACCATCCCCGGACCCTGAAGACAGCCAAAGAACTCTCTACGAGACTCCAGAGATTAACTCGAGTTCGAGGACTCAGGTCACATAGGAGAGAATATCGCAGAAACGTCAGTTCTATTCACAATCGAGGCTAACCAGGAATGACACGACGATCCCGCTTTCCGGAGTTTCACTCACGGAATCAAGGCTTGAGTCAGGACGGTCGAGGGAAAACTCTGCGTCATGAAAGCGGACTTTGGCGTTCACCGTCCTCGCAAGCGCAGGAATAACGAGCTACTCCGATTTCGACCAGTGTCATTGAATCGACCGGGGCAATGATCATCCAACAGCTAACAACGCGGGCTGGAATGGATGCCAGAATCACGTGTCCTTTCCGATCCTGCCCAACAAAACAGGATTCAGAGGTTCGACACCCAACAGCATCGAGACGGGCTGCAACCAATTCAAAAATCTCACTCGCTCGCATCTTCAGGTGCAGGAGCAGGAGCAGGATCCTTCTTAATAACGTCTGGCATAATGGGGCGGGCCCCCGGGTTCTGATGATAGGACGCAAACTCCGGAGCTAACTCCTGCGACGGATAAATCATCCATGTCGGCGCCCCAGAAATCGGCACCGGCATCGCGCCGACCTCGATGCGACTTTCAGTGAAGCATGCAACACGCCCCGATGCTGTGCTCAAATAAACCCGGTCTGTGAGAGAGTTATTGATATGGATGGTGTAGTCACGAGTTGGCGTAACAAGGGGACTTCCGCCGTGCTCTCGACTGACTGAAACAACTCGATCATTCAGGTCAACGAAGTAGGCCGTGTTTTCGGAGATGGCGACCAGAGATTTCACACCCGCCACTCGCCACGGTACTGCAACATCAACAAACCCACCCACAACTTCTCTTGGCGGAAATGGTCGCACCTGTTCGGCGACACTCGCAGCAGCCGCTCGGACGGGCGATACAAGCGATTTGAAATCACAGCCTGAAAAAACACTATGGGTCAGCTTCCACGAGGGAACTTCCGGATGCACAACATCCGGGTAGAAGCGAAAGGTTTCGGCTGGCTGAAAATCAGTGAACTCGATGGTCATCACCTTACCATCGTCGCTTACCTTTGCTTCAGTCATCCCGGTTTTCGCTCGGTCTTCATCAGAGACACCAATGATGGGCTTGCCGTTCTCGTCGGCGTCAAATGTTACAGACTGTTTCGATTTGGTAAGATCCAGCACAATGGAATTCACCATTTGTCCGGTCGACTTGTTTGTAATCCGGACAGGCTCGTGAGCCAACAAACCATTGCAGTCCGCTACAACAGAGGCGCCGAACACAGGTAGCCCCCCCTCATCGCCCTCAGTCTGACTTGCCACTCCTATCACACCTTTGGAGATCTTTGCCGGCTGACCAGTGCGGAGATTGAACTTAAGAAGTTCGCGATTGCTTGATACAACATAAACATCATCCCCCACGACAGAAATCGGATGCGTCACGGGATGGGACATCGGAATCGTCCAGACCATACTGCCGTCGGTTTTGAGGGCTATACAGAACAGCCGATTGTTCTCACAAGCGGCCAGCAGGTATTCATTGTCGTCACGTGTCACTACCGTGAGTGGAGCAGTAGTCGCACTGTTCATAAGGAACTCAAAACGAGTAGTCCCTTTGACATTCCCTGTCATGTCCATCACGTAAATGTTTCCGACATCCGTCGCAAAAGCGAGCCGTTTTTGTCCGGCCACAGGAGCAAACCGGATGTTCTGAGCAGTTGCAAAACGCCAGTCGAGTGCTCGAATAACGCCCGGCTTCAAAGTCCCATGAGTGCCGAGGTACTGTAACTGCTCAACGTCATAAGCCACTAAAGCCTGATCCGAGGTTGGCACAAAGATGTGTCGAATGACATCGACACGATTTCCAACAGAAATCTCACGACGCGTAATCAGTGGGGCTCCACTGGCGGCATTATCGATTCGAAAAGCAAAAAGCTTCTGGCCACTGAACTTGTCAAACGCATGGATGACCGGCCCCACAACAACGGCCACCATTTGACTGTCCGTCGTCGCCTTCATCGACACTTCATCATTACGCCCGACCTGAGCCGACCAAAACCTTCGACCACTTTCAGAATTCAGTGCCGTCACGACCCCGGCCGAGGACTGCACAAAAACGACTTCTTCATCCAAAGCAATATGGGCAACCTTGTCACGCCCTTTGTTGATGACAGCCTGTGCTTCCCAATGCAGCTTCAGACTGGGGACGTTGTAGATCGTGATTGGTTCAGATTCATCGAGAACTGCAGATGGAAGAACGCTGTCCTCCTCGGGAGCTACTTCAGCAGCTTCGTCCTGTGCCGATACACACTCAACCCCTCCCCATCCCAAAAGAACAAGCGAGGCCGTTGTTCGAAGCAGACCGAAGTTTCGAAACAGTGTTGTTCGGAGCGAAGAGTTCATTGTCCGTGATTCCGCAAATTGCGATACGTAGACGAATCAAAATGGAACGGCCGCACCCAATCATCAATGGGGGGGCAACCTGATCAGCTAAAAACCACTCAACCAGACAGTAATCCTGACTGAGCCGGTCGTCACTAACCAAACGTCTTCACAAGTCGGAAAAACTACTCTGCCCCCCCACCTCGGGGGAGAAAACAAGCAGGATCTCCGATCGCTGACATCGACCATGGTACCAGCAACAGAAAAGCGAACTCCAGAATTGACCTGTCCGAAAGTGCATCGTTAACGAAAACTTCCGGTCCACATCGCAGCTTCGGCACATTCGGGGGGATAAAAAACGACCGCCCACCTCCAAAACCGTGATTACTGGAAACCCAGGCCCGGGCCCGCAAGTCGACTTGTGTCGATTGTGCCATTTTTGACATTAAACAGCGTTGGCAGTTTCTTAGCCCATTTTTGGTTCGCGGCCGGGCAGTACTGCCGAGCGTTTCCCTCGATTGCGGCCACCCCTGGGATCCTGGCAGCAAGGCTGCACGAGTGAAGAAATGATGCTCCCGGGCAGGTTAAATCCTGCACACACAAAAACATGCCGAACTTCTGAGCCGCAGCCGCCATTAACAACGACTCAGTCTGCCCCTTGCAAGCCTTGAGGGCAATCCCGGAGTAACCCAGCTCCCGAGCCTGGAGCAGGGATTCATAAGACACCAAAGCCTCGTCAATCACAACAGGCTTGATCGCGGCTACGTCATGCATCTTCGGGGCGTTCGCATCGTCCAGATTTCTGCTCGTAGGCTGTTCGATGTACTGAATCCGCTCGAATGCCGCAGGATTCGAACTTCGAATCCGATTCAGGAACTCGATCACGTACTCTGAAGACTGACACTTTTCATTAAAGTCGCAGGAATAAAACCAGGACGTACATCCTCGCTCCGCCTGGGCCAGCGCGGTTACTTTTTCAATCGCCAAAACTCGATTAACATCCCATTCAAGCTGATCACCCGCCAGCTTAATCTTCAGGTGAGTCAAAGTGTCTGCCTTGATCCATTCGCCCAGTGTCACCGGCAGTTTATCGGCCGGACGTTCCTTCACATCGGCCTCGGTCAGCGGATCCATCGCCCCGACAAGATGATAAAGTGGCAACGTCGGTACTGGTTCACGTGATGTGTACCTGTCGAGATATTCCCCGGCGAACTGCCGATCCAGAAACTCGCCAAGGTCCGTCCTGCAGAATTCTTTCGAGAGCGTATTGAAACTGTTCAGCTTCAGCATACGACCATAGGCATCATGCACGGCCGCATCGATCGGACTTGCACAAACCAGACGAGCCAAAGGCGGAATCGTTTCATTGACACCTTTTGACTCGCAAAGCCGTCTCGCCTGATGTTCGTATTCCGTTGAAACCTGGAACTCAATCTCCAGTGGATGACCGTACCCGGGATATGTATCAAACAACTCCACAACGGACTTTGAATAGGCCATCATAAGCTGTTCGGTCTGATGAGGCTCCAGTGTTGCTGAAGGCCAGGCCCAGACATTTCCAACAGGCATGCTTCCATGTCCGGTTGCATGCTTTCCGCTATGCGATTCGACCGTGACTTCGGCATTGATCAGATACGACGAACTAACGATCCGGCCACCGAACTTCAGCGGAGCCCGGAATTGCACCGGCTCAAATGACACACTGACTTCTTTGACCTGAACGTCAGTGGTTTTCCCCTGACCCATTTCCGAGTGTCCTCTGCTAAATAATGTTTGTGAATTCTCCAGACCGCCCGGAAGTATTACCAGAGAAAACCATTCTGAGAAGCATCCGAAAGGATTCCTCCCCCATGCCGCCACAAACCAGCCCAAATTACTCCAGAGTGTGACGAGGTAACCAGGTTCCCGGCAAGGGACCGTCGGTTGACATCGGCACGACAGGCTACGGTCCGGAATAGAGCAACGAAAAGCATTCAGGCAGAGTTCAAACTAAAAGCCGGATTTCCCAAACCTGCATAACAGTGCGAGTTGGTCCCGGATGCACCTAACGCCCGCGCGTACGACCCTGTTCAGAGCCACCTCTGAAAAATCGCGGTGCCAACGACGCTGAAACAGCTCATTGCTTCACATGACCCCTGGCAGGATTCTTCCAGGTCCAGATATCATCCTCCCGCAGTCGCAGATAACTGTTGTAACGAGATTCTGAAATCAGCGATTGGGCGACAGCCTCTTTCACTCCACAGCCATCTTCGTGCGTATGAGTACAGTCCTGATAACGACA
>JBIIIF010000197.1:0-14069 GCA_044235005.1 Planctomycetaceae bacterium | reverse complement strand
TGACCCGCGCCGGCGGGAGTTTCGCCCCAGATCAGTTGTTCGCCTTTGTCACGGCACGCCAGAAATGCGGCGTATCGTTCTTCGAAGTCGGCCGGTGGACTTACATTGTCCGGGAACTTTGGCAGCGTGCGTCCCGCGATCAACGCCGCATCTGAGTGCTCATCAAGAAACTGAACGCCGTTCGCAAGGTAATCAGGATCCAGAAGATTATCATCGTCCACGATGCAGAAGTAATCACCTCTCGCCGTTTGAAAAGCCGTCCGCAATGCGTGAGCTTTCCCGGGTATGGATTCCCTCAGCAGTCGCACGATCGCCGGGAATGCCTGAGTCAACTGAGGCAGCAATTCGGAAGTGCCATCGGTGCTGGCATTGTCGACGATCAATAACTCCCAGGCATCGGATGCCAGGCCTTGCTGCGCAGACAAGCAGTGAAGCACCTCGCTAAGGCGAGCTCCACCGTTATAGGTGCAGATAATGACGGACAGTTTCATTGCTGTGGAGAACAAGCCACCGAGGAACCGGCCATTGCCGACGGCATTGCAAAAAGGACGTCGCCCCAACGCCATCCCTGATCGTCTACGCCGCCGGTGTAGAAGGACACAATGCGAAATCCTTGCGATTGCAGGAATGGGACCAGTTCGTAGAAGTCACCGTGAGGTTCATCCGGCCTTGGATAAAAATCACATTCACAGACTACGAAATCAATGCGGCGCTGATCAAGCATTCCTTCGGCACCTCGAAGGACCTGCATTTCGTGACCTTCAACGTCGATCTTCAACAGATTGATACGGTCGATCTTCTGCATCTCGCAGAAGTTGTCGAGTGTGCTAAGTTGAACAGTGACTCCACCGTCCTGCGGCTCTGAGTCAACACGATTTCGACCACTGGCATCCGCCAGCCTCATGCTGCATTCCTGAACTCTGTCGCTCATTCCAAGATTGAAGGGCGATACCTGACGAGAGGCCGAAACGTTTTGCTTCAACTGTGCGAAGGTATCCGGAACCGGCTCAAAGGAGTATGTGTCGGCTTCCGGAAATGCACGGACCAGGCGTTCAGCCGTTTGGCCAAGATTCGCCCCCACATCAAAACAGGTCGTGACTTCATATCGCCCCGAATTCCGAACGAAATGCGTGATATCGATGCACCAATCATGGCCAAATGGCATCTCATTGGAACGCAACAACTGAAGCCCTCGGCGTTTCAGCAGGGCGCGAACAGAATTCTTCAGCATAAAAGAATGCTCACAGCGAACGGAAGAGTGATCAATTCTGAATCAGGCCTGAACCGAGGCCGTATTGACGAACAATTTCACGACAACGCCTAACCCATTGGGTGACAAGCAACGAGCCGACACGCCAGACTGAGTCAAAAAGCTGGCGTGTCAGTGTTCCCCATTGAAGTTGCAAACTGCCGTGCAGTCAGGCGACCTTCTCTTGTGAAAACAACCACATCGCGACAGTGACCGCTATCGAAGCCAGAGCCACGCTGATCCCCGCAATACTCCACTCCGAGATTTCACCGAATTGCAAAGTCCCTGCTCCCGGAATCCTTATTGCGCCGCCACTACAGAGAAACACAAGACCAGAGAAGAACAGCATGATCATGTGTAGAACCAAATCCTGACACCAGATGCTGATACCACGACGGTGAAGTACAACATGCAGTGCAACATGGGCACACAATCGCCCCATGGTAAGCCCGATAATTAACCCGGGTAACTCCATCATGGAGTAGCCGAAGATCATCCCGGGAATTCCAATCAACAGCATGATGGCATTCTGAACCGCAGAGGCAAAGCTGTCACCGCGAGCCAGCAATGCCGCATTGAGGGAGCAACTGAGTCCATCCAGCCAGACCACGGCCAGCATGAGTTGCAGCATCCATCCGGCCGAATGATAACGTGGGTCCCAGAGCGATCTGAAAATCAAAGGGCCAAAGAAGCCCAGGGTAAGAACGAGCAGTATGAAAGGAGGCCAGATGGCTGCCCGAGCAATCCGAAGTTTCTCACCGAAGCGAGAACAATCCTGACGTGAGGCTTCTGCCAGAACCGGGTAAAGGACTCGTCCAATCAAAACAGCGACGACTGAAGACGGAAGTTGTGCCAGCATAAACGCCATGGAGTAAATCCCCAGCGTCTCCTGGTCAACCAGCTTGCCCAGGGCCAGCTTGTCGGAAGCCTGTCCTGCCAGGTAGCCGATCGCCGTGGCAAAGAACAACCATTTCCCAAAGCGAATGATCTCACCGACATCGTCGCGATTCAGGACAAATCGATGTCGAATACCGGGAAGCAGGAAGTGAGCCAATGTGACCTGTACGATCGCCCCCGCAACTCCACCGATGACAAGCGCCCAGACGCTTCGCATCTGCCACGCCAGCAGCACCATCACCAGCAGGTTGATCGCCTGAGCCGACAACTGAAGAATTGTCAGTCGCTCCAGATTCATGTGGCGATTATGCTGAGCGGTCGCGGTGGTCTGAAACCCGGTAATCAATGCGATCAGGCCGGAAAACGGAATCATCAGCATGAGACGCGGCTCGTTATAGAAGACCGCAGCCGGCCACGCGATCAGGCACGCCACCAACCAGAGCAAAACACCTCGTATAACACCGATCGTCCAGGCCGTGCACAGAAACTCCGGATCATCGCCCCGTTTGTTATGGATGATGGCCGTATGCACTCCGATATCGGAGAGCATTTCAAGTCCGACGAGAAACACATTGATCAGGGCCATCAGCCCAAACGCTTCCGGGGCCAGCAGTCTGGACAGCACCAGATTGGCCCCCAGCCGAAGAATCTGACCCCCACCAAATCCCGCGATGGTCCAGAGTGATCCTCGAAGAGCCCGTGATCGCGTCCCCTGTCCGGAAACCAATGACTGGAACCTGACTCCAAGACGTGATGGCAGGACATTCACGATTCGACGCATCCCGGCACGATGAGAAATGACTTCCGGAGCTGGCAATGTCACGATTGAGGCTGTCGGCAAGGAGAGAGTGGGGATGGCACAATGAGCATCCCGGCAATGTCGTTCGAATCTGTTTTCTGCGTTATCATCTGACACATCCCGAGTACTCGCCAGAATCAGTATCCGCAGGCCTGACCAGCCCTCAGAAAAATTCTTCTGATCTTTCTGCGGGCCTTTGAGAACAAACTGTCCTGACTTTTTCTGAGCAGCAGACACTGATGTTTCATTTTGCTCAATGCGATCTCCAGCGAGCCTCGTTCGGCAAATGTCGCGGCAAGCTGTTCATCAAGCAAACGATTCGACATCTGAAGCAACTCTGCATCCTCTTGGTTCAGGCGTCGAATCTCCTGTTCCATTTTCTCTGACGCTCGCTCGCACCTTGGTGTTGCATTCAACGGCAGATAAGCAGAGGCCCGAAACAAATCCGGGTGCTGATGCTGAAGCAGGATCAGCACTTCATCCATTCGTTCGAGCGGATAAAGTCGACCACTGAGCGCGCTGACAATCTCTGCCGGAGTAAGCATTCTGCTCAGCTCGCGTCCACCACCACCCGACAGCCATTTGCATTGGTAATTGGTGTTGGCAGGACGATGATTGTCCAACACAGCCCACTGAAGGTACTTGTCCAGTGAAAGTTGCCTCGCTTCCGGGATGTAATGGACGCGCTCACGATTATGGAAATACTCAGAGCACAGACGCTCAAAAGGATCGCGAAGAAACGTGAAGGGATTAAGTCCCGCAATTCCCTGAGGCAGTGAGGGGATCGCTAGGCGATGGTCTGCAAAACACCGGATTTGCGGAAAGCTCTGAAGAATGTCGAGAGTCTGATCTGCGTCAAAACAAGGCCAGTCGACAAGAGACGTGCCAGACTTAAATGCCTGCCCGAAATTGCGAGTCAGAATGTCGCGCACGGTCGTTCCGCCGCACTTGGGAATGTGCAGGAACAGCCAGATCGTTCGCCCGGAACTTCCCGAGTGCATGTTATCGCTGTTGGCAGACAAGAACGACTCTCCTGACGGCTTCGAGGTTGGCTCAGGTGTCAGCAATTGCCGGAGACTGCTTCACCTGAAATTCCAGAAGAGCAACACCTGTGCTTTTGGTCTGCGATTTTGCGCGCACTTCGTTCCTCTGGGTGACAGGGTATCGACCAACAAAACAGGGATGATCAAGTTGTGACGTCGTGGACTGCTTGCGGTGACAGCCTGCTCCCTGCCGACCTTACTCCCGGCACATTCACCCAATCAAGGATTTTCTCGATGGCTTAAAGGCAATCCACGTCTTCAAAAGGAGACAAATCTGATCGTGCAGGCTTTTAGGCTGGTAGCAAAAAGGCAGCATCGAAGCCCCTTCATGACTGGCGCGAAGCAACTACGTTTCTGTGGTTGTAAAAGTCACCGCATGGATCAAACCGGCTTATGGTGATCTGGTGAGTGTTGTTCAGGCCTGCCGCACGATAACCGCTCTCACATCACCCTCTTCGTTCGTTGCCGATTGAGGTTCCGATGCTGAGACATCGTGTTACCGAACTGCAAGGTTTGACACGTTCTGATGCTCCGTCACGGAACCGAAACTTCCGGTGCTCTGTGGCTGTTCTGCCAATCCCAGAATCGGAGCGCCCAGTTCCAGCAGGTCTCCGATGACTTCGTTACCGTACACAGAATTCACACTGTGCTGATTGACGATGAAAACGATCCCGTCTGCACGAGCTGCCAGCATTTGCAGATCGGCGGGATACAGGGTGGACGGGCCACACAGAATGATCATCGAATACTTCGCGCGAAGCTGTTCAATCAGGCCCGTGAGTCGACTGGAGGCCATGGCTTCGGACGCAACGGCCGAACAGCCACCTGGCAGAAAGTCAATTCCCGCCACGCCAGCGCTGATGACGAAGGAAGTCGCATCTACGGAACCCGACGCAAGAAACTCCGCAACACCCGGACGTCCGGCTTTGAACGAGCCTTCGTTGCCGAGTCTCCAGCCTTCAGCGGCTTCAAGAGTTGGCGGGATCTGAATCATGAGCACAGATTCTTCACGCTGTGCCAGGCAGTACGAAAGCGACCGAATCAAATCGAGCGGTGATTCGCCATGATCAAGTCCGCAGAACATCACGACTCGACCTGATGGACGAGAAAGACTCTGCTGAATCCGTAACGCCATCAGTCGCAGGTCCTGACTTCGGACGCCGTTGGAGCTGGTATTGCCGGAAAAACCGGGCGAATGACTTCCCAGAACGGGCAGGTTCCAGCGTCGACTGATGACGGTGATCGGAGAAGGTCGCAGCCGTATGACTTCCATCGCGATCAGGGGAGCGGTGAGCAGAAGGCCCAGTCCCAGAAATGAACAGACAAACAGATTTTTACGGTTCGAGCTGACGTCATCGACGGCATTGACGGCTGCGGAAGATGTGACGACATACTCTGTCAGCTCGCATTCTCTGAGCTGATTGATTTGATCCAGTTGCTGGCTCAACTCTGAATATCGTTTCTCCTTCTCATCAACTTCCAGTTTCAGTTCCAGCAGTTCGCTCGATGAACGTCTGACATCCTCGTTCGTGGAACGGTTTTTCTCCAGTTCAATCTCACTGGTCTTCGCCAGAAAATACTCAAGGTCAACCTTGTTGTTTTGCGCTTCAAACTGCAGTTCCCGCGCTTCCTCAGAGATCTTCGACAACTTAGCCCAAGATGTCTTCGCCGACTCCAGTGTTACAGGCTCCAGTTCTCCAAGAGCATCTCGCCCGATCGCCGAGATTCTTTCGACCCATTTCGTCAGTTGATCGGCCACAAGTTCGGAGGCATCAACCCCTTTGTTGAGATCATTGGGATCCGCTCCCACAGTCATAACCTCCCCTGCTCCCGAGACTCTGCCTCCAACACGGGAAGTACGATTTCTGCGAGCGGAAGGGCCCTCTGCGGGAACATCACCTGACTCGCGACGTTCACGGTGTTCCGGATTCTTTGAAGCTCTTTCGTGGTCAGCCAGTTCCTGTTCGGCAGCCTGCAACTGTCGCTGAATCTCGGCATTTGCCGCGGTGGCTGGAGCAGTCTTCGTCAATCGCTCTCCCAAACGCTCGGACTGCCGCCGACGACCCTCAATCACGGCACGAAACGCGGCATTCTGAACGAACGCAAATTCGTCGGTCAGCAGTTTCAGATCACTTCGCAGCCGAGCATCCTTGCGGCGGCATTCATCAATGGAAGATTTGAGGTCGGCTTCACGGTTGGCCAGGCCATAGATCTCGGCATTCTTCTGTGAATAATCCGCCCCCTTCAATCGCAGTGACTCCTCAAGTCTGGCCAGTTCTTTCCGCTCGCTGGCAAGGTCACTTTTGGCGGTGACCAGAAGTTCGCGAATGTATCCCGCATGTTCAGTGAGGGTCTGTTTTCGATCCGAAGCGATTGACTTGATAAGTTCACTGGCAACGTCATCCAGGACCGCGATGGCTTTGTTTGTATCCGTCAGAACGAGCGCAACTTCAATGCTGGATGTTGTGAGATTCGGGTATAGACTTATCTGCCTTGTGAAGACATTCGCAGGCGGCAGATCATGACGTTCCGCCACAGGCTGCAGAATTCTGGGCGACTTCAGCAACACCGCAGCCACGTTCGGGTTCGGTGCGGTGTAAACATTCTGGCTTGTAGCCGGAAGTGACTGCGAGGACAAAGTGAGCCTCGAGGTCACCTTCTGAGTTGCCAGGCTGGTTGCAATCGCCCAGGCAACTCCCCCACTGACAAGTGTGGCCGCCAACAGACGAAGCCACTGTCGTTTCAGGGCACCGGCAACAACTTCTACAGGACTAGCGGCTGAAACCCCCACTGAAGCTGTTGAAACTTCCTGAGATGTGATAAGCCGGGTCGACTGAGTCCGCGTAATTTGAAGGTCTTTGGAAGCCACGTCGAATCTGCTTTCTGACTCACTCACCATTTTGACAAACAGGAACGGCCCGATGGTGGGAGGGCCCGAAGAACTCAGATGGGCAAGCTGACCCATCCCGCAGAACCTCGTGAGGTTCAACTGATCAGCACCGCCGGAAGCTAACGGCAGACCGTAGGGCGATCTACGAAAATTCCGCGAGTCCTGTTGATTCATTGCAACACTCGCGCGATTGTGCGGGGATGCAAACGACTTGCCCGCTCCGGTGTTAAGCGATCGTTACAAAATGGAAACAGGAAGATTCAGATACCGTGACAGCCGTTCTGCGTGGCAAGCCTGTAAGCCATCTCACCGCTTACGCGGTCCTGCGACAGAATACACCTATTCGCTCTTCACGGCATCCAGCGGCTGCAGATCTGCGGGAGGATCTGCGGGCTCATCTTCACTTTTGGCCCGTGGCGGCAGTTTTTCCACAATGCGCTTCAGGCAGATTTTGTCAGACTCGGTCAGGGGTCTATTGGAATCACTGGATAGTCCGCGGAGAAGCCCGATCGCTTCCGCCCTGTGCCACTCATCGTCGGGCAACCACTCAGAAAGCGGCAGGCGGTCAAGGATCCGAAGACTGGATGAGAGTCGCTCGTTGCTGACAAAGCCGTATCGCATCAGAGTTTGCTGGGTCGTGCTGCGGAACTTCTCCATAAACACTTCGCGGACCCACTCCGCCGAGGATTCCTCGATCAAGACTTCGACCAGGTCGTTGATCGGTGGGACTGGGTTGGCCTGAGCCACGTGCGGCGGCGGACTCCAGTGCGGCGGGAAGTCAGATTGATGATGAGATGACATGAATTCGAACGCAGCAGGAAAATTCCGAGCCATGATCAGCTCTTCTGCGATGCGTCGCCGTTGCTGTTCGGGCTGAGTGAAAGGGAGGATGAACGGCCAGATCAGGATCGACACAGCAGCCAACAGCCACGCCATTCCCTGCACCCCGCTGCGCTGTGAAAATGTGGCCGGCGTCCAGTGTTTCGCAGTAGGAGCCAGGGGCATGATCAGCAGGATGAACAGTGCAGGAAAGCCAACGATCTGCAGCATCAAGGTTGTCTCCTGCAGGATTCGTTCGCTGTCGATCATCCGAACGCCGCCCATCAGGTGCAGCACCGGTACCGGCACGAACCGAATCGCGATCAACATGACCGCATCGCCAAACAGCAGCACCGTTGAGATCACTCGCCATAGTGGTGCCGCCCCATAGACGACACTGATGGCTCGAATCATGAGTGCAACTCGCCAGAAGGAAACGATCCCCAGCAATCGCAGGTTCCAGAGTGTTGCATCACCGGGGCTCATCCAGCGTTCAAAGGGAATGGCATACAGCCATGCGAGCGGCGCGGTCATCCAGTAGAGTCGTAGAAACATCGGGAAGCCGTGGAAGAACGTCGGAAGCTGTTGAGCCTTCCCGATACCCGTCAGGCGAACCAGCAGATACAAGAGGAACGACGTCAACAGCGATGCACCATGAGGAATCAGCAGATGCCACGGTTCATGCAGCAGATCTTCGCCATCGTATTCTCGAGCGAAATCCCGCCGACAGAACCAGCACACCACTCAGCACCAGAGCCTGAGGACTCGCTGCGACATCCAGAATCTCAGACCGCTTCCCCATCAAAAATCGAATCAGCGTTATCGGCGTAACAGTCTGCGGCCCGGTATCTTCGGCTGGTATTGCTTCGGCCAGCGTTTGCGGAGCGATCTCTGCAGAAGGATCTGTCATGTGTGCCTCAAATGATGCTCGGTGGTGCTAAGGTGGCAGCGATACCGCAAGGTGACAGTGTTAAAAGTTTGCAGCCACAACGCCAATGTCCCAGGGAAGTCGAAAGACCGTCTGCGAATCACTTTTCAACGAAATCACGGCTTTCCTGCTCTGCGCGGATGAAAGATTGACGGAAGGTGACCGACGTGTGAAGATCGGCTGATGAAAACGGCCTGAGATGACGGGATTTGTCTCAGACTCATTGAGAAGTTTGTTCTGTTTTGAAATTTTAGAGTCCAAAAGCCAGAGCCAGCGTAAAATCCCCCGTCTTGCACCAAGGCTTGTTGAATGTGAGCGACTTCAAAAAACTTCGCGAAACGACCATACTTGATAATGCCAAGCCTGCGTTGACCATCAACTCGCGAAGAGTCTGCACTTTCTTTCCCGGAGATCATTGAAATGAAATCACTGTTTTTTTTCGCTGCAATCGCCACCACTGCATACGTGAGCTACTCGTACAGCTCAACGGATGGCAAAAGCTGCCTTGTTTGCCCAATGACGGGCGAGCCTGTCTTCACGTCGACGTCGATCGGAACTGAAGCAGACGCAGGCTCATGCTGTGCCAGCGGAACTGCGTCCTTGATGACAGGCCTTTCAGCCGACGCTCCTTCGTGTTGCAGTAAAGCATCCGGCAGCGGCTGTCCAAACAGCGACGCCGAAGCCACATTGACTTCCGCCACTGGTGCGGAATGCGAAGCAAGCGGCGCAGAAGGTTGCTGCAAAGACAAAGAAAACGCAGTTGATGTGACCGAAACCCAGGAAGCTATCGTTCCTGAAGCAATCACTCCAGAAGGCGAAGAAGTTGTTGCTGAGCTGATCGAAGCGGAGTAATCAGACTCTCGCGTGCTGCGAAGAATGCTCCACTCAGACTGAAGTAGTCGCACAGAAGTGCGACTACTTTTTTGTGCCATCGTACATGGTCGCAGAGTCATGAAGCGGCCAAACCATACCGCCCCGCCTACTACTCGGGCGACATTGATGAATTCACGTCTTTGATTGAGGACCTATCAGTCCAGCGGGGGCATTGAAATTGCGATCGAAGAACTGGGAAGTACAGATGCAAAGGCACGCCAGTACGCAAACCAGCCAATGACCGGGACGGCTTGCCCCAATCCGGGTAAGAATTTCATGAATTCAGGAACTCAGTCGAGAGCGAACTCTGGACTGCAGGTCAGCGAGCTTCGCCTGCAGTCCTGCCAACGATTCTGCAGCCAGTGTGTCTACTCCGGAAATCGAGTCACCGAGGATCTGCTGCAATGCCTGAATCGCACCGATGAGAGTCCCCTCCTCACGCCCCTTTTCGATACCCTCGCCTCGTCCCTCTTCACGTCCCTCTTCACGTCCCTCTTCACGTCCCTCTTCGCGTCCCTGTTCTCGTCCCAGTTCTCGTCCCTCTTCGAGACCCTGCCTGCGAGCTGTTGACAGCATCCAGTCGTAGTCTCGCTGAGCCTTTTCGCGTTGGTCGTGCATGATCTTGTCCTCTGTCTTTGATGAAATGGATTCCAAGCAGCCGATGGCCCGTTGAAACGCCAGTTCGGGAAACAAGCGGCGGAGTTCATCCGCTGTATAACTGTGAGCATTGAGAATCAGCCACGCCCATCGAGCCATCGGACTGGCGTTGGAAATGGTCGTCTCCTCAACCTGAATCTTCTGCAATTCTACAGTATGAACCTCGACCGCTCTATCCAATTTTCGACCGCTTTCTGTGTCCGTCATCTCGAAGCGATGATGAGCCTGGCTGGAATCAGAAAACAGCGTTTTCGTGAGCAGACAGATTGAAATGGTGGTGTTCAACTGAGTGTAATCATCTCCTTCGGCAAGCTGATCCGTATACATCTCACTCGCATAATACATCATACGCTGCAGCAGACCCGGATGGATCGCGATCTGCATTTCGACGTTGAAAATCCGGCCAGCAGAATCTTTGGCCTTCACATCCAGAACAACGACCTTGGCGTTTTCAAATTCCTGGTAGGAAAACGGATTCTGAATCGTGACATCCGTGATCGGTCGCGGCAACTCAAGAATCGCGTTCAGCAAACCGATCAGAGCGACGGAATTCTCGGGACTGCCGAACATCTTCTTAAACACAAAGTCCACATACACCTTGATTCCCAGCGGCATCATCTGCAGACTCCTCGCAAATTCACAGCGATGTACCTTCGGGGGCAGAGCGTACCAAAACTGGCCCCTGCCTGCGATGCGTGAACAAGAAAACTCCACGTGCGGGCCGATGCCCGGCATCTGTAACCATAGTATGGAGTTTCCGGGATGGATTCTCAGGCTTCATCAGACTGTTGATCTAATCGTAACCCGACGCGTGAGTCTCGAGCCCTCTGAATCCGTTTGTCGTGGTTGATGAAAATCCTCGGCCCAACTCCAGAACAAAAAAACTAATCCGGTCAGTCAGGCATTCTGACACTCATCGAGCCGAACCAGGAAAGCCCAGATCTCCGAGTTCCCACGAAATTCACCGAAGGCGGCCAAAGGCGCGATCTCCGTCGACGCCACCGGAAACCGTGTGTGGATGCGACTGGCAAATGCGACACAACGACCAAAGAACCAGATGCGTTTTTTGTGTCGCGGAGTTATCTTATTGGGGTCCCTTAGTTCTGAAAGGATCAAATCGTGTCAACAGCACTCAAGAGTATCACGCCGCAGGAATATCTGATTCGCGAACGCCAGGCGTCGACGAAGAGCGAGTTTTATCAGGGTGAAGTCTTCGCGATGGGCGGGAGCTCCGCGAATAATAGTCTGATCGCAGCGAATTTTGTGGGAGAAGCTCGCAACGGACTCAAAGACAGTCCCTGCGCCGTCTTTAACAGCGATCTTCGTGTTCAGGTTCAGTCAACGGGCATTTATACGTATCCTGATGCGACCATTGCTTGTGGCGAACTGGAATTTGATGATGATCACCGCGACACGCTTCTCAATCCCACGGTGATCGTTCAAGTCCTTTCCGATTCGACCGAGAAGTACGACCGCGGTAAGAAGTCCAACCACTATCGGCAGATCACATCCTTGAAAGAACTGATTCTGATCGCTCAGAATCGCCCTCATGTCGAGCGGTTCACTCGCCAGCCGAACGACGACTGGCTGTTTCACGAACAGAAAGAAATGAACGCAGACTTTGAATTGAAGTCACTCGGAATCTCCGTTGCCATGTCAGAGTTATATCGCGGTGTGAAATTTGAGCCGACTGAAGAAGCATAGAAGTCAGATATGTTTGGGTTTCTTAAGCCGAACCGTCGAATCTCCGAATGGCGACAAAGCTATGCTCGAGTCTGCCAGACTCAGCGACGCATGTTCGGGCTGACGTCGCTCCCATTCCTGAGCTATGAAGCCACCTTTCTCTATCAGATGGCAGTCGATACAAGGTTGATACCGGCACTGAGTGTGGAGGCCTCGGAGTGTTGTCGGTTAAGACGATTGCAGAATCCCGAACAACAACCGGACAAAGATGTCGCCGAGTTCTGTGCTGCGTTTGGAATGCTGCTGGCCGGCATTAAGCTGCAGGATGATGCTGACGATCACGGACGATGGCATAACAAATTGGCATTGTGGAAGTATGCAAAACAGGTGCAGGCTGCCAGTCAACACCTTGAACGGGTTTGCTGCGGGCTGACAGAACAGATCCACGTCATTTTGAGACAGCATAAGGAAACAGAAAATTCCGGAACGTGGTTATCGATCGAAGAGTATTGTCGGCCCACAGGCGATGGATTTGCTCTGTTATTTCGTTCTCTCGCAACGATGGCTGACGGCTCTTGTCTCGTGTTTGATTCGATTGGACGTCATATTGGCCATGCAATCATCAGTTGGGACTGTGCTGTCGATTTTCATCGGGATCAGATTTACGGCGAATTCAATCCTCTGAGAAGTGCGGCCGAAGCCGATGACAGCCTGAGGTTTTGCCTGCTGGAACTTGCGCGGCTCGGATGGGCTCTTCCGGAAGAGAATACCGTTTGCCTTCAGGTGATCCACAGCGTATCGCGCCGTGTCCACTCGAGACTTCACCGAACGGATCAGCATGTCTGCCGAACAAGCACGCTGGAACGCTGGGGGCTGGTGCGTGCCAAAGGATACCAGTACGCGAGATGCGACGGCTGTGAAGGACTTTGTGCCGTCGCGGAATGCAGCGAATGCGGTTGTGCTGCAATCCAGGGAACTGCTGAAGGTGCATCCGGCTGCGCAAGCGGCTCGACAGGATCTTCCTGTGGCTGTGATCCAGTCTGCTGCTGGGGGAGCAACGGTTGCGGGGCGACTGAGGAGAAGAACAAGGAAACTGCTCGTCCGGTATTGGATCAGTCGTCGTTGTATGAGCAATTCCACGGGCGAGATGGAATCGCCTACGGAGATCTCAACCCGCAGGGTTACGTCATGATTGATCAGCAACGCCTGCCAGCGCGTGCTGACGGAAGCTCATATACTGCTGACGGGACAACAGTGCGGGTTGTAAGAACTGATCCTCTGGGTATCACTGTGCGAGTGATCAATCCCGGGAGTAGTCACACTGACTAGCACGACACGTTTGCCGGCCGATGGAATCAGTTAATATCCTCTTTGCTCAACAACAAACTTAGGATGCCTTTCTGGCGAATTGCCTCGCATTCCGGTGGATCTGTCGCCGAATTTGGTTGCGACGCTGACTCGCGCTGGCGGAGAAGACGCGGCGCA
This sequence comes from Planctomycetaceae bacterium, assembly GCA_044235005.1. GTDB lineage: Bacteria > Planctomycetota > Planctomycetia > Planctomycetales > Planctomycetaceae > SXXK01. The sequence continues at coordinate 746 of JBIIIF010000197.1, read as the reverse complement.
GGACGTTGCGGAAGCCAGCTTCGAGATCTTCCACGGTCATGCAGTCCGGCCGATAAGTCACATCAAACAGCGTGTAGTCTGACCAGCCTCGTTTCGTCAGCAGCCGTCCTTCTGATTGAAGTTGACGATAAAGACTGGTCCCGGGAAACGGAGTTTGCAGCGTGACCTGAATTTCAGCTAACGAACAGTTCAGCAGAAACTCCGTCAGTGATTCCAGCGACTGAGCGGTCTCACCGTCCGCCCCGATAATGAAGCAGCCATTCACAGCCACTCCCGCGCTCTGAATTGCATCGACCGCGTTCATGATGCGATTCAACTCCGCCTGTTTTTCGCCCATGCCCGGATAGCGAAATACCAGCGACTCGATCCCCATCAGCACCTGCTGACATCCAGAGGAAGCCAGCCTCTGCAGGATCTCTTGCCGTTCGCCGATCCGCCAGTCGGCTTCGGTAAACCAGCGTGCTCTGGCATCCTGCAACGCGTTGAACAGAGGATTCACATCGCGTGAACCGGCGAACGTATTATCGTCCGCCAGTTCGATCAGAGGTCGCGGCATGAGTCGCTGAATCACGGCCAGCTCTTCGCGAATTCGCTCAACGGGCTTCTCCGCAAATCGACTCAGTAATCGACTCGCTCCGCAAAAACCGCAGGCCAGTGGACAACCGGCCTGAGTCTGCAGCGTGAATCGTGGAGGCGTCTGAGGCAACAGATCGAAGCGAGGCATCGGCCACAGCGGCATCGTGTTC
>JBIIIF010000196.1:0-14106 GCA_044235005.1 Planctomycetaceae bacterium | reverse complement strand
GCGGATCCTCCCATGATGTTCTCAAAGGTGGTTGCGGAATTCAGCCTGAGAGTGCGATTCAGATGCACTGGCTGAATTGAAGTGGCCCCGAGGTTCAACACGACGCTGGTGGTCAGCGAAGAAAAGCTGAGTGTGTCGAGCCCCTCGTTGAGGTTTTCCGTCACCAGATCGGCTTCCGGCACGGCAGCAGGATTGAACAGATAGGTGTCATTGCCCGCTGCACCAATCAGTTGGTCGTTCCCGGGACCACCGGTCAGAGTATTGCTGAGACTGTTGCCGATCAGCGTATCGTCCTTAGCGCCGCCAATGAGTCGCTCGATCGAATTATTCTCCGCCAGATTCAGTTGGACCCCGGTGTTCACCGTTTGAGTCGTTGTCAAACCGAGATTCACGGAAACAGTACGACTTAATGTTTTACTAAAGTCCAGCGTGTCGATACCTGAAGCGTCTGTAACCCTGCATGTCGCAAGTCCGTAATCTGCAGTGAACAGGTAGGAATCGTCTCCAATTCCTCCGTCTACAATGGCGCTGGCGGATGATTCAAGGGAAAAGCTGCTTTGAAATGCAATGGTGTCTGTACCGCTGCTGCCAAGGATCGAAAGCGAGCCAAACTCAATCCATTGCCCGCCTTCGCTTCCGATTCTCACGGTATCATTTCCTGTTTCGCCGTTGACCGTCATCGCGCCGGGAAAATAAAACGGGGCTGCTGTGTTAAAGTTGACGATGTCATTCCCCGCACCACAGTTGACCACGACAGCGAGTGGAGTCACACCCTGGGTTAGACTGGCAATGGCCACGGTCGTCAGGCCATTGATCGTCGTACCGGAAACTCCCGTGATGAATGCGTTGAAGCCTGCGTCTTCCCAGACCTGCACGGCATTGTCTGCACCGTCTCCCGTAAACGTCAACGTTTTCGACACGCTGTTGAAACTCGCCGCCACGTTGCCAACAAGGACGATTCGAGGTTCAAGATACTCTGCGTGCAGACGCCGCAAATGGCTCTGAAGTCGGTGTCGGCTACGTCGATTGAATAGATTATGTACGGCAAGAATTGGTAATCGAATGGGGTTCATGGGCAGGTCTCCGAAAAATCTTTCAACAAGAAGATTACATGGAAGGTGAAACCCAAAAAGCGGGCAGACTGAAACCATTCAACAGCATGTTGTGTGTCCTCGTGACTGACCTGAAGCATCAGTCCTTCATCAGGACCTCCGGATCCCTGCGAATACAAACTCCGCAACAATCTGTTTCACACGGCACTTGAATTCCTATACCAGTGCCTGCCTAAAGTCGTGGTGCTCGGGCAGCATTCACTCCTTAACGTTAACGGCTCTGCAGCCCGTGCTCAGTCAAAGAGGAATCAGGCCACTGCAGGACGCTCGATTCAGACCGACTGAAAAGCCATCGCATCAATTGATGATCGATACAGTCAGATAACTCGTGAATTTCTCGAGCGTTGCGAGCGTAACCAGACAACTTCCTTGAATTCCGAAGATCACTATCGCGACCCCGATACTCGCTCAACAGCGATCGACTGAGCTTCAGAGATCTACATACCCTGTAACCTGTTCATGCTGCAAACTTCGGAAGCGCAAATGCCGAGGTGGTCAAAAAACACTAAACAGGAACAATGCTTCGTTCCTATTATTCGAAATAGCAAATGCCATACCGAATCTGAATGGCAGACGCGTATGCATCAACACGCACTGGCACCATGGGGACACTCAATCGTTCGGTGATTTCACGAGGCCATGTATGTCTGTTCCGCCTTCGAAAGGTGTTCTTTCTGTCTTTGCACGCACAATGCTGTCCGCGAATTCCGGAATACAGATCCGTCACGAACAGGCATAATCTTGCCCTCCGGAGTGGCATTCAGATGGATTCTGATAACGACTGATCCTTGGTCTGACTGGGTGTGCGAATTTGATCAGATATGTTCACGACTGTCTCGACCAGGGTGTGCGAAGAAGATCTTCTTTTCTGCCAGACTCTGGATTTGACAACGGGTGACAACGGGGGGTGACAACGGGGAGGGTGACAACGGGGACACAGCACTTTGTTGACTGGGGGTGACAACGGGGACACAGCACTTTGTTGACTGGGGGTGACAACGGGGACACAGCACTTTGTTGACTGGTACGGGTGACAACGGGGACACAGCACTTTGTTGACTGGTACACTGCTGCCCCTTTCTATTCGGGTTTACAGCCGTATTGGAGCGTCGTTCAGGGAATTCATGGCTCGGATGACTCGTGTTAAGGTTTTGCTGCAGACGAAATCACTTAGTGGCTGCGCCGCGTTTTCAGTGTTGAGTTTTCAGAGAGTCGCAGTTGGGCGTCGATGACGCCACTCGCGTTCGGCCGGATGTCGTTAAGGAATGGAGCGATGCTGAAGTTACTGGGCGGTGGCTGATGCTGTGTCCGGAGCGGCGGGATGAGAGACGTCGTCCGCTGGAGCCCATGGATTTCGCAATCAACAGCATCGTGAACCAGAAGGACAAGCTGGCAACGGTGCGAAGTTGGCTGAGTGATAGCTCGTGGTGGATGCGGGTGTAGAGTCAGAATATTGCTCAGCGAGCCAACAAGGAAGACGGCGAAGTTGGTAAGTTTTTTCAGGCTCGTTATCGAGCGGTGCGGCTTCTGGATGAGACCGCGATTTTGGCGTGCGCGGCGTATGTCGATCTGAATACGATTCGGGCGGCGATGGCGGAGACGATTGAAGAGAGTGAGTTTACGTCGCCAAAAAAGCGGGCGGCGGGAATTAGCAGTGAGTGTTCAGTTGGCATTATTCAGTGTTCGGAAAACGCCAATAGAGATTCGGCGGAGGATGAGATTCGTAGTTCGCTGTTGCCGGATCAGAGCTTATCGGCGGCGGCAAGCTCGTCGATTGTTAACATTTCGTCGGCGGAGCGACGGGTGTACGGTACTCGCAGCGATTCCCGACCTGAGGACAGGTCGGGCTACGGCTGTCGCATGGTGAAGGACTTTAGCAAACTCTCAAGTGTGGTCGCCGGTCAGCCTCAGCGGATCCACAGTCATTCATCAAAGCCTCCCAGGTCAGCTCATCGCTTCCGGATTCGTCGAGCAGCTCGCGGGAGTTGATGTCGAGTAGCTCAGCAGCAGGCTGCTGAAGGAAGAAAGCTGAAGCAGGCTGCAAGCAGTCCGAGGTACCGAGACATCACCGGATCGGTGGAATGACCGGTAATGATGACTTCTGCGAACATGCGGCCGGAAGCGAATGTGAAGACGCACTGTTGGCGAGAACGGTCCACAACGCTTGCCAATCAACCCAGTGTGTCTGTGATTCAGAGAACACCACGGCTTCTCGCTCCGCGGAGTTGATTCCTGCGGCCGACGCTTCAGAAGACGGCACTGGTCGAATCGGCCCTGTCCGGTTCAGATCCACCTGCAATTCGTAGCTGAACATCCCGTTCGGCCAAATGGCCAAACCTTCGGCATTGATGTCGTAGGGATGATTGTGAATGAAGTTCGCTTCAAGCTGCTCCCGAACAAGATCGATCCCACCCTTGCGATAAAATCCTTCGATCGCGTTCTGAAACGAACGGAGCTGATCGGCCGAAGCAAATCGCAACCAGCCCGTTTCATGAATCGACGCCACCACCCAACTGCTCTGTTCCTGAAACAGCAGCACGACCGGCGTTTCGCCGAGCTTCGAACATTCAAGTTCTACAGAAAAACTATTCGACGCGGCGTGAATGTGTCCACAACGAAGACCCGTCACCGACCAGACCGGACACAATTCCAACAGCCGCACCAGATCGCGTTCCACGAAGCTGCGAATCGCCGTCTCCACGTGCTCCAGCCGACCTCGTGCCGCACGGCGAGCACTAAAGCGTTTGAAGGACGCGGACTGATGTTCAAGTCGACGCAATCGCCGGAACAACTTCGGCAACGTGCCCGAGTGAAACCCGGGCCGCAACAGCCGCGCAATTGTTTCTCCGTGACTTCCAACTGGCACCGGAGTCAAATTCTCTTTTCGGTTCGCCAGATACAGTCGCCAGTTCTCCTTCAGTTCCCATACGACAAAACCAAAGATCCCGGGAATGAAGAAGATATTGAACCAGGTCACGGATCGAGCCAGCGCGGTGCCAAGATACGGGCTGAGAAAATCCACCATGCTGCCTTCCAGATAGATCAGACCGGGCAAAATCATTTTGTGGGCAACCGTCACCACGGGAAAATGTTTCACCGGATGAAAGGTCGGCTCGATCAGCAGGTTGACGTAGATCCGGATCAGAAAGGAAGCGAACGACCAGATCACGCCCAGAACCGCTTTGACAACGATCGACAACCAGCTTTCATCACTATGGAATCGCAACCACTCGTCAACGGCATACAGAAACCGTTCAAGAAAATTCAGCAACATCCGGAAGAAGTCAATCACCCAGTCGATCACCGCCATCACAACTCGCGCATGCAGCTTGTACCAGGTATTCCCAACCCACTCGGCTGTCAGCTCCTGAGTATCGCGGCCCAGTCGGGAATTCAATGCGAGACTGGTCAGAACTGTAATGACGCTCACCCACCACCAGTTCAACGCAACACCATTGAGCAGCCAGGGAACGAGTCGGCATCCGGTGACGGAAATCAAAACCGGGGTCAACACAACTCGTCGAATTCGTACAAAAGTTCTGTTTCTCCACAGTTTCTGAACCAGTGGCAAATGCAGAATTTTCTGTGGCAGATCAATCAGCACTGTCCGCAGCAGCTTCAGAGCTCGAAACGTCTGATCAAAGAACCATTCTCGAAATGGCTTCAGGTGAATCAGAGCCATCAGCAAAAAGCCGACCACCAGCACCGACGAAAGCGTCTCGATGCGGCTGTTGACAATCTGATCGATGGCCTCGCGAGCATCATCCGGCGGAACAGCGACCACTTCCTGCGTTGTTGAAGTGTCCTGATCTTTTCCCGTCGACTGAACCAGCAGAGATTCTTCGACCGCAGTGGTGTTTGGCGAAGAGTGCGAGTTCAATGGCTCGACATCAGAAGGAATCGCCCCGGGCGAGCCATTCTGAGGCACGCTTGAATCCACAGAACTCTCAGACGCGATCAACACAGAATCAGAAACCGGATTCACGATCAAGGATTCGGTTGCTCCCTGCCCGAGGTTCAAACCCTCGCCCACAGCTGGCGACGATTCCATTAGCAAATCGCCCTCACCACTGGAGGAAGCGTTTTTCGCGAGCGGAATCTCGGTCAGAAACTCCTCCAGCAACTCCGAAGCCGTCGCGCGCGAGGGCGATGAGGCTTCCGCGACAGAGCCGTCACCTTCTGCAGTCTCAGAGCTGTTTTCATCCTGCTTCTCGGCACTTTTGGTTTTGGGCTTCGGCTGAAACATATGGACGATGTGTTTGACACCTTCCACGACTACCACGGCTCCGCCAAACGGGATCAGCAGAAACAATGTCGCGAACCGACCTGCTCGCGTTCCAAAAAACAGAGAACTCGTGATCTGCAACAGACGCAGATAAAACTCACCCCGGCGATAAACCCCATCCAGCGCGACATCGAGGCGATCGTCCGCGCGCAACAAGTGGTCGCCACGCCAGAGTTCATGGAGCTGGGTAAGATCCGGAAGCTTCAGATCATTCTTGCTGACCTGATCTCGCAGATAACCCATGGTCAGGTAGCCGCGATCCACGATGCAGTCGAGCGAATCTTCGGTCAGTTTATCGAAGGCCACCTGTTCCGGAATATTGGCCGGCATCAACTGCACATCTCGCAGCGTCTGCTGGATCACAGGCCGCATGCGTTGACGCATCTGCTGTTCAGCCAGTCCAGCCGCCTGCTGCAACAGCGCCGTCAGACGATCGCGTTCAACGCCGCTCAGTCGCACATACACCAGCCGCGCGGCAGAACTGGCCAGATGCTTGGCCATCATCACTTCGCGCAGACTGCTCAGAGGACGTCGCAGCGGACGTTGGCCGCGGCTGACCACCCACTTAACAAGATCGACTTTGTACGTCACTCGTTCGTGATCCAGGCAGACTTTCTGCAGATCGAACAGCAGACGCTTTTCTGAATTCCAGAATCCATGAACAGAGTTCGTGGCCAGCTCCCAGAGCGAGGCGTGCCAGGCGTCAGTGTCCTGCTCCGGAAAATTGATGGCGCGTCGTAAACGTTCGACCAGATAACGAACATCCGCCTTCGCTTTCTCCTGAGCGGCATCGCGTTTGTCGTCCGAGGTCGCTCGCTGTGCCGCGCGGATCGCACAGACTGCCGCCGCGACCGTATTTCCACGTTCGTTGGCACGTTCACGACGTCGCAACTGCGACACATAGGCTCGGTCGGAGGGAACAATCCCGATGCCCAGGGACCAGTCGCGGCGAGTGTTGGTCAGGCGAGCTTCGTCGCGAACCACATGCGGCGTCAGGTCCGGACTTGTGGCTCCATAGAGTTGCGTCCGCTTCAGAATCTCCGCCGCGTTGATATCGCGAGCCAGCACATCATCAATCTGCGGTCGTTCTACAACAGACGGAAACCAGACCGTCAGAAGGTCCGGTTCGAAGTGCTTCATCTCCAGATACAGAGCAACGAATTCTCGCCAGGCTTCGATGCGCGATTCCTGACTGACCAGCCGCAATTCGTTCCTCAGCACAAAGTGAGCTTCGTCGAACTCCACCTGCCCGATGCTGGCAATGCGTTCCTGCACACCCGAGCGATGAATGTCTGTGTGCAGTCGACGCAATAACTCCCGATCAATCTCCGCATGAAACAATCGTCGCCAGACCTGCTGCAGAAGCTCCTGCATCGGCCAATGTTCCAGCTCCCCTTCATCCGGCTGGCAGACCAGCAGACAATCGGTGGGCAGGTCACTGAATGACGTCAACCCCAACTCATCAGGGTGAGCCAAATGCCTGACATCATCCGCCGGAACAATCTGACTTTCCGCATGCGGGATCGAAGCCGACAGGTGTGCAAACCCAAAGCGTTCCCGAATGACGCGTCTGATGACGCGCGGCTCCACCAGAAAAGCTGACGGATCCGCATGACTTAACGCACGTCGGAGTTCTTCTATTCTTGGCCCATTAACTTTTGACACGGTGATCCTCACAGATGTCGTCGAACAGCAGCGATCAGTTTATTGATCTGATCTTCCGTCGTATACAGATGGGCCGAAATTCGCATAAAACGGCGACCATTCCACGAGCCCATCAGCAGTTCAATCTGATGCTCATCACGAAGAATCGTCTGCAACACGTCCGGATGCCCGTGATACCCCGGCGTCCAGCCTTTGGTCTGAGGCAACTCAACAGCCACCATACTGACGTAATCGGATTCCAGTGGTGTACAAAATACGCCGGAGCCGGGAATCTCCAGCAATGCAGCACGAGCCTTCGTGACCAGCTCATGAGCATAGGTACGGTAAGCCTTGAGCCGTTCCGGATTGAAGAAATGAATCGCATCCGTAATCGCCAGCAATGGCGCGGGATCTCGAGTTCCCAGCCAGTTTGTGCGATCTTTCCACGAAGCTGCTCGGCCGGCAATGCTTCCCCCCCAACTGACAATCGGACAACGAACTGCTGATTGGTGTCTGGGATGAACCCAAAGGAATCCGCTGCCAAACGGAGCACAGAGCCATTTGTGACAACTGGCACAATAATAGTCGCAACCCAGATCGTTCAGGTTCACGTCCAGCATCGCGATGGCGTGCGGTCCATCCACGCAGACTGGAACATTATGGCGACGCGCCATCTGACACACGGCTTTGACCGGCAGGATACACGCTGTCGCTGACGTCACATGACTGATCACGATCAGTTTTGTCTTCGGAGTCATGGCCGCTTCAATCGCCCGAACAGTGCCGTCCTCGTCCGGAGGAAACGGCAACACGGCGGTCGTCATCTTCGCTCCGGCCTCGCGACACTTCGCCTGCCAGATATTCTTGACAGCTCCGTATTCATGATCGGTCAGCAGAACTTCGTCGTCAGCTTTCAGGTTTACGCTGGAGGCCACCACATTCATCGCAAATGTGGCGTTGTCGAGCAATACGATTCGATCAGGCTGAGTCCCGAGAAACCGTCCCAGGACCTGCGCGGTCCGTTCCAGCTCTTCTTCCATATCCCCACAGAAAAACTTCATCGGCTGACGCTCCAGCCGCTCACTCCAACGCTCACGAGCCTGCTGAACGGGAATCGGAGAAGGACCAAACGATCCATGATTGAGATAAACACAATCAGGATCCAGCTTCCAGAACTCCCGAAGCAAAGACAGAGTCGACATGGGCATAATCTTCGTCATCAATGAGATCGATTACCGGAATTCATTCTGCAGCGCTGGCAAAGACCTGCTGAAGCTCATTGAGTGCCGTCTCTTCAGCCGCTGAGATGCTGAACACGCCGAGAAATCCGCCCGCGGTTTCGGCGACACTGCGAGCTCTTTTGGTGGCAGCGTCCCGCAGTTCCTGAAATGCAGTCTCAGAGAGTACCGGGCGTATGGCGACGACGAAGTCTTTCCAGGCAGTGAATAATTCCGGCACGGGTTTCTTGTTAAGCCACGAATTCAGCAATCCGCAGGCCGGGGAGCCCGAAATCACACCTGTCGATTCCGCGGCCTTCAGAATCGCGTCTTTCTCTTTATCCGCCAGATTTCCATCCGACCACGCGACATGAATAGAAGGAAACAGCGAAAAGGCCATCAGCGTTTTGGGAGTAATCTCTGCAGCCTGCAACTCGCTCAGAATCTTCAGGCTGGAAAGTCCCGGAATTGTTGACGTTCCCTCAGCGGTCTGCCGCTCGATATATCCCTGAACCTCGACGATCAACTCGCGATCGATTCCTCGATAGAATTCACGTTCCAACATCTCCGCCTGAGCTTCAAACCGACACTCGGACATACTTGCACTTTCCTGACAGGATCTTCATTCGGACTAAGCGTCGTGGATCATAACGAAGGCCGCAACGAATTCACTCCCTTGACGCAGATTGCTCACGCAGTAATTCGATGACGCTCATGTAGGAGTGCTCCGGGGAACAATCGATGACGATCTGTTCCTTGCTCATGGGATGCTCAAACTGAATTCGAATCGCCGCCAGCATGAGTCGTGTCACGCCTGCATAGTCCTGGAAAGCCCGATTGCATTTTGTGTCGCCATGATCGGCATCGCCAATCACCGGATGAGAAATCCCATTCAGATGCCGCCTGATCTGGTGGTATCGCCCGGTCCTCGGAGAAGCTTCCACCAGACTGCAGCGAGTCGTTTTATGGCGGCCGGTGCTAAAGCCCGCTTCGAACTTCTCCAGCGTGCGATAATGGGTTTCGGCTTCCTGCGGCACCGCATGTAGATCCGTTGCCGGCTTTCCTCGACCTTTATCAGAAACCAGTGGCCGATCAATCTTTCCAGTGTCCTGTGTATGGCCTCGCACCAGCGCCAAGTATGACTTCTGAACTCTTCGCTCCGCAAACATCGCGGAATAAAGAGCAGCAGCCTCGGAGCTTTTCGCCAGCAACAGCACTCCCGATGTTGGCCGATCGAGACGATGAACGGGATACACAAAGCAGCTCAACTGATCTCGGACTGTCTGTACGACAAACTCGGTCGCAGAACGATCCGCCGCGCTACGATGAACAAACATCCCCGAGGGTTTCGCAACCGCAACGAGCTGATCGTCTTCGTAGAGGACGGGAATTGGCCTCCCCGCCCCCGCCAGTTCGTTTTCAATAGTCATCAGGCTGCTCTGGGTCTGTCGAAACTGGAATACCGATGGATGATTGTTCAGCATCTTCGCCAGCGTCTCAACTCACCTGTGACAACTTGCGGGAGGTTTCAGATGCACTGCAGAACTGCACTTGATTTCGTCTGGCAGAGCAACTCCGTTAAGCGTTGCGGCTCAAATGCGTAATGAAAAGCAGGATCCACCCCCCCAACACGTTGAAACCTTGCGCAAACCGGCAGCCCGCTAACGCATCCGGACTGATCTTATAATCTCACGATTCCCCGGCCTCGCAACATCTGACAGCCTCTTCCAATTCTGCGCATTTTCGAGACAGGTTCAGGAACAGTCATAGCAACGAGCGAGCAATCCTGGACGTGACGGGTTTGGGCTCTACAATACGAGGTGTCTTATTGCCTCCCCAAATTCTCCGCTATTCCGCTGATTGATCCTTCCATGCTTGAAATTCCTGTCATTCGCTGGGGTAAGCCTTACGAGTCGCTCGAAAAGGCTGACGTTGTCCATTTTGAGACCGGTGAGGTCATGGCCAAAATGCATCAGGCCAATGCCGGCCTCGTGCAAATGGACTCCCGCAAATCCTCAAAAGCTCGCGAGATCCTGAAACAGTTCACCTGTGCGGAACTGATTAAGAAGTGTGAGCAGGCCGCTGATCTTTATCTCACAGCCAACCTGCCGATGGGAACTGGCACACAGACTCCTGAAGAGTTTTGCTCGATCCAGTCGGCGACCACCGGCTTGCCGCTCAATATGTGTCGAGCCAACATGTCCAAGAATGCGTTCGTGCTCAAGCACATGGGCGATATGCTCGACGCGCTGACTCGTGGCCTGCCGCTGGACATCCTGACTCGCGGTTACGGCATGGAATCACGAAATGTCATGGTCAGCTTTCAGGCCACAACCTCAACGCTGGGCCTGGTTCTGCCTTCGAACTCGCCTGGTGTTCACACACTGTGGCTCCCTGCGATTCCGTTGCAGATTGGCCTGGTTCTGAAGCCAGGTTCATCAGAACCGTGGACTCCGTACCGCATGTACGAAGCCTTCGCAGCGGCGGGTGTTCCTCGCGAAGCCTTCTGTTTGTACCCCGGACCTCATGATGTGGGCAACAAGGTTCTGGAAACCTGCAACCGCGCGATGATCTTTGGTGGTCAGGCGACCGTCGACAAGTACCACGGCAACCCGCGAGTTCAGGCGCACGGTCCGGGCTTCAGCAAGATTATGATTGGCGATGACTGTGTGGATCGCTGGGAAGAGTACCTTGATGTGCTCGTGAAGAGCGTGCTCATGAACGGCGGACGAAGCTGCATCAACTGCTCCGGCATCTGGGCGTCACGCCATACTGAAGCGATCGCCGATGCCATCGCAAAGAAGCTTGGTCCGATTGCTCCGCTGCCAACGACGGATCCCAATGCCGCGATCGCCGCGTTCACAACAGCCGGAGTGGCTGAAGCGATGAACAATCAGATCGAAGACGGCATCAAGGGCCCTGTGACTGAAATGACGGCCAAGTATCGTGGTGGTGATCGCCTCGTGAAACATGAGCGTTGCGACTACCTGCGTCCAACCGTGCTGCATGTCAGCGACTGCGACAACAGCATGGCGAACACGGAATACATGTTCCCGTTCGTTTCTGTCGTTCAGTGCCCGCAGGACCAGATGCTCGGCAAGATCGGCTCCACGCTGGTCGGCACCGCCATCACCAACAACGAAAAGTGGATCAGTGACCTGGTCGATGCTCGCCACATCGACCGACTGAACATCGGCCCGATTCCAACTTGCGCCCTGAACTGGCTGCAGCCGCACGAAGGCAACATCATTGACTTCCTGTTCCGCAATCGAGCCTTCCAGAACAGCTTGCCACCGGCACATTGATTCTCTTCATGAAGGTTGCCTGAGAGCGGGTTGCCTGAGAGCGACTTCGTCCATGGCCTGAACAGCTTCATACCGATGACCGGGATGGTGAATAGCCAGTCCCGGTTTTTCGTTTCTGCAATTTGCGTTAAATTGTAGTCATCTTGATCCGCAAAATGTCTCGCACCACTCACGATTGCTGGCCGACCACGAAGCATCTCGCCCGCGTTCGACTCGTGCTATCGCCTCAGACCATTGGAACAGGTTTACCGAATGCTGTTATTTGCGACTGCCACCAGTGGACGGCGATTCAGAGGCACCCGCATGGTTTCACGAGTCGCGGTGTATGCTCTGCTGGTTGGGGCTTATGCGGTCATTCCGGCTTTTTTCGAATCACGGGATCATCTGGATTTCTTCTCTGACGTCCCAGCCGATATTCACGCAGCTCTGACACTGGTGCTCGGCTGGCTGTTGGTGTTCCGCACAAACACGTCCTATGCTCGCTGGTGGGAAGCCAGAACGCTCTGGGGCGGACTCGTCAACACGATTCGCAATCTGGCTCTCAAGTATGTCGATCTGATCGAAGTGCCGGAGAAGGATATTGAGAAGACGAAGCGAATCCTGCGTCTCTTCCCAGGGGCCTTGAAAGATCATCTGCGCGATGGAGCCTCTCTGGAAGATTCAGAACTGATTGAGGAAGGTCAAAACCTGCCGCAGCATGTACCGACGTTTCTGGTTTCGATTCTGTATTCTCGCCTTCGCTCATGGAAGAAAGAAGGCATTATTGACGGTTCGCAACTGATCGTGATGGACGAAGACGTGCGAAAGCTGATGGAGATTGTGGGCGGCTGCGAAAAGATCCGGAATACTCGACTGGCTCGCTCTTATCGAACCTTCGCTCGGCAATGCGTGTTTATGTATCTCTTCTCGCTTCCGTGGGGGATCGTTCACGACTTCAACTGGTGGACGGTGCCACTAACGGCCATGATCAGCTACTTCATGCTGGGCATGGAAATCGCCGCCGAGCACACCGAAGAACCGTTCGGTGAAGACGAAGACGATCTGGATCTGGAAGGTCTCTGTCGCGTTATCGAAGCGTCGGTTGATGAGGTGTTCGACAAGTGATCGAGTCCTTACCGCAGCAAACCTGATGCTTCAATCGGCCAGACATCAACCACGCGTCCGTTTTCATGAACCACGAATTCGCGGTGCAGATTGCAGGTTGTGCAGGCGTGACTGGGGATCAGATGCAACGGCTGACCGATCGACCAATCCGGTGAATTGGTCACGACGACATGTTCTTCTGCGAGGAAAAACGGAACGACGACATCCGGATGGTCTTTGATACCGGGCACCCCAAACTCTCCACCAGCCCCCTTCACACCAACATCCAGAACGGCTTTGTCCGCAGTCGGACGACTGATGACTCGCACCAGCAGCGACATGGCGATCTCGAACTCAGGCGCCAGACGATAGTACTGCCGATCCATCGTGGCATAGCTGCCGGCCTGAATTTCATCCACGCCGTCCATCGCTCCGGTACTATCATACGTTGCACTTGAACAGCCGCTGAGGCATGCCACCGGGAAGCCGGACTTTTCCAGCAGGCGACGTGTATCGATCGCCAACTGCATTGCCGCCTGAGACTGACTGCGACGTTGATCACGATCGATGACATTTACCAGATGTCCCTCGTAAGCCTGAATTCCATCCAGTTGCACGCCCGGGAATTTCACAATCTGCTTCGCCAGTTCAACAACGCTCTCACCGGGTGGAAGTCCACAGCGACCCATGCCGATATCGACTTCCACGAGCAGATGCACGGTGGAACCTGCGGTGACCGCCGCCTGACTGATGGCTTCCACCTGACTGATATGGTCAACAGCGACGGCAACATGAGCCCGTTTGGCCAGCTCCGCCAGTCTCCGAACCTTTACAGCACCGACCACCTGATTCGCAATCAGCAGATTTGTAACGCCATGGTCGGCCAGGATTTCGGCTTCTCCCAGCTTCGCGCAGGTGATACCGACGGCATTGCCAGCAGCTAACTGCCGTTTCGCCAGCGTCACGCATTTATGGTTCTTGAAATGGGGCCGAAGTTTTGACTTTCGATCGGCAAAGAACTGTGCCATCTTCGCCAGATTGCGATCACTGGCGGCTCGATCCAGCAAAAGCGTTGGCGTGTCAAGATCTTCGATCGATTGTCCGATTCGAGGATCCTGTGAAACGGTTCCCGCTGACTGCAAACTGGCTACTCCGGCCATGGTGATTTCTCCGTGGAAAATGAATACAGAACGGCCTTCGAAGCACAGTACTCATGCACGGCTTCCTCAAACCCCAGCTCGGCCCCGATACCGCTCAGCTTGTAACCGTAAACCGGCACGTTGGCTCTTAACGCGCCGCCACCGTTGATAGTGATTCGCCCCGCTTTGACCTGCCGAGCCACTCGCAGGGCTCTCGTGCCATCAGTGGTCCAGATGTTGGCCATCAGACCGAATTCGCAGTCGTTGGCAATGCGAACCGCTTCCGCTTCGTCACGATACGTCATGACACTCAGCACCGGC
>JBIIIF010000494.1:0-4056 GCA_044235005.1 Planctomycetaceae bacterium | reverse complement strand
CCAGTCACATTAATTTCGCCGGTGGCGGAACCAAGAAATGGCACCGCACCCAGCAAATTGCAGAGCAGAATGTAGAAAAAACAGCTCCACACAAACGGCAGGTATTTGTCGCCCGGGTGAACATAAGCAATCGCCTGAGCGCCATGTGCATGGGCCGTGTGCCCATGCCCGTGGTCATGATGGCCATGAGAAGCATGCCCGTGATCCTGATGACCGCCCCCTTCGTGCCCATCACCATGATCTTCATGAGAATGGTCGCCGATCGTCGGCCGCACGACTTCGTCCCGGATGAACAGAGCAATCGCTTCCCAGAAATTCCAGAAACGCCCCTTCGCCGGAACACCACGTCCAATTCGCTTCGCCAGGCCGCGGAAAATCAGCAGGCAAAGAACCAGCACAACCACTTGCAGAACCATGAACTTTGAGATCAGAAACCCAGGCTCGCGAGCAGTCCCCGCGAAGGGCTGAGGAATAAAGATCTTCCCCTCCATCGCTTCATTAACCTGCCCCAGCGTCGGGCTGTGCAGATGAAGTGCGTGCAGAGTGTGCCAAGGCACAGCATCAACACTTTCGAAGGTGTGTGGAGACGTCAGAAACTTAGGCACCTCGAAATAGGTGTAGTCGCGAACGTGATGAAAATGATCGTGCTCACTCATTTCCGCTTGTCCGCCAGCCCCTGAAGATTTTTGCTTTAGATCAGTAAAGTTATTTCGCAGACGATGCCGCAATGCTTCGCTTCAGCAACGTTACCTCAACGGCCAACGCGAGCAAATAGAACGCGATCAGCCAGCCGAAGAAATCAATGATTCCCAAATCCGGGCGAAGCTTCTTCACCGCCATCGCCGTCCCGGCCACACTGAAGAGACGAATCATCGTCTGAACAAGCATCGCCGATAACTCGTTTCGCAGAATAGCGGCACTCGAAAGAAAAACAACAATCCAGCCAGGCACCAAAACGGCAATTGCCGCAAGTGACATCCACCAGACTCCTGCTTCGCCACGCAGCATTCTCGCAGGCCAGAAACACAACGCCCACCCCAGCGCCACAAAAAACGTGAGCCACAGAGCAGACCTGATACCAGCACCTCGAAAATTCTGAGTCACTCCGCGCGAGCCTCTCTGGCCTTCGCCGCTTTTCGTTTCAACTCCGCCGATTCGCGATCCAGTCGACGCAGGAGTTGTCCAAGAGACACTCCGGCAACGACTAAACCGAGACAGGCACCACAAATCGTCAACAGGGGGCTCCAGCCGTATTCAGCATCCAGCCAGTATCCCGCAAAAATAAGCAACCCCAGTGATATCGCCGCCGAGACGACTTCATGAGCCGTCCGATAAGCTTCCGCGACCTGAGAACTTCTGGATCTGCGACGTTCACTCTGATTCGGCTGACCGCTGGACAACGCGAATGCACCTCAGAAAGGCGAATAACGTACAGACCTGATTCGTTGCAAGGGGCCGGGAGTCTAGGCGTGTCCGAAAACCGAGTCAAAGAGCGAGGTAATCGGCCTTTGCAATTCCCGGAAACGGGAGCAGTCGTCTCAGTAACCGCCAGCGGGAGAATCCTTAAGCGTCTCTGCCAGCGGTGTCTCTCTTCACGACTCCCACTAGAATACACGCTGAACGGGCACTCGCTGGGAACTTTGCCACATTTCTCAGAAGGCGGAGCGTCGTCCTGCAATAATCTCACAACGCCGATCCGATCTTGTTGTAGCCGCCTGCGTGAACAGGCACCATTGTCTTTTCGAAATCTTTCCTTCTACTCATAACGTTAGCTTATTCTTCATGACGAGCCGCCCCGTGATTCGTGCCGTGGTTTTCGACCTTGATGGGCTGATGCTCAACACTGAGGATATCTTCGAGCTGGCCGGGGTCGAACTGATGGCTCGTCGAGGCCTTGAAATGACCGACACCATCCGCCACGGCATGATGGGGCGTCGTCCCGTGGAGGCGTTCACGGTGCTTCGAGATCTCACAGGCCTGAAGGACTCTCTTGAGGATCTGATGCTCGAAACGAAAATCCTGTTTGCATCACTGGCAGAGAATCGCCTTGCCATGATGCCCGGCCTGTTGGAAGTCTTTGAGCTGTTGGATGCCAGAAGACTGCCTCGCGCCGTCGCTACTTCGTCACCTCGAACCTACATGACGCATCTCCTTGAAAAGTTCAACCTGCTGCACAGAATTGATTTCACGCTGACGGCCGAAGATGTGACTCACGGGAAACCTCATCCGGAGATTTATCTCAAGGCTGCCGTAATGCACGGTGTTGATCCTGCCGAAATGCTTGTTCTCGAGGACAGTGAAACAGGGACTCGCGCTGCCGCGGCAGCCGGCGCCTACATCGTTTCTGTTCCCAGTCGACATACAGACTTTGGCGATTTCAGCATGAGCCGACTGAAAGTCTCCAGCCTGCTTGATGAGCAGTTGCATGCTCTGCTGAAGTAGGCCTCATGACGATACGCACAACTTAGTCACAGGTCGCGCAATCTTGTTGCTTCGGTCGCCCGTGGCATAAAAAGGTGAATGTTCATTCCAACCCGACGCGTGAGTTTTGAAGTTGCGCGTCTGCCGCCATCCCAACCCGCTGCGTCAGCGAGGGATCATCCTTTTGCGTTTTACGCTTTGTTTAGGAAAATCCCTCGCCAACGCGTCGGGTTGTGTTGTTTCTCTGGGCTCTTCCAGCGTTTTGGGTCCATTTGATCAAGCAAGCGGGCCGCTTCAAAAGATTCAGCTCCGGCTGATTGTCGAGCGACGCGGGGCTGGTTGAGTGACAAAAAAACGGTTCAGCGCGAAATGAAATGTGCAGATCGAAATAGTTGTTTAGTCGAAAGTGCCGGCCGGTTCACATCGGCCGGTCGCCTGATTGTCAGGTTAGTTGCCAGCCGCTGCCTTAAGTCCTCCCAGGAGATCCCTCGCTGTTTCATTGGCTTCGTCCTGGGTCGCGTACTTCATTTCGCGCAGAGCCAAAAAAACAAGGGCGATGGATTGGCTCCATCGCCCTTGCCGCAGTTTCAATAAGTCTTGTCAGGCATGTCTGGCTGACTCACGCCAACCAGAATGTGCTGAGACTAGTCCTGATAATCAACTTCGATGTGGTCTCGCTTGATGCGGACGTCAACAGCGTACTTGCCGTAGTCGTAACGAATACGGTCGCCGTTACGGCGGCAGCTGATCAATTCGCAACCACATGTTGGTACGCAAATCTGAATGTAAACGCACTTCGGTCCGCAGGCATCACAAGGATCATCACAAGCACATGGATCCTTTACAGCGATGATCTTTGGCTGAGCACATGGCGACATTTCGTCGCGGTCCTTGTAAACAACATTCGTGTAGAGCGGCACAGCGTGTGACTCTACAAATGTTCCCGGTACTTCTGGAACCGGTGTCAATTCCTGTCGTGCTTCAACAGCACCTGTGGCGAGAGCCGCACACAGCGTCATCATCATTGCAAAATTCTTCATGTCTTCCCTTTCAATTCCGGGTCTCGAAACCTGATTCAATCACATGCCACCTGGCCCCGCTCCCAGTTACCAGTGGCTTGGTCGCTGGTATTCATTTGCCATCTAAATGAGGGGCGGTCAAGTTTTGGTTTTTGACAATTGGTGACCGAGCTTCAAATCCACGGCCAATTCAACAATCAGGGAACCTCTTCGGACCGTATTGTCGCGGAGGTTTGGGCAATATCAATGGGATCTGGCGAGAATTTCCGGTTTCAGAAATAAGGCTGTCTGTGGGCTTTTGAAGGATGATGCCCCGGCTGAACTCCGGGGTAAAATCCGCAGAAGCCTCCAGATTGTTGGTATCCAGGCGATTCTGGCGAGGTCACTCGGGACGTCGTTGATTTTTGGGTACATCGCAGGAGATTCGCTGGCCTGCTGAAATTTGCGGGCCGTTGACGCGGTTTTTGCTGGCCATACGCTCAGTTTTCAATTCGGCCAGTTGCCATTTGGCAGCAAAACGCGTTCAATATGCGGCTCCTGCAGGTCGCTCGCCAGATGAAACCCCGCAAGAGTGCGGTTTCATCCGAGAAAGCTCAACGGTCGTTATGGAAAAATC
>JBIIIF010000195.1:0-14200 GCA_044235005.1 Planctomycetaceae bacterium | reverse complement strand
CGGCATGCAACTGGGGTTTGGGACTGACATATTGCAATGCTGCTGAATCACGGACCCTCGCGGGAGGAGTCTTTCAGTCGGGCACGACTGCGCCCCTTCTCCAATTCGGCGCTGGAAGCACCACTCGGCTCGCAGGGACAACGCCTCAGTGTCCGGTTGCCACAAGCTACGGCAGGCGTTACTCTGCCAATTGCGTTATAGACTTTTCAGAATTCAGGAGAATACAGTGAACGGATGCATTCAACACAGAATTATCGCGTGCCTGCTGTTGCTGGCTGGCAGTCCCGCATGGGCAGGGCTGGCTGATGATAAGGCCGAACTCAAGTTGTTTGAGGGATCATGGACGGTTGTTAAGCTTGTTGAGGATGGCAAGGTGATTCCTGCCGAACGAATTTCCGACGTGCTGCCTTCTGGTGGCCGGCTTGAAATCGTTGATAATTCCCTGTTGTTTTTCGATGTTCATACCGGACAACGACACGCTCGTACGATTATCATCGACCCGGCCAGCTACCCAAGCACCATCGATGTTAAGTCTTCCGATGCACATGACGTCAGCCGGGGGATTTATCGATTTGACAATGGACAATTGATCGTGTGTTTCGGTGACACCTTTACAGAAACGCGTCCGGCCGAGTTGACTGCTCCCAAAGGCTCCGGCGCAATGTTAATGGTGTTGCAGCGGCGCACACAATCTACGGATCCCGTTAAGAAACCCGAGGCTCCCCGCAAAACTCAACCTGCAGCCACGTCATTTTCGCTCGGAGATGAAGAGATCAATAAGCTGCTTCCGGGCGTGTGGCGAATTCCCGATCAGTTGGGATTCCTGCATATCAGATTCCGTGACAATGGAACGTTCGCTTCCTTTCGGGTTCATGAAGAACTGCAGTTGTTCCGTCGCGTCTTTGTAGAATCGCCTATCTCAAGTGGTGCCTGGGAAGTGCGTCAGGGGAAAATTCTTACCAACGTCGGGACATCGACAGACCCGGGGCGTGTGGGAACCAGTCATTTGTTTACCGTCAAGGCCATGACTGCCACGGAAATGGTCTTTATTGATGGGCTCGGACGCACGAACAAAGCGATGCGTGAGGCTCCGGCCGGACGATAGCCGCTATATCGCAGACCACTTAGACCGGATGCCCGGCAAACATGCTCTTTTCCGCGCTGCGTCGTGACCCCGTCAAACGCAGCATTTTGAACGCCTGGTGTAAATACAGGCTTCAAATATCGTTTCTGCGGGTTGACGACTTCCGGGACAACCATCTCGTTGTCGATTCACTTCAAATTGCCGCCGCACAGGCGACCGCAGCCGACTCTGGTTTACGAGGGTGAAGTTGGCTGACTAATTCCTGAGTTGGTGCGGATTCGACTCCGTCAGAAACTGCTGATGGTGTTCGCTCAGGATCCTCCAGACCTCGCAGACGGTTTCGGAACGTCGGTGAATTTCGGTGTGTGACGCTGGCACATAGCACTCGCTGATAACGCCGGAATGCCGGGCACTCGCGATTCCGACAACGCCATCGCCACGACCATCTCCAATGGAATAGCGACCATTGCCAACAATGGAATGCATTTTTACGCTGCTGCTGACAGGAAGGCAGCGGAGTGCTTGCAGTAAAGGGCTGCTGGACTTCAGGAGATCGATGCTTGTTGGATTTCCATGTGTCACCTCTCCGGAAAACACGCCGGGGTTATCTTCGATCAGCTGTCGATGCCGCTTCACGGCGGTTGCATCAGGCTTCACCAGTGAACTTCCAAGTTGGCCTACAAGCCGCGTAGCCAGCGTAGAACCGCCGTGAGGAACAGCGACAAACACGACACGTCGAACGGAAGTCTGAGGAGAGAAATAGAAGTTCTCCCCCAGACTATTTCGGGTGGCGTGATCGGTCGTAATCCTGGACAGGGGACGGTTGGCAACAGCACACCACATCTGGTCGCTGCTGTATGAGATCTGTGCCTTAGCGATCAAGCCGCCCATACTATGTCCAATCAGCACGATATGATCGAGGGCTGGATCAGACGAAGTCTCCTTCAGTTGAGATAACGCCAAATTCAGGTCTCGACGCAGAATGGACGCTGAGGCAACAAATGGCTGACCCGTGGCATATCGAAACCCCCAAATCTGATATCGATCTGAAAACCCGGATATGCTCCGAAGCTCATTGGCCATATCGACCCAGGTACGCGGGCTGGACATCAATCCGTGAATCATGACGACTGGAATCTTGCCTGACTGATAGGGCTCAAGGAAGAACAACCCATCCTTGTCGTTACCCATCTCCGGATGAATAAACCAGTCGAAGGGTTCAACCTGTTGGGAGCTGCAGATTTCCTGAAACGCGAACGGAGCAGACAGATCAGCCGCCAGCGGGAGTAAGTTGCCGGCGACTGAGAGTTCTGTGGAATTCAGGGGATTGTGAAATTCCAGGATTGGCTGAGTCCCCGGGGTGCCCGCAACTTCAGTTTCTGCGACCTCGGTCTTTAACACGGCAGTCAATGAGAACGTACTTCCCGGCAGCAGAAACTGCTCACCAGAATGCTGATTGGTGGGGCATGTACGTTGCGCGACCAGAGGCATTCCCCAGCCAAATCGTTTGATCTGTCTTGTGAGCGACTTTGCATGATATGCACCCACCGGATACAGATTCTGAATGTCCGCTGCTGTCCAGGGCAGTCCGATCAGGCGAATCGGGATCGTTCGCGTCTCTGTGTCCGTGCTGATTACCACGCCCTCTCCCGGAACGTACTGACGGTGCCGTTGTACACAAATCAGGAAGCGTCCCAGACTCCGATTGTACGCATTCAAAAGCTGGCCGTTCGTCTTGTCGCCGGTTGTGCTGGATTCCAGTCGCGGCCACAAATCTTCCAGAACCCGCAAATAATGCAGCGTCGCGTCGGGAGAGCCGAGACAATCGCAATGCGCTGCCAATTCAAGTTCGCTGATCCGTGTCCCGGAATTCGTGTCATGCAAGCCGTCAATAGCCTGCCGAGCCTGTGGCCCCGGTAGTCCGGGCTGATACCAGAACTGTTTTTGCTCTGTCAGGCTGCAGCCGGAAAGCAGCAGCAAACAGAATGGCAATATTGATTTACACACGTCCATGCGGCTAATTTTCCGGGGTCCTGTTTGCTAAGGGCGTTCCACGCCCGAAAGCCACGCCAAGTTTCGCATTTCAGCGGCATCTCATCACCACTGAAACACGAAATTTTCAGTTCATCGGACTCCATTTGGCATGAATTGCAGGATTCTCGGCTTCCTGGGATGAACCCCGGAAAACCAATTTCGCGGTCGTCACAGTCATCATGCGCAGCCATCAAGGAAACTTTGATACAAAGCGGCTATTGTGAAACGGAATACGCCACTGTCACCTGATCTGCGGGCCAAGGTGGAACAGTTCATCCAGACGCTGAAGTTCGAGTTTCTGAACACGTTCGTGATCGTGGCTGAAAACATTTCGACCATGTGTGCCGAGTCTGGAGTCGGCATCAAAACGAAGAAAGACCACATACATCTCGCGATCATTTTTCAATGCGCCTCCTGCAGAAAGCAGTACAGAGCGTGTGAATGAATTTACATGCCATTCAAAGCTTGGTGGCTGGATCAAGTCGTCCTCGCGACGAACAGCATGACACTTGACGTCAGCCGGAAGACCAAACTGGCCGTTTCTCTGAAAAACATGCCGCGAGTCTGGCACGCCGCAAGATTTGAACTCCCGTAGGATCATACTTGTGCTGTATCCGGCATCCGCACCTGCATCGACCGAAACCTTGAACCATGTGGCGACCAGTGCCAGCGGTGCAATCAAATTGATGGCGTGCAACGTGCGTTTTCTGGCCATTCCCGTGATCGCCGGAATCCGCTTGATTTGGCAAGACAGTGGACAATTTTCCGACGTCGTTGCGCACTCAGGATGAACCGTCCTGAGTTACTGGCACTTCTTCGTCACGCTGTGTTGGCCATTAAACCAGACCTGGAAAAAGAAGCATAGTCAACCTGCTGCGGTGATCACGACCGATGTCGCGAACGGGAGTTCGCTTCGCTACTCCGGTCCGACACGCCGGTCTGTGTTCAACCAGAAGAAGTAAGTTCGCCTTGCGGCAGCGGTCACATGCAATTCCAGTGACAGAACCAGAGGCAACGATGTCATCAAAAGGAGTGGCGTTCAACGCAGGGGAACATCTCCCTTTATTGCTCTCTGCGCACGCTGCAACCCCTGCGTTCAATAACTTTGTGTCTGCTGAAGATTTCCAGAACCACATCAGCACCGCTGAAGCACCTTTGATCGATCGGGATCACTAATAGCGGATGCACTGTGGTTTTCAGAAAATCAGGCTTGAAGCGGAACGCTGCGGAATGTGGCCTCTAATCGGCGGCGGCGGGGATGAATTTCAGCTCGGCCAGCCATTCAAGCGATTGCTTCTGCCAGGCATCCCACATCGGGCCTTTGTAGCCGTTGAGCCCGTGGCCGCCGGAGGGAAGTTCGAGATACTTCGACGCAATGCCGGCCTTTTGCAATGCCTCGTAAAGTGCCTTGCTGTTCTCGCAGGGCACTGGAGTATCGTCAATGGCGTGAGTCAGAAAGATCGGCGGTGTTTTCTCAGTGACCTGTTTCTCGTTGGAGAACAGTTCGATCATTTCCGGCGTTGGATTATCTCCCAGGAGGTTCTTTCTTGAGCCACCATGAGTTTTCTCGCCCATCGTGATGACAGGATAAACAAGCACCGCAAAATCAGGACGGCAACTGAGTTGCTCCAGCGGGTCGGATGCGGTGGCATTGCCGTCGTGAAAATGAGTTGCTGCAGTCGAGGCAAGATGTCCACCCGCCGAGAATCCCATGATGCCAATGCGGCTGGAGTCTACTTTCCATTCCTCAGAGTGGGCTCGAACAATTTGAATGGCCCGCTGAGCGTCCATCAGGGGAACGAACGAGCGACCGGCTGGAAGTCGATACTCCAGCACAACTCCTGTGATGCCATGTGAGTTCAGCCACTTTGCAATTCCATGACCTTCCGCACCGGTGACGAGACCACCGTAACCGCCACCAGGGCAGATTACGATCGCGGCACCGTTCGGTTCCTTCGCAAGGTGCACCGTGACCTTCGCGTCGGAAGAAGAGAACGTTCCATCGCCGTTGGGCGCTTTGTCGGGCGGCCAGAGTTTTACAGTCAGCGGCTGCTCGGTGGACTCCGCGGACTTCGATTCATCAAAAGCAATGACAGAGTTCATCGGGGAGCATGCGACGATCATCGCCAGCGACCAGATTAAATGAGCGATGCCAACAGAGACAGATTTCACAAGTGATCTCCATGCAGGTATTCGAACGAACTGGCCATTCAGCGGTGTTAAACCGCCCGGTTCAAGCGAAAATTTGAGCTTCTCGTTTACCGCCCAGCCGGAGGCGTTGGCCAGTGCTTTGTCAGAGATGAATTGAGGAATGGTCAGCCGGCGAGACGCCCGCGCTCCGGGAACGCGGACGTCTCGTGCGCTTCAGCTCAACTCCTCAAACGACCGCTGATGAAGCACTAGTGCATGAGCCGGCGCATCCGGCTGGGCAGTAAACAGACTCAGTTGCGAATCACGCAGCTCCAAGCCCCATCATTCTGCGCCATGCGCTGATCTGGCCCAGATGCATCATCAGGTGACCGCCACAATAAAACGTGTGCAGTGAGCCCAGCGTCGGAAACAACGCCGCCATGCGACCTTCCATCGGATTCGGCACTTCAAATGCTGAATCCGGAGCAGATCGCAGAGCAGCCGCTGCGGCCTTGTAACCTTCGAAGAAAGCCTTCGTCACTTCCTCCATCGCCGGATAAACAGAAGCCGAGGGATCGTCAACGCACTTGGCATCTTTCGAAAACACCGCTTCAAAGTTCGCTGGTGTCGTGGGGCCGGACTGCCCCAGTTGCGACAGAATACGAGGTCCGTAAAGCGCGAGATGCCCGTAAACAAAGGCCGGGTGATTGGACTCAATCAGAGTTCCACCGGGGGTGGCATACCGTGCAAAGGTCGAAGCTGTGACATCTTTCAGCAATCGTTCGCCGTAGCCAACGGAGAGTTCCAGTGAATCCGCAATGATATTGCCCAATGATCGATGCATATTTTCCTCCAGAATAGTGGTTGAGAACTCAGACGATCTTCATTTGATCTTGCGTCTTTGGTGTCGCAGTATATTCGCCGCGAGTGCCGTTGAAACTCGTTACGGCTTGATGTTTTTATATTCCGCGTTAGAACAGCCATGCTGCAACGCGAATATTTTGGGATCAACCTGCTTTCCGGCCCCGAAAACCACCTGACATCGATCAAGGCATGGAACGAAGAGCTTTGACGGAGTCTCCGGAAGGCCGCTTATCTGACGCGATGTTAGCTCCACCTTCATTCTGATCAAAACCTTCTGCCTGATCAAAGAGGTCATCCGATGCTGAACCGAATTCGACTGTCGTGCTCATTGTTGCAAATGGCTGTCGGAGTACTGGCGCTCTCGGCTGGTGTAAACATCGCCGCCGCCGAGGAACCGATTGTGGCTCCGGAGGCAGTGCTCGAAAAACTCTTCGAGGGAAAAGTGCTGACGGAAGGTGTGTCGGTTGCGCCGGATGGCATGGTGTACTTCAGTGAGATTACCTTCTCTAATAAATCGCGTGACGCCAAAGGCTTCATCGACGCGGGCTTCATCTGGAAGTTTGATCCGGCTGCAAAGACTACGTCAATTTTCCGCTCACCCAGCGGCATGTCAAACGGCATTAAGTTTGACGCCAGAGGAAACATGATTGTGGCCGAAGGAGCTGACTACGGTGGTCGCCGTGTTACTCGGACTGACATGAAGACCGGCAAGGCACAGATCATTGCGGCTTTGTTTGATGGACGTCCGTTGAATTCCCCGAACGATATTACGATCGACGAAAAAGGTCGCATCTATTTCAGCGATCCTCGCTATCTGGGCCACGAATCTCTCGATCAGCCGGTTGTTGGTGTCTATCGCATTGATCTGGATGGTTCCCTGCACCGCATCATCACAGATGCAGGCAAAGCAAATGGCGTTTGTGTTTCGCCCGATCAGAAGACTCTGTATGTCGTCAGCAACGATAACGGCGCAACGGCAATGGAACGGCTCAGCAGCGGTGCAGATCAGGCTCAGACGGACAAGGTCGATGCTCCGCTGCGAAAAGGTCTGATGGCGCTGCTGGCTTATGACCTTGCCGAAGATGGAACTGCAAAATTTCGCAAGACACTGGTGGATTATTCTCCTTACGATGGTCCGGACGGGCTAATCGTCGATAAAGACGGAAATTTGTATGTGGCGGTACGAGCCGAGAATCGTCCGGGGATCTGCGTGTATTCGCCGGAAGGCAAAGAACTGGCTTACATCAAAACCGAAGTTCCCACGAACGTCGGCTTTGGACGAGGCAAGGATGCGAACCTGCTTTACATCACGGCAGGAACAAGCCTTTATCGGATTCGCGTTAATCGCGAAGGTTATCAACTGCCGACAGCCAAATAGCCTGCTGCAGAATCAGATTGAGTCGCGGCCAGAGATGAGGTTGGTAGACGGAGGCCAAATCCAATGCAGGAGACATCGACGGAGAAAAGTCCGCAACCAGGGCTGCCGACTCTGGGCGGCATGCAGTTCTGGGGAGATCTGAAGTTTTTCCGAGGCTATCGGATTCAGCGCAATGTGCTGACGGGGCATTATCGATTGCTGGATGTCAATAATCGTCGCTACGCCTCGGGAACACTGGTTGAATGCGACGCTGTTCTGGAGCAGATCAGGATCAGCAAAGGGCTCGCTCCGGACACTGGCCACGCAGTTATCTATCTTCACGGGATCGCCCGATCGTCGAAGTCTTTGCAGCCGATCATCAAAGCGATGCCGAAAGATGGATACACTCATGTTCCGTTCGAATATCCCAGTACTCAGGTTCCGCTGGAACAGGCCGCCGCTTATTTGAAATCGGTGATGGATTCGCTGACTGACGTCTCACAGATCAGCTTCGTCGTCCATAGCATGGGAGGCATTGTGGTTCGACGCTATCTGAAGGATCATCGCGATCCTCGCCTTCATCGCATGGTCATGATGGGCACGCCAAACGGTGGTGCGGAACTGGCCGACATGCTGAAGCGAAACCTGCTGTTCAAAGCCATCTACGGTCCGGCCGGTCAGGAATTAATCAGCGACCCGCTGGGGCCCATCAAGTCGTTACCGACTCCGGATTTTGAGTTCGGGGTCGTGGTGGGGGGCAAAGGCGATGACAAGGGCTTCAATCGCCTGCTTCCCGGTGATGATGACGGGACTGTGACCGTCGCGAGTGCTCGCCTTCCCGGAGCCGCCGACTTTTTGCGAATCCCGAAGATTCATGCGTTCCTGATGAGTGATACCACCGTGATTGCGGCCGTACAGCACTTTCTGGAACACGGCCGATTCTTTTCCGATAAAGCTCCGGAGCCGATCACAGGCTGATGGAATAAAACAGCCCGCAAACTACTTGTTGAGAATCAGTTTGCCGGATGGTGTCTTTCGCAGCGTGTCTATTTCGCCGGCCAGACAAATCACGACGCTGTGTTGGCCGTGCCTGAATTCCTCAAAATCCAGCGATACGACGCCGGGGAACTTGTGCAGCGAGGTTTCGTCGACCGTCATGTCCGCGGCTTCGCGAGCGTGAGCGGACAAAGATTAATCCGACTTGTGACCGGTCATAGGTCTTCGTCCTGAGAATGGTGTGAAACAGGTCCAGGTGACATCGGCGGAGAAGAGAAACCAGTTTACAGATCTCTTTGAGCGTTCGCGATTCAGGCTTCGGGCAACTCAGAACGTCACAGGTGCCATGTGTATTCTGAAAACGAACTGGGATCAGAAGTGGTCGATTGTGGAGCGTGCTGTTGCACGCAGCAAGGCTCTCAAAGAGACAAAGATGATGCCGCGTCCCTGAATTGACGAGAAGGCATTTCGCAAGGGCCAACACTATATCGCGCTGCCCTATGAACCTGACAACAGCCCAGTTGAAGCGATCAGCGATGGAAACGACACGGACAGCAGAATCACCTGTCTTTCCCGGCTCTCTGACGAGCAGATTGTATCGATCGACGCTCATTGCAATGAAGTTGATTGCAGAGTATGTCACAGCCGCACAGCAGGTCATTCCTCTGGCGGAAAACAAGATTGTCGACGATCAATTTCATGTTTTACAAATGGCGACGAAGGCTGTGAACAAAGTACGTTGCGGAGAACACCTTGATCTGATGAAAGACGGCAAGGATTGTCTCAGCAAAATAAAGTACATCTGGCTGACGAGCTTTGAGAATCTCTCCGAGAAGCAGCAGGCAGTCTTTGATGCGACCAATGACCATCGACTCCAGACCGGAATGGCGTGGTCCCACAGGGAAATGCTTCGCGATCTCTGGACTCAAACCAGCGCCGCGTCAGCGACAACTTACTTCAACGATTGGTACAGGAGAGTGATTCACACGAAACTCGAGCCAATGAAGACCGTCGCAAGATCAATCAAGGAAGGTCTGCGGAATGTCGTAACCTGTTGCACTCAATAGTGAAGTGCCGTTGCGGAATCGGCATCTCCTCGGCGTCCATCAGGATTCTCTCCGTACCCTGCCTACAAACCTTCGATCGCCTCCGAGGATGGCTCAGCCGAACTCTTGAAGTTACGAGTCCACCGCGTCGATTTTGTGGAATAATCCGGATAAACGGTGGTTTCCCGGCTTTTCGATTGAGAGCGGAAATCTTGCTTGCGGGCATCTCCATGAACGGGAAGGGAGTAGCGGCAGTCCCTTTACCCCCATGGCTGTTTTTATCGTCCCATTGGAAGATTCGTCGTCTGGAGGTCGGGAAGGGGCAAATGAAGTCAGACCACGAAGTCCGCCACGAGATCAAAGTTCAGCAGAAAACGCAGAAAATACTCATTCTGTGTGTTCCAGAAGCGAACGTCTCGGGCTTCATCGTATTACCCACTTGAGTTTTGTGCCGGTCTCCAGGAGTGAAAACCCCTGATCTCGCAGTCTCGGTAAGTTGTTCTCGCTCGATGCTGCTACCGCTGCTATCCTTCCGGCACCGATGGGTTCCTGTCAATGACCCGGAGAAAGTTGAAAATCCTGTTCTCTTCTTACTGCAATTTTTTCGATTCCTTATTTCAAGTCAAAGGCCTTGATTGTCGCCGTTCCATAAGAGTGGGACATGCGAATGCTTTTTTCGGAGTTTTTAATGAATCTGAATTCAAGTGACGAATCGCGTAAACTGCATGATGCTTATAACGAGCAGTACAGCGACAAGATGACTGAGTGGCGTGAACTTGGAGCAAAGTATAAAGCCCGGAACATCGTCAGTGTTTGTAGCGGCCGCTCGTTCAACAAGGTTCTTGAGTGCGGAGCCGGCGAAGGCAGCGTTTTGCAGTGGCTTGATGCTGCCGGGTTCACGAAATCCCTGCACGCCCTGGAAATTTCCGACAGTGGAATCAGCCAGATTGAAAAACGAAAGATTCCATCGCTGTCTGAAATACGTAAGTTTGATGGATACACGATCCCCTATGCAGCGGAGGAGTTTGAACTCGCATACTGTTCGCATGTTCTTGAACACGTAGAACATCCTCGCCTGCTGCTCAGAGAGTTGAAGCGTGTCAGTAAGTTTCAAGTCTTCGAAATCCCTCTCGACTACTCCATGCAGGTGGACAAAAAAATTCAGCACTACCTGTCCTACGGACACATCAATATTTTCACCCCTTCGCTGTTCAAGTTTCTGCTGAAGTCGGAGGGCTTTGAAATCATCAATGAGCGATTCACCACCATGAAGAACGAAGTCCGCCGCTTTAACTGGTACCGGAACATGGGACGAAAGAAGACGCTGGTCACGGAAGCGATGATCACGGCTTATCCATGGTATCAGTCAATGAAAAGGCTGCTCTACGGAAAGGCCCGATATGATGAATACGGGTATTCCGCATACACCTGCCTGGCAAAGTCCAGTGGGGAACTGAGGGTCTTTTGACCATTTTTTTGGGGGCGTGAATGGGTTCCCGCGAAACCTGTGGAAGATGTACTTTCTGAGCGGTTGGCAGAAGGGCGGAATGAGGTTGACTAATGAGGAAGATAGCAAGACGAATCAAGATTCTGATCATGGCCGCAATTGGGCGCGGTCTTAATGAAAAGCCGGACCTGAAATGCAAGACGGTACGAATTGGATCTGCGTACGGGGGCTGGAACGTCGTCTCAGAAAGCATTCGTCCAGAAAGTGTGGTCTATTCCTTTGGCGTTGGCGAAGATGCCTCGTTCGACATCGGAATGATTGACAGGTTCGGGGTGCAGATTCATGCCTTTGATCCAACACCGAAATCAATTGATTGGGTCAAGAGACAGGGATTTCCGGCGCGATTTGTGATGCATGAATACGGTATCGCCTCCTTTGATGGAAACGTTCGATTCAATCCGCCGGAAAAGACTGACCAGGTTTCTCACACCCTTCTGGAAAAACCGTCAACGGAAGCCAGAGCAATCATCGTCCCGGTCAAAAGGCTGGCGACTATAATGAACGAACTGGGGCATGATAGAATTGATGTCTTGAAAATGGATATCGAAGGTGCCGAGTACGACGTGATAGATGATCTCCTGAAGTCAGAGATCAGACCTCTGCAGTTGCTGGTAGAGTTTCATCACAGGTTTCCAAATGTCGGTGTCGAGAAATCGAAAGAAGCCATCAGGAAACTCAAGTCGAGTGGATATCGTATGGTCTCGGTATCCTCCACAAATGAGGAATTCGGATTCGTCTACTCCCCACGTTAAGCGTCATGTACGAGGACGTCATTCGCCAAAGCGTTAATCGATCTTCAAAGAAGTCTTACAACCTCGTCTATGGAGGGTGTTGACACGTGATCTGAAGTGCCAAAGAAAGAATCTATGGTATTCAAATCAGGGCTTCGCGGTGCCTGATCAAATTCTGATTTCCGGTTTACGGGTCGATCCATTCCTGCCGACGGAGCCCTCAAACTGCACAGTCGAACCGCCCCGCTGGCTTGCATTGCCCCCGAAACTTAGTGATGACGCACTATCAGGAACAATCGGATAGTTCGACAGCACAACGTTCAGCCACACGGAATGTGTTCCAGAAAACATCTGTGGGGACCAGGGACGCTGTTGAGGCCAGGGCTCGATTATTCAGAGTGCGGGGACAATGATGTCTTTGAAGCCACGTCGTCGACAGCCCGCGCTCATCAGATGGTGATTCGTCCACGGGGCAGTTTTGCAGGCGATGCCTCTCTGAATTTTGCGACATTGGCTTATCGCTGGTATTGGCCTGCGGGGCTGTCAGAACGATGATGTGTCGATTTGAAGTGAATGTGACTAACACCAACCGAACGAGTTCATAGCCCCTGAAGCCAACCATGGCAAAATGATCGGCTGAGCCTGTCGTTGCCAGATAATTACTTGTTCAAAATCAGCTTGCCGGATTGCGTCTTGCGAAGCGTGTAGGTCTCACCGGCCAGACGAATCAGGATGAACTGCTGGCCCTGAGCAAGCTCTTCAAAATCAAGAGCAACCAGACACGGCAGCTTGTGCTGTATGACTTCATTGCCGTTAGCGTCAGTGGCTTTGCGTGAACGTGAGGACGAAGATTGATCCGATCCATTACCGGTCATATGGCTTCGCCCTGAGAAGGGTCCGGGAGGTTCATTGGCAGATTTCCTGCCTGGTAAAACGTTGACTGCAGAATGGCATTGCTGTCACGGCAACAAAACCGTCTGGTTCAGAGGCTTGCAAAGCGTCACACAATGTCATGACGCTTCGATGGCAGGCTTCGGTCAAGACATCATGGCTTCGCCACGAATTGCAGCAGTTCGATCGTGCTGGTCTTGCCCGTCTGCATGCTGGCTCCGCCCACGAGCAGGATTCGTCCGTCCGCCGTGGTCAGTTGTCGATGGAAGAATCGAGCTTCTCTGACCTGACCGGCCGGGATCCACTTTGTCGCATCATCGCTCAATACCTGCACAGCGCCGGACATGGAGGTGACGACCAGACGATTGTTCGCAGCGAACGAGGATGTCCCGAATCCCTCCATCCCCGTACCATTCAAGGCCGGGGCCACAGTCCATGCGTTGCTGGCGGGATCGAAGACGCTGACTTCCGTCGTCGTGCTGCCTGATTCCGTCATGCCGCCGATGACGTACAGTTTGCCCTGAAACGCGGCAACGCTGACGGCTCGACGCTGAAACGGAGGTGCAGCAGTTTCAATCCACTTGAGTTCTGGTTGAGTCAGATCGCAAACAAGAGCTGTTGTATGCCAGACGGTGCTGTCGGCTCCCTGCATGTTCCAGCCACCGACGACATACAATTTTTCGTCCAGGACGGCGACATCATGAGACGAACGCCCCGAGGGCATCGCCGGAAGATCGGTCCATTCACCGGTCGCCGGATCGAAACACGCAAAGCTGTCCTGTGACCAAAGGCTCTGATCTTCGTCCGCTTTGTTCTTTGCTGTGAACCCACCAACGCGATA
Source organism: Planctomycetaceae bacterium (assembly GCA_044235005.1). Classification (GTDB taxonomy): domain Bacteria; phylum Planctomycetota; class Planctomycetia; order Planctomycetales; family Planctomycetaceae; genus SXXK01. Next base: position 719 of record JBIIIF010000195.1, on the reverse strand, counting down.
CAGCTTACCGTCATGCTCAACCATCGCCAGTCCAGTCAGCTTTGGACCACCAGGCAGTTGTTCCCATTTGGCATCTTTGGCTGTCAGCGAAATACATCGCAATTCATTTGACTGGCCAGCCTCGGAATAATGATGAGCGTCTCCGAAATGCCCGCCATAAACGTAGAGCTGATCGCTCACCACGGCCGCACCAAAACTGGTGATCCCCTGCGACAGGGCCGGAATTTCATGCGACACAAATTCAACAACCGGAAGAGTCAAAGGAAGCGTCAGTGTTGAGTAAGTGCGAATGGAGTCGTACTTTTCTCCGTTGAGTTCCCCTGACATCTCCGCCACATGTTTGCTGCGTACCGACAAAACGCCATCTGACACCGGAGTGCATTCGACTATTCCCTGATCGTCCGTCGTCAGCGTTTCATCGATCCCGCATCCGGCCGCTTTCACTTCCAGTCCTGATGCTGGCTGGCCATTCAGAGTGACGCTGAGTTTCAGTTTGCGGCCCGACCACGCTGGAGTCACCTCCAGAGGCAACCGTTCCACGTCATTTACAGCGTTCCATTGGCCCGAAAGAGGAGACGAATGCTGCTTGGCCAGATACTTCAGCAAAAACGTTGCTTCGCCTTTACTGACCACACCGTAGTCATGCGACACAACAACCGAAGTGGCCTTCGCGTCGACATCACCACTCAATGAGTCGGTCGTTAATGTTAACGGCACCT
>JBIIIF010000419.1:0-4077 GCA_044235005.1 Planctomycetaceae bacterium | reverse complement strand
TTTGCTGACTGCGGCGAGTCAGGTCATTCATGAAGCCACGGGAGCCGAGTCGGGAATCATCACCTGCGGCGCGGCGGGCGGTTTGACTTTGGCGGCGGCCGCGTGCATGGCCGGAAATGACCCGGACATCATGGATCGGCTGCCAGATGTTTCCGGATGTGCTCGCAACGAAATCATTTATCCTCTGCCCGGCCCGTTTGATTACGATCACGCGATTCGGATGTCGGGCGCAATGACGATTTTCGTTGACTATCGTGCGCCTGATGCCCTGGCTCAGATCTCTTCCCTCATTACGCCACGCACTGCCGCCATTGGCTTCGTCTGGATGGGAGTAAAAGAGCAGCCTGGGTTCGATGAACTCGTCGAGCTGGCTCATCAGCATGGCCTACCTGTGATCGTCGATGCGGCATTTGCGATGCCTCCCGTGACGAATCTGACGTCGTTTATCCGGCGCGGCGCTGATCTGGTGGCCTATAGTGGAGGAAAACATCTTGGCGGACCACAGGCTTCGGGCGTTCTCTGCGGGCGCAAAGATCTGATTCGCAGTGCGTGGGTTCAGATGGTCGACATGGACGTGCGTGGCGGGACCTGGTCATTGCAGCATTGGGTCGATGCGGGCTGGATCAGTCGCTCGCCTCGCCACGGCCTTGGTCGTTCGATGAAGGTCAGCAAGGAATCGATGATTGGGCTGATGGTGGCTCTGCAGCGTTATCGTGAGCGAGATCATGCGGCGGAATATGCCAGCTGGCTGCGTTCTGTGGATGAGATTTATAACAGCCTGAAGGATCTCTCTCCGCTCCGATTCACTCGACTTGAAAAGGCCGTTAGCGGGCAACCCTATCCGTTGCTTGTCATCGAACCTGGCTCGGGCCCTTCCGCAATGTCTGCTAAAGATCTTCAGTTGGCGTTACGAAAACGGCCGCGAAAGATTTTACTGGCCGAGGATGAAGTCACTCCCGACCGTGCTTACTTGTTTACTCAGTGTTTGCAGGATGGCGACGTGCAGGAAATCGTACGATCGATTCGCGAGGTTGTTCGGGCTCATCAGCAGGGAGCGAATGCATGAATATCGATTCAACGCTGATTCAAAATGGGCAGGTGTACGACGGCACCGGCGCGGAGGCTCAGAGAGTCGACGTGCGGATTGCGAAGGGAGTGATTCAGGAGGTCGGCCCGGATCTGCCGTCGCAGGGCGAAACAATCGTCGATGCGACAGGGCTGCTGGTTTGTCCCGGCCTGATCGATCTGCATGTCCATGTTTTCAGCGGCGTTGGGCTCTATTCGATTGATCCGGTCGAAGCGGGATTAAGGACCGGCGTGACGTCGATGCTGGATACCGGTACAGCCGGCGCACTGACGTATCCAAATATGGCTCGGTTCATTCTTCCGGCCGCCGAGGAAGATGTTTTTACGCTGCTCAATATTTCCATGATTGGAGCCATCCAGGGGCATCCGGATTTCCCGCCGTTTATGGGCGACCTGAATGACGGCCGACATGCTCACGTTCCGTCTGCCGTCGAGTGTGCTCGGAAGTACCCAAAGAATCTTGTCGGGATGAAGGTGCGGCTGACGTCGGCTTTGGCGAACTACGACGAGAAAAATGAGCTGGCGGGATTCGAAGGCGTCTTTGAAGCGGCCGACCAGATGGGCAGACCGCTGATGATTCATCATGCAGCCTCCAGGATCCCGACGACGACAGTGCTGAACGCTCTGCGCAGCGGAGACATGTATACTCATCTTTTTCATCCTCATCCTGATCACGCGTTTGCGGACGACGGGATGCCGATTGACGAACTGCTGGAAGCTCGTGCACGCGGCGTGATCTTCGACGTTGGGCACGGTGTTGGAGCGTTCGTGTGGCGAGTCGCGGAGCCGGCCTGCGAGAAGTATGGCTTCTGGCCTGACACGATCAGCACTGACCTGCATCACTTCAATTTGCGCGGGCCGGTCGTTGATTTGCCAACCACCATGAGCAAATTCCTTTATCTTGGCATGCCTGTGAAAGATATCGTGCAAGCTGTCACATTAAACGCTGCCAGGGCGATGCGAGTTGATGACAGGCTTGGTTCCATTCAGACCGGCAAGCAGGCCGACATCACGCTCTTGAAGCTTGAAAAAGGACTGTTCGCGTTGTCCGATGCTGAAGGCGTGATTCGCCATTCATCGCAGCGACTGACGGCGGAATTCGTCTGCAAGCGGGGCGTCTGGCACCGCTGCGGACTTCCGCACCCATGATGGGGTGCGCCTTTTGATCTGATGAAACACCTGTCGTTGCATCAATCGCCGCGTGTCGTCAAGGCAGATAAGGCCAATACATAATCTGTCCATTGCGAGCCGCCACGAACCGCACCGCTCCGTCCTGCGAGATGACGATCAGCAAGCTCTCAGGACCCTCAGAGGCAAACCGACAGGCTGATGGATGTCTGGTACCGGAGCTGTCCGCCATTTCCGGGATCGACGAAACTCCTTCGAGATCCAGAGCTCGAAAGACCCGTGTGACCGGCTTTTCTCCGAGCACTTCGCCTCCAAAACCAACCAATTCAAAACGCTTCGTCCGCACCAGCGCGCCGTCGACGCTCATCATGTCGGCCAGTAGATGTGCGAACTCGACGAACGGCTCATCGATCTCCGACAGCACCCGATCATCAATGGTCTTGTAGTTCTCCCACTTGACGCTGGTCAAGCCGTGGCGATGCCCTGCAAGCGACAGCCGCGACATTGCTCGCAGCATCAATTCGCTAAAGTGCGCAGTGGCTGGACGGGATTCAAACGGGCATCGAACGCACAGGACTTTCGACAGCTCCGCAAGGTTTGGTTTCTCCTGCGGAAGATAGATCAGCATCCCACCGTGCCCACGGCCAGGAACAAGGCTCAGTGTTCGACGAACGACTCTTTGAGCCATCATGCGAATAAAGCAATCTTCAATGTTGGCTCCTTCCAGGCGAATTTCAGCCAGTCGATCCTGCAGCCATTGTCTGACCGGGCGAAAATGCTGGGGCAGCCACCCGGCCTTGCATGGATCGAACCCGGTTCGAATAATCCGTGCAACGTTTGATGGTCATTACCGCAGGCTCCGCAGCGAGATTCTCCACGCTCTACACGACGGTTCGCTGTGTGATCACTCCAAGACGGCAGAAACGTGTCGTCGCCTGAGCAACGAGTGTTTCAGTCTGTTCGTGTTTGTGCATCATCACGGTGTCTCGCCGACAAACAACGCGGCTGAACAAGCTTTGAGGAAGTCCGTCATCTTTCGAAAGCTCAGCTTCGGCTCCGAACAGCAGACCGGCAGCAAGAACATGTCCGTCATTCTGTCAGTGATGGAAACCTGTCGCCGAATCAATCGATCACGACTCGACTTCCTTCGCGAATCGATTCATGCGGCATTCAGGAACAAACCTGCGCCCCGATTGCTTCCGACAAACTGATCGACCTGTGAACGGTTACGATTTTTTTGCTGACTACTTCAAGACCGCAGTAGATCGTGCGGGGCTTGCAAAAAATGCCGTGCCACATTCTTTGCGCCATAGCTTTGCGACTCATCTTCTGGAAGACGGGGCAGACATTCGCACGGTGCGGGCACTGTTGGGTCATGCGGATGTGAAGACGACGATGATTTATACTCAGGTGATGAACAAGCGAGGGCTGGCGGTGAGAAGTCCGGCTGATGGATTGTAGCGCCGCAGGGCGGCGGTTCTTGGTTCTTGGTTCTTGGTTCTTGGGGCTTGGGGCTTGGGGGAGATTGGCGACCATGACATGGCAGACACCGCGTGGGGATCGAGTTCCTGCCGGGCCGGAGGCGGCCGTTTTTCGTGAGGCACTGATGATCATCACCGACTGGGTTGAGGGCGATATGGATCAGGATCAGGCGTTTCATGAATTTGGGTTCCCGGTGTTTGATTCCGTCGCAGCGCGTGGCAAACTGGCTCTGCTGGCCGATGTGGGATACGCTCTCCTGGTCGAAACAGAGGCATGCCCGAAACTGACAGCGGTGAGTGAGGCAACAGTCGGGGCGATTTTTGTCGCACGGGACGAAAGCCTCGAACATGAGATCGATCACGAATTCGATTTGCCCGATCG
>JBIIIF010000194.1:0-14240 GCA_044235005.1 Planctomycetaceae bacterium | reverse complement strand
AATGAAGTGATCCGAGCGGTGCTGCTGTCAGCCAGCGAAGCCGAGCACCTTCAGACAACTGCCAGGTCTCCGGCATTGGAAGTCGTCTCCGTCGGCTATCTCGAAGACGAGTCGCCGCTCTGGTGGGAGCGGACGCTCTATCGCGGCGACCAATACGAGTTCCACAGCCGCCTCGGCCCAATCCAATCTGCAACTCCCGCGCGAGGCAAACTGCGATGAGTTCACGAATTGATAATCTTTCGGCTGCTGTGGTTGGCACCAGGTTCATCGGCCCTGTCTATGTCGAAGTTCTGCGACGACCGGGTGTGCAAGCTGCTGGCATCGTCGGTTCATCACCGGAACAATCGAAGGCGGCCGCCGAGCGACTCGGTCTGCCGCGCGGGTATGAGTCGTTTACCCCGCTCACTTGAGACCAACGGTCTCGTCACGACGACCCAGCCGTCCGCGGCTCCGGTCACATCGCCATGCACCGAGTACGTGCCATCCTTTGCACGCGTCGGCGGTCACGACCGGAGTGAGGAATCAGCCCGGAGGAACCCCCCTGTGCGTCTTTGTGATTGGGTCTGTTGCAAGTTTAGCATCGTCATTGGCACAGTTCCGATTGTTGTTACGCGGCGCAATACAACCTCCTCATGGCGAGCAACTTGCCCTGAACAGGTCGACACAGCCTGAAGCAAAAAGGCCGCTCTGCTGTGCCTTTGTCAGCTCGAAACTCACAAAGACTGCGCCTCAATCGTTGAAAGATGTATTCCGCATTTTCTTCAACTACGATCTGGATCAATCAGAATGATCACGTGAGTGCAGTTCCAATCCGTGCCGCGTTTTTTTCGGCTGGAAAGAATCGGAACCAATGAGAATCCTTCTTTGCCTGACAACCTTTGTTTCGGTCGCCACGGCAATGGCCACCAGCGTTTCGGCACTGCAGCCACCTGCGTCACGGTTGACGGTGCCTGAACTACCAGTGCCTCAACTACCAGTGCCTGGAATTGATGAGTCTGACACCGAAGAATCAAGTCTTCACTTGCCCGCCCGGCATCTGGCGGTGGCCGCCTCTGCCAAAGTGCCTTCTGACTTTCATGCGTCACCGCAGCTTGAGGTCTACGGTAACTTTCACACCATTGGCCTGATCGCATCGATTCCCAAAGAACTCACAGCCACAGACATCAGCACGATGCGGAGTTACATGAATGTCGACGGACAATGGCGGCCTCAACACGACCTCGTTCAGGTTGGCGATTTCCCATGGTTTGCGACAAGTATCTTCTGGTTGCAGCCAAACAGCACTTACCAGTTCAAAGTCGAAGTTGTCGGTCTTGATGAGAAAGTGATGGCTGTCTGGTATGGCGAGGGAAACACACGGCAGGATCCGGTTCTCCATCAATCTTCAGACAGCCTTTATGTCGCAAAAAACGGGGATGACAGACACCCCGGGACAAAAGAGCGACCCTTCAAAACAATCGCCCGAGGGTTCTCAGCCGTCACTGCAGGACAAACATTGTTGATTCGCGAAGGCCAATATCATGAGGGCCGATTAGAGCTGGCTCATGATGGCCAGCAACACGCTCCCATCGTCATTCGAGCTTTCCCCGGTGAGAAGGTGATCATCGACGGGACCGACCCGGAAATGTCTGACTGGGAAACGTGGCGATCAGACGGAGCAGGTGTTTTCAGTACCCCATGTCAGGGAAACTATCGTGCCGTCACAGCCATCCGCCAAAGTGACGATAGAGCCACCCGTCTCTTTCCCGTCCTTGAGCTGAAGCATCTTCAAAACCGAGCGATCCCAGAGGTCGGCACCTTCCGCGAGTTGGGCATTGAGGGTGCCGTCTTTTGCGATGGACAACGAATCCATATCTCATTTCAGGAACCATTGGACGGCCACGTTATTCATGTGAGCGGTTTTGATCGCGGTATCGTCCTCGACACCCGCAACCACGTGCAGATCGATGGACTGGAACTGAATCATTACGGTCGAGACGAATCCTCCTGTGCGATTTATGTGCTGAATTCTTCGGATATCCTGATTCAGAACTGCACGTTCCGTTACGATGATTCTCAAATCTACGCCAAGCTGAATTCGGACCGACTGACGGTCCAGAATTGCCTGTTCACGGATGACATTTTTGAATGGCCCTTCGATTACATGAAAGGCGACAGCGGCCTAAGCGGTCGCTTCGAAGGTGGCGCGATCAATGTCGATTCGAAATTCAACGGAAGAGGTCTGGTGTTTCGACGCAATCGAATCCGCAACTTCTTTGACGGCGTCCATTTGACACCGTGGACAGTCAATAACGCCCGCACAAACGAAATCGATTTTTATGAGAACATCATCGACGGCTGCATCGATGATTTCGTGGAAGCGGACGGGTATTCTCGAAACGTTCGAATCTTCGACAATTACATGAACCGCTCGCTATCGGGTATCTCCGTCGCTCAAGCACTCGATGGTCCGACATTCATCATGTACAACGTCATCGGAAACTGCGGAATGGTGCCCGCATCTCAGCGACCGGGAAGTGAGAACGCGGGGTATCCGTTCAAAACCAATGGAGGCGCCGGCGCGGAAACGGGTTCTGGTCCATTGTACTTCTATCACAACACGGCCTTTACGCTGGATCCGGAAAGCAGGGCTATGCTGGTGAAGAATGCAAAGTGGAAGAAAATGACGCTCAGAAACAATATCTGGGTTGGCCAGAAACTAGGGCTGGACCTTTGGATGGCAAATCCATCTCCCATCGACTTTGACTACGATAATCTGTTTGTCAAAAAGCCTGCGGAGCCATTGGTGCTTCAGGCCTACCGCAAGAAGTCGATGACACTCAAAGAAGTGCAGGAGCGGTACGGCTGGCTGACACACGGAATCAGCGCGGATCCGTTGTTCAGGAATGCTGGCGGTGGTGATTTTTCCCTGAGTGACCGCAGCCCATGTATTGATGCCGGCCTCCTCCTTTTCGGCATTAACGACCTTCGAGTCAAGGGTTCCGAACCAGACATCGGTGCTTTCGAGAGCCATTGATTCGGAGGCCCGGCGAACAAACGATTCGATGGCGCCGCGTTCAGACACATCGACAGGAAACCGCTGTACCGGGCTGTGCGAGAGTCTGCGTTTCCTGTGGATCTTCGAGGGGACTCGAACGCTTCCGACCGACTCCATCACAGCCCGCGGTTTTCATCAGCTCATGGGGATTAGTCGCCGCAGCAGTGAAGCCGGAGCGACCAGCATAATGACCAATGCTGCCAGCTTTGCATCCGCCGTCATCGCGAAGACCATAATGGCATCGAGAAAGATGATGCAAAGCAGCATCAATCCCACAGTCTTCTGGACACGGCGAGGCGAACCCGAGGGAATCGCGGCGGCAGCTCTCATCAAAAGGTTCAACGACAGAATTAACAGCGCCATTCGACTTCCGCTGACAGCATTGGCCGAGGCGCCGTAAGTGCTGATGGCCCACGCATCCAGACTGATACCGCCGATCAGAAGGATTATGCCGCAAACAAGCAACGCTGGATTGCTCTGCCCGGCTTCATTGCGAGCAAAAACCGTCACACCAATGATGTAAATTCCCAAAGCTGCAGCGACAGTGACCGGTAATGCCTGCCACAATGTGGACCAGTCTGAAACGGCACTCGCGCCGAGCATCAAATTCAGGAACCGACACGCGCCCATCCCAGGTGGTGCCGCGATTGTGGATTTCAGAAAACCGTTATAAACGAGTACGCACGGCACTATCATCACAGCAATAATTAGGCTTGGTGTTCCCGCCATGGCAGCGGCGAGTACTCCTGTCAGCATCAACACGCTGCCAAGGATCGCTGCGGATCGGAGTGAAATACGCCCTGAGGGAATCGGTCGTTCGGGACGCTCCAGAGCATCCAGCTTTGCATCGAAGACATCGTTAAGCACCATGCCGCCCAGATAAAGCCCGGAAGTGGACAGCAGCAGCAACCAAAGTTCTTTCTGAGCGGTTAGTTCAGCCACCTTGATTTGCGGGACTCGATGCGTGATCAGGAACCCGCACAAGATATTCGATAAAGCTGTGAAGATCGTGGGCAACCTGACCAACTGAAGCCATGCCATCAACGTGCTGCTGTTGCCGGAAGCTTTGTCAGGTTGAGGGGATACAGGGGCCGTAAGACTAGTCATGCAGCTGAGTGCTTTCGTTGCCATGTTGCCATGATCCACGTCGCGAACATGGCAACCAGAATGAACAATAATCCGCTGCCGGCCAACACATTCGAAGCCGACTGACTGAGGTTGATTCCCAGAAACACCCGCGCCATCAACTGCAAATACGTGTGACCAAAGACCGGCAAACCCAAATGGCGACGAATCTGAAATTGCCAGTCAGTACAAAGACAGTAGCCGAAACCGTAGAAGGCTCCCATCACAACCCACGAAAACAATGTGGCGGCGATACAAAGAAAATGGAGCCTGCGAGTTTGAGGCCACACCCAGCCAGCCAGATTGAACAGGATCAATCCCGTATGAAACACAAAGAACAACACATCAATGACGTGGAGACTCCATACCGGAAGCAACAACATTACGGCCTCGGAGTGCCTGCAGGCTCATTTGGCGAGCTGTTACCACCTGCACCGGGAAGCAGATCGCTCAACGGCGGTTTTGTGGAAGAGGCTTCGTTTTCGGCTGTTGGCAGAACCTCACCTGGGTATTCAAATTCCTCCCAGACTCTTGAGAAATTCTGTTCGAACAGACTCAACGCCTTTTCGTCCAGCATGCTGTAGTAGAATCTTGCCATGGCCGAAGACCGCGTGCTTCCATAGTCCGTGATGATCCGGGAAAGTGACTTTCTGGCGTTTGCCAGATTCCCTTCTTCCAACTGGATCAGTCCCAGGAGCAGACTGATTTCAGCCCGACCTTCGTTCATGCTCTGAATGGCATCGCCGGACATCATGGAATTACGAAACGGCCAGACAGGCACGGCACCGTTGACTGAGATATTGGCGTCAGCAATCATGGGCAACGAATAAAGAATTGAACCATAAGCCTGACCGGAAGAGATCTGCCGATTCAGAAAGTTGAGCTGCGATGTCCATGTTTCGTCCGCTGAGGGATAGTCTCCGATACCGAGTTGTGAAATCCCAGTATAAAGCTGCCATTCAATCCCGCCCATAGCTTCAGGCTGCTTCATGGCATCCTGACTGATCAGGCTGAGCATCCGATGGGCTTCTTCAAGTTCGCCGGCCTCAAGAAGCAGTTGTCCCAGCAGGATTCCCCCCAGAGGATTTGCGCGAATCGCCTCTGCTTGCGCCTTCATCATTTCCAGGGCTTTGCGAGGCTGACCGGCATTGTTGTAGCCCATGGCTGTGATCACAACCTCCATCGATTCTTCGGCAGCCGCTTCCTCGGCGGTCTTCGGTTCCCCGCTGTTTTGCTTAGCGGACTTATCTGCTTCCTGTTGCTTTTTAATCGCCTCAATCTGTTGTTCAACGGACGTCTTCACCTGCTCTTCCGCCTGAGTGATCTGTTCCTTCAGTTCCGTTTTTCGCTGATACATACTGGTGATGCGATCCTCGTACTCATCACCACTTCCTAAAGGCGATTCGTCTTCCAGTTTTAACCACGTCTCAAGGCACTCGACGGCAAGATCAAGCCGATTCCGCTGTAAATGCAGTTCATACAGGTTTTGCCATGCAAATTTATCATTGGGCTCAATCACCGTTGCCTGACGGAATGCCATCACCGCCTGCAGATATCGCACCTGAGCGATTCGCTGGCTGGCATTTTCCTGTTGAAACATTTGCTCGCCAACATTGAACGTCGCATAGCACTGCCCCAGTGCGTTATAGACTTCAAGATCATCTGGTGTCTCATTAAGTGAGAGGTTCAGATGTCGCACCGCAAGATTCAAAGCCGCGAACACAAAAGGTGCCTGAGTCTCTGCAGTGGCAATCTTCAGATAGTGCATGCCCAGACGCCGATTGGGACTGGACGCCTTCCGAGTTCGATAAACATGTTTTTCGTAAAAGCCGGGTGGCGTCGCGGTCTGACGCAATGTGGCCATCGGAAGATCACGATCTCCAAACGCACGGCGAGGCAGGTTGAACGCAATCTTCTCGGCCTGTGCCTGTGTCATCGTTGGTGTAATACGCTCCAGAATCGCAGCGGAAGGTCCAATGCTGATTCGCAACCACCCACCCGCCTCAATCAGATTCTTAACAGAGGCGAAATCGGGTGGGCCGGGCGGAGCAAGGCGAGTGATAATGTGTGTAATGTCATATTCCCGCAGAGCCTGCTGAGCCAGCGCCAGCCGCTCATAATGCTGACGAGCCAGACTCTCCTTTTCCTTCGGATCTTCCGACGTGGGAGGTTCGGAGTTGGCCCGCTGCAACAACATGGAGTCCAGAATTGCACCATGTTTTCCAAACACGGAGTCCATGTCGTCTCTGCGACCAAACGGCGTCACTCGACTGTCTACAAAACTCTTACGACCACTCCAGATCAAAACATCGCCCTGCTCAATGAGCGTGTGCAGGATCCGAGCTTCGGGATCAAGCTCCTCAAGCTGCTCACTGAAGGTCTCAATCGTCACTTCCGTTTCTTTATCAAACCCGAATCCCAGCGGCACGGCGCCCGGGAGTCTTGCAGCAACAACACAGAATCCGATCATGGCAAGTCCCAGAACCGTGGCCGCACGACCACCTCGGGAAAACATCAGCTCTTTGCTGTCCGTCGAATACTTCATATTGAATGATCGACGATACCAGTCCTGAGCCACTACGCCTGCAATGGAAGCGGCTGCGATCGAAGCCGCCGGCAGTTCATGGGCAGCCATCACAACGAGAAACGAGACAAACGCAAAAACCATCAGGAAGCCAAGATCTCTCACGCTTCTGGAGAGCAGCAACACCACCGCCGCAACAAACAGCAGAGCAATCCCGGCGACATGGGAATGATCAAACAACTTAATGGCGTCAGGATTCAGAATCGAGAAAAAGTCAACTCGCCCATCGAAACGAATGCGGGCCGCATCTGTCGTCAGACGCCGCTGAGCAGCCATGGCAGGATACTCTGTTGAATACGTCGTCAAAGGCGCCAGCAGAGAGTTGATATGGAAAGGATTCACCAACAAGGCCAGCACGGCAATCACCGCAGGCACGATGAGTGTCTTCTGTTCCGCGACCGCAGCCAGAGATTGCTTTCGCGCAGTGATTCGTCCAGAGATGGCCGACCCGACCGCGTAAGCAAAAATCACTCCCGCACCAACCCACGCATGCGAATCGAAATTGCACCAAACGGCGATCAACACCGGCAGTTTCCAAATCAGCCCTTCCGCTTTGCCAAGCCGATGCCTGACCAGAAGTTGCATCGTCAGCGTCATGCCGAGGATCGTGATGACTTCAGGGACCGGCATGAAGTCTGTGGAGCACGCGACGATCGCAAAGACCGCACAGATCGAGGTCCACCAACTGGACACTCCCGGTATCGAAATCCGCACGAGCAGGAACGCTGAGATTCCCGCCAGCAATGCTTTCAGAATCGTCAAACCTTTATCGCCACCCACTAACCACGACAAGCTGACAAGGTGATCGAACATCCAACTGACGTTTGCAACGGACTGTCCCTCCATCGTCAAGGAGAATTGATCGACGCGAGATGGCAGAAAGCCATTGGCTCTCATAGCATCGCCCGAACGGATCAGAACCAAAGGCTTGGTATCATTGATCTGGCCGAAGGCCATCAGCACGGCAAGAAAAATGGCGGCCCATCGCAGCATAAAGTCGCCACGAATTGCTTCCTCTTCCACCAACTCGGGGGTCAGAGGCTCATCGTCCGGCAGCTCGTCTTCGAGATCACGCTTTTCCGGATCGTCAAAATCGTCAGAGAAGACAGATTTGGCAACCGGGGCAGGTGCCCCCGACGAATTCGCAGTGTTGGAGGTACTGCCCGTGCTGGAGGAATCGTCGGATTTCTTCAGTTCTTCGTTGGTCTTTTCGTCGCCGGTCACGCGAAAAATCTCTCAGGTCAACAGGAAAGAAACATGCCTCAGCAGGCGCGCAATGAGTCCGCGACAGGTTGGTACGTCCATTTTGCCGCTTTCGTTGGGCAAACTTACAGCCGCCAAACCCTGACTGGCAAGCGAAAACAACATCTCATCCGACTTTCGAACGCACTGACGCCCGCTCAGCCCGCCTGACCGGGAAGAAGGATCATTTTGACAGGCACAAAAACTGCACAGGACGGTTTCTGCCGCACAAACGGGCTGACATGAGCCATCCGGGCACACGTTTGCCTACTTCCTCAAGGCGGTCCCTTCTTTCCGCATCCGCGGGTCTGTCTTACGGAGTTTCCCATCATGGCCTTTGATCCTAGAAAACTAACCGTCAAAGCATCCGAAGCCATCCAGCGCGCTCAGGAAATTGCAGAGAAGAAGAACCACAAGTTTCTTCGCCCCCTGCACCTGCTGAAGTCGCTGCTCGACGAAGAGGGCGGTCTGATGACGTCTATTCTGCAGAAGATGAACGTCAAAATCCCGCAACTCCAGAGAATGGTCGACGGTGAACTGGGCCGCTTGCCCCAGTACCCACCGAACGATGAACCGATCGGTGCAGGCACCGAGGCGATGAAAGTGCTGACGGCGGCGAAGAAACTAGCCGACTCCATGGGGGATGAATACACCTCAACGGAACATCTGCTGATCGCGCTGACTCAAGTGGAAGATCAGGCCAAGCGACTGCTGCATCTCAACGGAATAGAAGAATCAGATCTTCAGGAAGCTGTTAAATCAATTCGAGGAGGACAGACCGTGCAGGATCAATCGCCCGAAGATAAATTCCAGGCCCTCGAAAAGTATGGCAAGGACCTCGTCCTTTTGGCTCGCGAAGGGAAGGTCGATCCCGTCATCGGACGCGACACGGAGATTCGTCGAGTCATCCAGGTTCTTTCTCGTCGCCGCAAGAACAACCCCGTGCTGATCGGTGAACCAGGCGTCGGCAAGACCGCCATCGTCGAAGGCCTTGCTCATCGCATCGTGCTGGGCGACGTCCCGCAGAACCTCAAGAACAAGCGCGTCTTTGCTCTCGACATGGGTGCTCTGGTGGCTGGCGCGAAGTATCGCGGTGAGTTCGAAGATCGCCTGAAGGCCGTGCTGAAGGAAGTGCAGGGCTCCAATGGTCAGATCATCATGTTCATCGATGAACTCCATACCGTTGTCGGCGCGGGCAATGCCGAAGGCGCGATGGATGCTTCCAATCTGCTGAAGCCAGCCCTTGCTCGTGGTGAACTGCACTGTGTCGGCGCTACAACGCTGGATGAATATCGCAAACACATCGAAAAAGACCCGGCACTGGAACGTCGCTTCCAGCCTGTCGTTGTGCAGGAACCAAATGTCGAGGATACGATTTCGATTCTGCGAGGCCTCAAGGATCGTTACGAAAGTCATCACGGCGTTCGGATTACCGACGATGCGATCATTGCAGCCGCCACTTTGTCAGATCGCTACATCAGCGATCGCTTTCTGCCAGACAAAGCGATCGACCTGGTGGACGAAGCCGCCAGCCGACTCCGCATGGAAATCGACTCGATGCCTGTGGAGATCGACGAAGCGACTCGCGGTCTGACTCGCATGCAGATCGAAGCCGCCGCTCTGGAAAAGGAAACCAGCGAAGAAAGCAAAGAGCGTCTGCAGGAGTTGAAACGTCAGATTGCGGAACGTGAAGAAACAACCAATCAGCTTAAGTCGCGCTGGGAAGCCGAAAAGCAGGCGCTGTCGGGAATCAAACCGCTCAAAGAAAACATCGAACGGTTGCGTACATCCTTTCAGCAGGCCTTTTCACGGGCTCAGCAGACGCTTCGCAACGAAGACTTCGTCGAAGCTCAGCGCACGGAGCAGGAACTGAAAGAGGCGGAAAAACAACTGCAGGTTGTCGAAGCCAAATCGGCCGAGCTGAACGCCAACAAAGACAATCGCCTGCTGCGTGAAGAAGTCACCGACGAAGACATCGCCAAAGTTGTCAGCCTGTGGACGAACATTCCGGTCTCACGCATGATGCAGGGCGAACGCGAAAAACTGCTGCGAATGGAAGACGAGATCCACAAGCGCATGATCAATCAGCATGAAGCCGTCGAAGCGGTTTCCAATGCTGTCCGCCGTGCTCGTTCCGGAATGGGGGATCCTAATCGTCCGATTGGCTCATTTATGTTTCTCGGCCCGACTGGCGTCGGCAAGACAGAACTCTGCAAGGCGCTGGCTCATTTTATGTTCGATGATGAGCGCAACATGGTTCGCATCGACATGAGCGAATTCATGGAGCGACACAGCGTGGCTCGCCTGATCGGTGCACCTCCGGGCTATGTGGGATACGAAGAAGGCGGCCGACTGACCGAAGCCGTGCGGCGAAATCCATATTGCGTGATTCTGCTGGACGAAGTCGAGAAAGCTCATCGAGACGTGTTCAACATCCTGCTGCAGTTGCTTGACGATGGTCGTCTGACCGACAGTCAGGGACGCACGGTCGACTTCACCAACACGATCGTGGTGATGACGTCCAACATCGGCAGCCAGGCGATTCAGGAATTACATGGACAGGCGGATGAAAAGGAGATCCATAATCGAGTCATGGATGCTCTGACCAAACACTTCCTGCCGGAGTTTTTGAACCGTGTCGACGAAGTGATCGTGTTCCATCCGCTGGGACGCGATGAAATTCGTGAGATCGTGGATCTGCAGCTCAAAAAGCTGAACGATCAGCTCGAAAAGAACGGCTACAAGCTGGAGGTTTCCGACGAAGCCAAAACTCTGTTGGCGAACGAAGGATACGATCCAGCTTACGGGGCGCGTCCATTGAAGCGAGTGATTCAGCAGCGACTGCAGAATGCTCTGGCGAACGAATTGCTGGCCGGACATTACACGGCCGGCGATATCATCACGATCGATGCAGCTCGCGACGGGTTTGTGTTCTCTAAACGCTCGCCGTGAGTGATGTCGCTCCCTATCAAAGCCGCACAACAGACTTCGAGTTAATCGCGATGACTTCACGTGAAAGTTGACGGACCGATCTCCACGCCCCAAATTTTTCGGTCTTAAAATCTTTCGGTCAAAAAATGAGCCTTGTGGTCACAACCCTCGACCAAAGAGCGTGCTCACTCGTGGGAAGGGTGCCTGCTTCTTTCGGGGGTCCACAAAGGAGTTCGATCCGATCGCCGATGGTTTTAACGACCGAAAAATTTAACGACCGAAAAATTCAGGACAAGCTGGAGGTGACTGCTGCGCGAAAGCCGGCGCCTCCGGCTGGGCGGTAACCATGAACACTTAAAGCAAAATGATGGCGGGTTAAAGCAGGTTGCTCGCCAGCTCCGCCAGTTCACTTCGTTCGCCTTTCTCCAGCGTAACGTGAGCAAACAGGGGCTGGCCGACCATCCGGTCAATCAGAAAGCTCAACCCGTTGGACAGTGAATCCAGATACGGATGATCGATCTGCTGAATATCGCCGGTAAAAATGATCTTTGTGCCTTCGCCAGCACGAGTAATGATCGTCTTGATTTCATGAGGCGTCAGGTTCTGAGCTTCATCCACGATGAAGAATACTCGCTGCAAACTGCGGCCACGGATATAGGCCAGCGGTGTGACTTCCAGGTGATTGGCGGCCAATAAGTCCTGGACCTTGGGAGCGGCCTGAGCATGAGCGTTTCCGGCCAGGGGCTGTTGCATCACGGCCATGTTGTCATAAAGCGGCTGCATGTAGGGATCAAGCTTGGCCTGAATATCGCCCGGCAGAAATCCCAGGTCTCGATTGCTGAGCGGTACGGCAGGACGAGCCAACAGGATCTGACGGTAATGGCTCTTCCGCTCCATCGCAGCCGCCAGCGCGAGAAGTGTTTTTCCCGATCCGGCTTTGCCCGTCAATGTGACGAGCTTGATGTTGTCATCCAGCAAGGCCTGCAGAGCAAAGGATTGCTCGGAGTTTCGCGGATGAACCCACGATGCAGAAATCCTGTCGATTCGGACAAACGATTTTTCCTGAGGCTTGTACGTTGCGAGTACCGATTTCGAACCGTTTCGCAGGACAAAGTTCTCGTTGGCAATCGGATCAGAAACAGCCGTCAGATGTTCTGCCGGGACGTGACCATTCCCCGTGAAGAATTCATCCAGCACACCACTTCCGAGCCCTTCGACCAGCCGCTTCCCGGTGTAGAGCTTGTCCATGCTCTCCACTTTGTCGGTACTGTAGTCCTGAGCAGTAAGGCCCAGCGACTTCGCCTTCATTCGCAGGTTCGTGTCTTTGGTGACAAGCACAACAGCCCGCGGCGATTCATCCTGCCGCAGCGTCAGAGCAACATCCAGAATTCTGTGATCCGGACAGTCTTCAAGAAACGCTTCTTTCAGTCGCTGTTGGTGTGAGGCTTTGATCACAACACGAACCGAGCCAAGTCCCGGGCCCAGCGAAGTGCCATCCGACGAAAGCACATCCCCGGTCAGTTCATCAAGGCGTCGCAAAAACGCCCGCGCCTGGAAGTTAATGTCTTCGTTGCCCTTCTTAAAGCGATCCAGTTCTTCAAGAACTGTGATCGGGACGGCAACGTCATGCTCTTCAAAGTTTCGCAGACAGCCGGCGTCGTGAAGGATGACGTTTGTGTCGAGCACAAACAGCTTCGACTCCACTCGCGAAGTACTTTCCGCCATCTCGTCCTCCCTGACAGGCACTCACCAATCACTGGTACCGCAATCCCGCTCGGCTTTGGGATGCTAACCGGTGACGCAAAGATGGTCAACGACGGCTCGCAAGAGCAGCCAGATAAATGTTTGTGACGATTAGGCGGGGCATGGCATCAGAGCAACATGTGATGCACTCCTGTTGCCCTCGACTCAAGTGGTTGCAAACACACGAGTTGACGTCGTGATTCACTGAATCATCGCAGCCAGGCGTTGACTTTCGGCATCATCGCTCTGGCGAACCGTTAACAGAATGTAAACATCGCCTCCACCGAAATAAATTCACGTAACCTGTTACCAATAT
Organism: Planctomycetaceae bacterium; assembly: GCA_044235005.1. Taxonomy (GTDB): domain Bacteria; phylum Planctomycetota; class Planctomycetia; order Planctomycetales; family Planctomycetaceae; genus SXXK01. The sequence goes on along the minus strand of JBIIIF010000194.1, from coordinate 1,262 downwards.
TTGCTTTATGGCACCCCAAACCCGGCTTCAAATATTTTTCTTTGCGCGCCAATCATGTTTGGCATACAGCCTGCTTTACATCTCCTGCATCAACGCTGATCAAAGTGACCAGCTAAGGCAGACAAGAGTGAAACTCATCCGAAACTGAGTCTCACGACATCGACACAGGAGACGAACGATGAACATTCTGAATGCACTGAAGAACGACGAAAACGGCTTTATAGTTTCTGCGGAACTGGTTCTGGTTGGAACCATCTGCGTCCTCGGCATGATCGTCGGACTGAGCGAACTGAGCTTCAACGTCAATCAGGAACTGGAAGACGTCGGTTCCGCCATCGGAAATATCAACCAGACCTACTACTACACGCTCGCCAGCGGCAAGAAGGGCGAAGTGGTCGGCAGCACAAATCTCGACTTCCAGGATGAATGCGACAACAGTTGCGACATCAACTGCGACTCCCCAGCTCAGGGTGAGAACTGAGAAACGAGCGGCCTGAGACTATCGGCTTGAAAAGCACTTTGCTGAAAATTGAACACTGACTTCTCGAATCCCAAATCTCTGATTCCAACTAATCAATCAATCAATAACCTGGAGTAATTGCGATGAACCTGATCACTGCCCTGAAGAACGACGAAAACGGCTTCGTAGTTTCTGCTGAACTGGTCCTTGTTGGCACGATCTGCGTGCTCGGCATGATTGTAGGCCTGACCGAACTGTCCTACGGCGTCAACGAAGAACTGGAAGACCTGGGCTCTGCAGTTGGCAACATCAACCAGACCTACTACTACACACTCGCCAGCGGTAAGAAGGGCGAAGTTGTCGGCAGCACGAATCTGGACTTCCAGGACGAGTGCGACAACAGTTGCGACATCACCTGCAACAGCCCTGCTCAGGGTGAAAAAGGTAGCTACAGCTCTTACGACGACAGCTCGTACTAAGCTGCAGGCGAGCGGCAGGGCGTAAGCCCTCCGAGTGATCACGACATGTTGAACGATTTATTTGACCACAGAGGTCACAGAGTCCACAGAGAGGAATCGCAGAGCAAAGCAATACAGGACGTAACTCTGCTTTCCTCAGCGACCTCTGAATTCAAAACTACGATCGGATTCGTGGTTTTTAGACCCTGATCAATCGCCCCCCCCGAAAACATCCTCCCGAACAACCGTGTCTCCTGTTTCGGGACAAACAGCCCGCATTCCCCGCGAATGCCGGGCTGTTTGTCTTTTGTGGGCAGGAATTCTCAGGAATTGCGGCAGAAAAA
>JBIIIF010000024.1:0-44120 GCA_044235005.1 Planctomycetaceae bacterium | reverse complement strand
GAACTCACCCATCGAATCGACACCAACAGCCTGAAGGATCGTATGAAAGATGTGACCATGATCCACCGCACGATCGGTGACTTCCGTTCCGTTGGCGTTCGTCTTGCCAATCACGGCCCCCGGCTGAATGGATGAGCCGCCCAGTACAACACTCCAGGCGGTTCCCCAATGGTCGCGTCCGTACGTCTTGTTGACTTTTGGAGTGCGACCAAATTCACTCATTACACAAATAAGTGTGTCGGCCAACAAACCTCGATCCGCCAGATCAGCGACGAGCGTTGCGAACGGCTGGTCGAATTCGCCCAGTTGTTCGATATGAAAATCGAAGTTCTCATGATGCGTATCGTAGTCGGCATGGTTCACCTGAACATAGGGCACTCCGTTCTCCAGAAGTCGTCTGGCAAGCAGGCAGTGCTTTCCAAACTGGCTGGTGCCGTATCTCTCCTGATCGCTTGCGGGTTCTCGGCTGATTTCAAACACGTGTCGGTTGGCCAGTAACTCGCGAGCCTGATCATAGGAAAAGTTATAGGCCTCAGTCTCTGCGGTGCGACGCCGTCGTAAGAATCGCTCGTTCGCTCGTGCACGAACAGCATTTCGTCGGATGTCGGCCTCGTCTGTGATTTCGCTGGGGCGATCCTCAAACTTAGGCGGATTGGCATCATAAAGCGCCATGCTGGCGTAACGCGGCCCGAGATAGGCGGCAGAGTGAAACTCGGACTCCACATTTCTGCCGCCGGGAGAACTGCGAATCAGAACATGCCCTGGCAGCACGAACGTCTCTGGCATCAGGGATCGAGCAGTCACGGCGCCAAGGTGTGGAAAATCGGCTCCCGGCATTCGTCCGCGTCCGGTTGTCATCTCGGCGACACCTCGAGCATGATCACCGTTCTTCGTGTCGAGGCTGCGAACGATTGACAGGCGATGCATCTGCTTTGCGGTGTGCGGCAGAAGCTCGCAAATATGCATGCCGGGGACGGAAGTTGGAATGGCCCGAAACGGCCCGCCAGTATCGGTGTTGGGTTTGGGATCCCATGTTTCCAGTTGGCTCACACCGCCATGGAGAAAGATATTGAGAACCCGTTTACTCTTCGCCTGAACCTGCTCCGCGATTGCGGTCCGTGACGTAATGATGTCCCCAAGTCCAGCGGCCAGGCCAACAGACCCAAGCGCCGTTCGGCTCAAAAACGCGCGACGAGAGAGACCGTGTTCGGTCGATCCACACGGGTAATGACGCTTCATAACAATCCCCGTTATTGAGGCTTTGGAGGGCGTGGTGGGGCGGGAGGCATTGTCATGGTAGCCTTGAACGTGGCTCAAAACAACACCGAGACTCTCCGCACACGAGCTGCAACCGACGGGCGGGCCGATTCTCTTCGATTTCAGCAATGGCTGAGTAGCCCCGATCCGGGATCGGGCGGCAGCATCTTGCGATGCCCCGGCAACGCCTCAGCAATAGAAGTCGCAGCATTGAAGGACCACAAAACTGTCACGCGAGAACGACACCGTCTGGCCAGGCGTACTGTTCCAAAGGCATGACGTGGGATGTCATTCCTGAACTCGTTCCTGAGCGATTTGTCAGATTGTTGGCTCAGGCGGATTCGGCCACTACCGCTTTAAGAAATGACGGGAAACATCAAGGCGTCCTGGCACAGCCGATCAGATTCGATTGCCAGCTAGGCCCGAGACTGCTGATAGACGTACGCTGCAAACTCATACAGTCCGTAATCGTTGCGAATGACGAAGTGACGGCTGAGGTTGCGGCAGCAGAAGCTGGCGAGAGTGTCCAGCGGAAGATGAAACAGGTCGTCGCGCTCCCAGTCGACCTGCTTCGACATGGCGTTAAAGGCCAAACCCTGGCGAGCTCGACTAAATGACAACGTCAGCATCGCCTGCACGAAGTTCCACATCTGCTCAAAGCTCATCGAACAGCGAGACGTAAAGATACCGTTGATGATGATGTAGTCGAAAGACTCAAGCAGCTCCGGCGTCTGCAGGATATCCATGTGCCGAAAATCTGCCTCTGGATGTTTCTCCTGACAACGCTGAATAAATTGCTCGGACAAGTCGATCCCGGTGTATTCAATGTGTGAACTCGACTGATGCTGCAAGTGCTCATACAGATGCCCGCAGCCGCAGCCCAGATCCAGCACGCTCACTGGGTGGTCCAGCGATCGACGATTGGGAATCACATCCAGCATCACCTCGTAGCGCCGCACCGCATCCGGAATGTTAGGCCAGCCCATGCCCAGCGCGGAATCACCAAGCCGCGCGAAATAAGACTCGGTACACGTCCGAATCTCATGATAGCTGGGCAGAGATGTCGCGGAAGAAACCGGAGAATCAGAAACTGGCGTACTCATGGGGTTTTAATCACTCAACGACGAAATAAGATTCATCGCCGCTCCAAACGCTGCGTTTCAGGCGAATTGAGGACAGTCCGAGAACTTCCCGCACGGCAGTCGTTTCACCGGGAAACGCGGCATGGTTCAGCTCATCGAAACCGACCACAGTGCCCTTCGTAAAACGGCTGCTGAGCAGTTTCAGGCAGTCCACGGTCGGCTGATAGAGATCCATGTCAAAGTAAGCCAACGCCACGATCGTTTCCGGATGTCGCTTCAGATACAGCTCCAGTTGCTCCGGAGCATTACCTTTTACGATTTCAAACTTACGAACTTCCGGAAGCGGAGATTGCTGCTCACGCAGTGCCATGAGTTCTCGCAGATATTCGGCGTAATTGTCGGTCACGCCATAAGCTCCCACATGCGCGGCGTCGGCCGAACCGTCTTCAGGAGCCACCGACGGAAAACCTTCAAACGTATCAAACCCGACGATGCGACGTCGATGATGGTACGGCTCCAGAATGGATCGCAGCGACTGCATGATCGCCAGGTTTTGTCCCCAGCGAGTTCCGAACTCCATGATGACACCGGGAACATTCACGATCTGCTGATACAGCTCGCTGAAGAACAATGTCCGCCGAACTTCCATCGGAAGCATGTACAGTCCCAAATTCCGAATCAGCTCATGCCGCGGAATTGGGGAGTCCAGCAATCGATCGCAAAGCTCTGTCCGTCCATTGACGACATGCTTTGGCATCACCGACGGATCGACGACTGGTATCTCACCGGCGTTTATCGCACTCATTGTGGGCATTAACCCGCCTCTCGCAGTTTAGGATCTCGTTGGACCATTTCGCGAATATTGTTCGCTGCAAACTCCGGAGCCGCCGGACGAGCCGGATCTTCCGGATGAAAATGAAGCCGATCTTCGGAGCTGGACCAGAGCCGCCGAATCTCCGCCGAATGCTGGTGCAGAAGCCTTAACAGCAAACCGACTTTGTGAGCATCCGCAGGAGCGACGGCTGGACCGGTCGGCAATTGCAACACGGTCCTCGCCAGAGTTTCAGTGACATCGAGCGGCACTCGGACATGTCGTCCCGGAGCAGCACTGCGATAAGGTTCGGCCTGATGACAACCCGGCGAGAAATAGCTTCTCGCAAACACGCCTTCAGCTCTTAGCAAACTCACGATCTGATCGCGATTGAGTCCAAACTGCTGTTCGTCCACCGTCAGAACCAGATACTGTCCGTTACTCTCGTTGCCTTCTGGAATTGATAAGAGGGACAGGCCATTCAACGACTGACAATGACAGGCGTAAACCATGCGATTCGCTCGATTGGCAGCGATACGTCCCGACATTGTGGCGATGGAGTGCAAACCGGCCACGGCTGACAACTCCTGCATCTTTCCATTGGTGCCGACATCGGAGATCTCTGTCAGACCGGAGATCCCGAACGCTCGCAGTCGACGACAGCGATCAGCCACAGAATCATCATTCGTGACAATTGCACCGCCTTCGAAGGCATGCACAAACTTGGTGGCGTGAAAGCTGAAGACTTCGGCATCACCGAAGTTGCCAACGGGAGTACCATGCTGCTGACAGCCAAATGCGTGACTGGAATCGTAGAGCAATCTCAGGTTTCGCTCGCGACAGAACTCCTGCAGTTCACGAGTTCGAAAGACATGACCCCACAGATGAACAGGCAGAATCCCGGACGTTCGTGAGGTGATGCAGGCTTCGGCTGATTTTAGATCCAGCGTGTGAGTATCCGGGTCCACATCCGCGAAGACAGGATCGATCCCAACCCATTCCAGAGCATGAGCCGTGGCGATAAATGTAAAGGCCGGAACGATGACCTCACCGCTAAGCTGTAATGCTCGCGCAGCAATCTGTAAGGCGATCGTCGCGTTGCAAGTCGCAATCGCATGTTTTGTGCGACAGACTTTGGCAATCGCGGACTCAAATTCCTGCAGACGAGGCCCATTGTTCGTCAGTTGACCGGATCGCATCACGCTTTCAATGTCGGCCAGCATCGCTTCCTGATTGATCAGCACGGGCTGTCCCACATGCAGCGGCTTGCTAAACGCCGGTGCTCCGCCAAATGCCGCCAGTTGAAAAGGAGAAGACTTCATTCAAGCTCTCCTGTCTGCGTCGCATCGCACGACTTCAGAATTTCAGAACACGGCCCCTGACACCAGACTTTGATTTTCCCGGGCATCATCAGCACTCGCTCGGCAGAATGCACTGGGAGAAAATCAAGTCGCACATTCTCCGGGATAGGCCCAGGTGTTGATGTCGTCATGAAAGCCGTGCCAATATCAGGGCGATACAGCACGGGATGCCAGTCGCTTAAGATGACATCCGGGGCTTCGTTACTGAGGCTGCAAACACGCCCGGTTATGAAAGCGTGAACGGTCGACAGGTTCGGCAGAGTTCCCTCTTTTCTGAGTGTCTGCTGACGACCCGTTTCGTCGACCACAAATCTCGCCTCGCACAGCTCGACTGCGTTCGTCATGCCGATCTGCGGTGCGCGGTGAATGGCAAACACGAACACATTGTCATGGCGGAGAAACACATTGACTGATTGTTCCGCCCATGGCTGAATCTCAGGCAGAACCAACAACGCTCGCGCGGAGACGAGTTGGCGATAGGTACGATTTAAGTCTGCTATCTTTGGAGTCAACTGAGCCAGAGCTACCGCGGCCGTAATTCCAAACGCGGCAATATCGCCGGCCAGCACTTGCGCATCGCTGTTCATGATCGACGATTGAGCGGGCAGACAGACCGTACTCATGCGACGACTCCTGCATCAGATTGGATCAGCGGCAGGCCGCACTCCTGCAGACTGATTCCGCAATGCCGTTGCCACATCGCGCGGTAAACGGCCTCGAGGTCACGACTGAAACGTGCCCCATCGCAGAACGCGGCGTGCAGTCGACTTCGCAGTGTCGATCGCATTTCATTGAGCCGATCCCGGTCGCCGACAAGCGATGTCACGATGTCGAGATACTCATCAGCGTTGGCTGCGATCAGCTCATTCAACCCGCAAAAATGAAGGCAGGAGGCTGATGCGCGCGAGCCGGCATACGGATCGGCAATCGTCGGCATGGGCACACCCATCGACATGGATTCGTAAATCGTCGTTCCGCTGGGCCACGGGAACACATCCAGAAGAATGTCTACGCTGCAGTAGACTTCCAGATGATTTAACGGCACATCTCCCTGCAGGTCAACTCGCCCCATATCAATACCGGCCGCAGTGAGTTGCTCTAAAAGTCGACGTCGCAGTCGTTCGCTTGTTCCAATCACATCGCGAATGATTCGTAAACGAGCCTGAGGAACACCACGCAGAACCTGAGCCCAAAGGCTCAGACATTCATGCGACAGTTTCTCCAGTCGATGAGTTGACCCGAATGTGATGTAACCGTTTCGCGTCGCCGGAGACGGCATCTCGATCGGCGTCTCACGCAAGGCCTGAAAGCAACAAGCCCCGTGAGGCATCGCGACAAGTTGCTCCGTGAAGAACTTTGCTGTCTGCGAGCTTTCACGCACAGCGTCCACCAACAGATAATCGATGCGACTCATCCCGGTCGTGTTCGGATACCCCAGAAATGAAACCTGAATGGGCGAAGGTCGGTGGGCAAAGGCCGGCAGTCGATTGCCGTTAGTATGTCCGGCGAGATCAACGAGTATGTCGATGCCGTCTGCATGAATGCGATCGGCTAACTCAGTGTCGGAAAGCTCACTTGTGCGGCACCAGCCATGCGAAAATTTCCGCACTCGCTCAGTCAATCCATCACTGCCGGAGAATTCCGAGTAGCAGTGCACTTCCACCTGGCTATGATCGTGAGCTTCAAAGAAGGGCAGGAAGAATCGCATGGTCGCGTGACTGCGAAAGTCCGGCGATACGTAACCGATTTTCAAACGCTTATCAGGATCTGTGCCGGATGCATGAACAAAGGGAACAATGCCTTCTTCCAGGCTTCGCCCAGAGTTCACGTGCATTTCGAAAACGTTTTCACGACTCATCCCTGGCGTGAGGCTCGCGCAGTACAGGAGATTGCTCATCATTCGACGTCGCAACTGCACCGAGCCTGCTCGTGCTTCTGACTTTGATTCAAGATCTGCCAACAGATTGGCCAGGCGAACGGCTTCCAGAGCTTCATTCCACTGACCAAAGACCGGCAGGCATTGGCTGAGTCCACTCAGCCCGGCGATCGAGCGAGGATTCAATTCCAGAGCACGCTGATAGTCCTGCAGAGATTGATCGGGCTGGTGCAGCTCAAGGAACAGATTGCCTCGATTCACGAAGGCTGCCGGACGATTAGGAGCCAGTTCGATCGAACGATTCAGCGACTTCAGTGATTCCTGAAATCGTCCCAGCTTTCTGAAGACCGCGCCAAGATTCAAATGGATCTCCGGCTGATCGGCCTTCAGTGAACAGGCCCGCTGAAAGGCCGACAACGCATCGTCGACGCGTCCAAGATCGCTATAAACCGCACCGAGATTGCAAAGCAGTTCAGACTCATCCGGAACCAACTGCGCGCAATCCTGAAGTACTGTTAACGCTTCCGTCAGGCGATTCTGTTTCCGCAGCGCGGTGCCCAGATGCTTGAGGGCGGCGACGTGTTTGGGTTGTTGTTTCAGGATCCGGCGACAGATCAACTCCGCTTCGCCCGCTTGATTCTGAGCCAGAAGCACTGCGACCAGGTTGGCCTGATAGACGACATTCCCGGGCGATGCATCCAGAGCGTGACCGATGAACTCTGCGGCGTCTTCGAACTGTTTTCGCTGGAAGGCAATTAAGCCGGACAAATGCCACGCTTCAGCGTTCGTGGGGTCTTCCTGAAGAATCTCCAGGTACGCGGCGGCGGCAGCGTTCGTATCACCGGCAATATGACGCTCGTACCCATTTCTGAGCCGGCGCTGAATGCTTGTGGTCGCCACGGTTCGTCCCTGAAACTACTCGGAGGCAATTCCTGCCGCTATCGAGCGACAAGACTCATTCGTGCGCGCTCTCCTGGCGCACACCTCCTGTTCACATCGACGAACCGGCGTCTCAGGTTGGTCCTTTTTTCTGTTTTACGGGTAAACACCCATCGCGTGTCGTTCCAGTGATCGGGGCCTAATCAGGCAGTGAATCTATTCGAATGACGGTCTTTTCGGGCCGTCGTTTCCTCGAAAACAAAGGCCGATTTCGAAGCCCTGGAAAGGGCGTCTTACATTTCGTCACAGGCTCTACCGGCCCGCTTCACACCATTCTCGCGCCGCCTCAACAATCCGCGTCATGTCGTTCAAATTAAAGTCATCCGCGACCGGAATGGACAGCACATGGTCTTCCAGCCAGGCCGCATCCTCGCTGTCTACATTCACCGAATTCCGCAGCACAGGATGCAGTGGCCAATGGATCGAACAAAAGATTCCTCGCGAGGCCAGAAATGATCGAAGGGAATTTCGAGACTCAGTATCCGGCATCAGAATGTTGTGAAGCAACGGCACTTCGTCTTCGCGAAAACTGACCAGCGGCTCCCCGACAGCAAGATGAGCCTGTAGAAAACGCTGATTCGAACATCGCTGTTCAGCCATCTTTACGGGATCACTGGACAACATCTGAGCCAGTGACTGACTGGACATATCTGAAACACGCCAGCCGCGATCCATCATGTTTTCCGCTTCGCGGAGGTCACGCCAGTCCCGTGAGCATCCTCGGAGCCACGTCGAAAGCCCGTCGTCCTGTTCATACGCCGGCGAATGCAGTCCATGCACGACGCCTCCATCAGCGATGCGAAACGTCTTGCGAAGACTTCCAAATCTCCATGATCCATCCGCGCCTGATCGAGGAATCAACTGATGAGAGATGTCCTCCAATAGGACAAATCCTGCAGAAACATCGGGCTCTTCGCTCTTGTGGCCGAAGTAGTGAATATAGACCAGAGCATCCCCGGGCTCTGTGTTCTTTGGCCACTGACAACGCAGCTTTCTGTCGACCGAATAAAAGATTAACGGCGTCTGAGGAAATCGTTGCTGCATGGCCTGGATCAGGGACCAGCAGACGAAAGTCGGTAACCAGACTCGCTTCGGGCGAATCGCATCTCGAATCATCCACGTAAAGGCTGCTCGGCCGGAACTGAAATAGGTGGCTGGCTGCCGCAAAGGAACCAGTCGGCTCGCAATGAGTCGCCTCTCCGGTTGGGAACTCGCCCCATCAAAAGCCCGCGATTCGACAACCCCATCAGCGACAGAACCCGGAGCCTCCAACTGCCGCACCAAATCGCGAGCGGCCAACAACAGAGTTTGTGGGACCAGAGTGCGGAAGTCTCCACGAAACTCCCGCAGGAGATTCTCACCGTCGTACACGCGATAGCAGAATTTGTGCTCGGAGTAATAACTCGTATCAGGCTCAGTGACGACGCGGTATCTCGGCTCTAATCTCATCCGCAGCCAGCAGAACGTTTGACGCTCATCAGTGATTTCGAAAGTCACGACATCTGCCTGCAGGAAGAAAAAAACGACTCGATATCCGCAATGACGCAAGTCTACTTCAACGCGATTCTGCCGGTCAGCCCAACTCCCCCGGTGAGCCCAAACACTGTGGCTAATCAAACCCCCGTTTACCGACTGGCTGTCATTCGCATCAGGGTTCTGAGTCGCAGCGTCGGCAGATCGTGATCTGAACTTAAAGAGAAACTCCGTTTGGCGACGCGCTTTGTCAAAATGACAATTCGCCGGAGGCCTGAAAAACAGTGATTTGAAAGGCTTGCCAGTGAAAGTTTTCCAAAGCTCGCTAATCGGCAAATAATGCCACAGTGAAAATGTGACGTAAAGTATTACATTGTAGGTGTTTAAGTAAAACAAACTCGCCTGAAAACAATCTGAATCACAATTGGCACAGTTCTCGCATTATCAAATTCAACATGACAACAACAGATTCTGATCGAAGTCGACAGAACTGGAACTTTGGAAGATTAAGAAACACAGGAGGTAGTGAGCCATGTTAGTACTGACACGAAAACCGGCAGAAATCATCCGAATCGGCGAAGACATTGTTATCAAAGTGATTAAGACAGGGAAAGGGACCGTGAAGATCGGAATCGAAGCTCCCGCGAATGTCCGCGTGATGCGTGGCGAACTGGTGGCTGACGAAACTCCAGCTCCCGTCATCCCGGCCTCCTTCAGTGTTGCTTTGCGAGCTGTCTCAGATCAATACCCGCATGTGGCCTGATCCGACGCCTCAGAATCTTCAACCAACGCACTTTCCACTCAACCTTCACATCATTCATCAGTGCTGACAAACAATCGAACGGATTCAATCAAGGAGAATAGAAACATGAACGCTTCAAAACAAATCACGATGACTCTGGCTATCCTGACGATGGCGACCACTTCTTCAGTCTTCGGCCAGTTTCCTGACGAAGACAATTACTCAAGCCGCCTGCGATCAGTTCGCCCGGTGGCCAGCTCAGAAGACTTCCCTGAACTTCCTGCGAGTCTTTCAGAATTCTCAAGCCGTCGCATTTCGAATGTGACTCCATCAGATCCTTTTCGTCGCATCAATCGCGAAGGCCGTGACTTTCGATCTCGCGACGGCGAACAGGTGCGATACCGAGTTCCACTCGACAACGACTACAGCATCATGCCAGTGGATCGATTCGATTCGCGAAGCACGGATCGTCCGATGTCGGAAGACGGTTACCCGACGGACGACTTCCGTCGCGAAACCAACTACGATCGCACCTACGATCCACGATCAGAAGCCGACATTGACCAGAGATTTGAGCGGTTACCTGCTCGACGAACAAACAACGATCGCTACAGCCCACTTGATGAACGTGACCCCTTCGTTCCTGCTCCACTGCCAGAAAGCCGTTTGGATGATGAAGCTTCAAAGATCGACGAACTATTGACGATTCGATATCAGAACCCGGTGACAGTGCGAGCCATCCGTGCGATGTCAAACAATCAGGCTCTGTCGTTGTTCGCCGAAGTCTCTCAGAAGATTGACGAACGATCACTGGAGCCTACCAGCTACGACGTGCGAGTTCGACGTGCTCTGCGAAACCTGACGATTGCTCTGGATAATCCTGCCTTTGTGAATGGTCTTGGTCTCTCAACGGATTCCTTCCAGATGGACGGCTTCCGAAACACTCTGGCTCGATTGGCCAGTGCTGATCAGGTTCGAAGCTACACAGACGCATCAAGTGTAATGAAGACCGTGATGAGTCAGGCTTCGTCAGTCAAGGGTTTGACCCCAGGCGTTGTTGGTTTTGAGTTTGCAAATGCCAGTATTGATACTCTTGATAAGTTCTCCGGTCTGGAACCTGCCGATCCTGCTTCACGAAATGGTGCAGAATTGTCCGGGATGCAGAGTGCCGCTCTGGAAGAAGAGATCGTGGGTGTGGGTGTTGAAGTTAAGGAGCATGCTGATGGTCTGATTGTTGTGAAGCCGCTGCGAGGTGGTCCAGCCGCCGAAGCTGGTCTACAGACAGGCGACATCATCCTGAGTATCAACAACCGGGAAATCACGGGAATGAAGATGGCGACGAGTGTTGACCTGATGAAGGGAACGAGTGGCAGCCAGATGAAGATCCGGATCTATCGGGAAGGAAAGGGTGAACGTGACTTTGTGCTGACTCGTCGCAAAGTGCGAGTCTGGACAGTGAATGACACGAAGATCCTGAATGGCACCGATGTTGGCTACCTGAGCCTCAGCCGATTCTCTCAGAGTTCTACTGCTGAACTTGACCAGGCTCTGAACAATCTGCACAGCAGTGGAATGAAGTCTCTGATCATCGACCTGCGAGGAAATCCTGGTGGGTTGCTGACAACCTGTGTGGAAATCAGCGACCGTTTTCTGGCCTGCGGAACAATCGTGACAACCCGAGGACGACTGAGTGGTGACAACATGGTGGAACAGGCAACCTATGCCAAAACATGGAGTGTGCCACTGGTTGTCTTGGTTGACGGTGACAGTGCTTCGGCCAGTGAAATCTTCGCCGCTGCTGTTCAGGACAACAAACGCGGAGTTGTGGTCGGAACGAAGTCTTACGGGAAAGGTTCTGTTCAGACACACTTCCCACTGAGTGCCATGGGTGGTGACCTGCGATTGACAACAGCTCTGTTCTACTCCCCGAACGGACGCAAAATGGCTGGCGAAGGTGTCACACCAGACCTCGAAGTCAATGACCGGGATGGAGTTGTGAATGGTGATGAAGTTCTGATCGAAGCGGTCCGTGTTGCTCGCAGCCAGACTCTGAAAGACATGGCCAAAGCCTCTGGAACCTGTCGACCTCAGAATCCTTCCGCCGCACGAAGTTCCTCTCTGGACAATATTGTGGATCCAAACCATATCGCCACGACAGTTCGCTAAGTCTTCGTGACTCCCCGCTGTCTCGATAAGTCGACCAAAGCCTGAGCCATGATGGTTCAGTGGTCGAATGGTTTGATTCCTTACTGTTCAGAAGGCCCCTGATCATGCAGCAGAACAAAAGTTCAAAAACCTGAAACCGGCTGACTGAGTTTTATCGGTCATCCGGTTTTATGCTTTCGGGCTCTGTTGTTTCTGCCGTGTAAAATCAGACTCGACCTGCTTCATCGCAGCCTGTTCAATTTGCTTTGCGCTGCAGTTCTCTCAAATCACCCAAATAGGATGTTTCCAGTGCATTCAGGTCACGGAGCAGGTCTGCCTGAAGTCCGCCATCCGGAACATCACTCAGTTGTAATCGCAATTCCCGCGTTACACTTTCCAGTTGAATGCGAAACCCCTGTGCATTTGGCTGCTGCGGACGTTTCCAGAAAAACAAGTTCACGACAATCGTCTCCGGTCCTGTAGTTCATTCTGCATTTGTTGAGCACGGCCGGGTTGGCTTTCTGATTCCCGGAACCAACATTCGTGTGAGCGACAATGGATGCAGGGCTTTTCTACGAGCGACCGTGAACCCGACGCAACGGCCAATCCTGAATGCGATCAAGCCTTTCGAATAAGCTCTGGGACCAACTGCCGCCTCTGAGTCAGGTATGAACTTTCCAGAAATGTTGCAGAACAACAACAGCAGCCGTTCCGTGAGCCTGATGGCCCCCGTAAAAACAGCAGAGCCCAACCACCCTGAGCCTGAGGCGGTATTGAATCTGAACAAAAGACCTGACTCAATGAAAATGAAACCTCTCCTGACAGCCATTGTCTTACTGCTTGCCGTGAATTTGTGTTCGTCCATCGGTTCTCGAACTCTCTTCGCTGACGAAGCAAGAGGCCTCTCGAACACGCCGGCGCCGCTTGAAAACGCTCATGCCCATAACGACTATCTGCATCAACGCCCGTTGCTGGATGCACTTGATCATGGCTTTACGAGCATCGAAGCGGATGTCTTTCCAGTTGAGGGCCAGTTGTTGGTGGCTCATACATTTCTGGAGTTGTCAAAAGACAAAACTCTGGAAGGTCTTTACCTGATGCCTCTGCGAAACATCGCCAAACGAAACGGCGGCAGTATTTACAGCGATGGCAAGCCGATCATTCTGCTTGTTGACATCAAAACCAAAGGCGTGGAGGCCTACGCTCTTCTGGAGGCTTTGCTGAAATCCTACGACGACGTTGTCTCAAGCCATCTCGATGGACAACTCCGGGAGAAAGCCGTCACGGTCATTATCAGTGGTGATCGACCTCGAGCAGAAATCGAGAAATCCAATCCGCGTTATGGCGCCATCGATGGACGACTCGGTGATCTGGAATCAACATCGACAGCGTCTCTTGTCCCGCTCATCAGCGACAACTGGGGTCATCATTTTAAGTATCGCGGTAAGGGCGAGATGCCAGCAGCCGAACGCGAAAAGCTGGCAGCAATTGTCAGGAAGTGCCACGATCAAGGTCGGCGACTCCGCTTTTGGGCGACGCCTGAAAACTCAACGCTCTGGACTGAACTGCGAAATGCCGGCGTCGATCTGATCGGCACTGATGACCTGAAGGCTCTGCAAGGGCATCTTCAGAAATGAAACATGATCCCGAATTCGCAGCCCTCACTTATCACCGTTGAGGAAGCTGCCCCACATCGATCCCGGGCATGACGAGCGTCATCTTGGGGCCTTCAAAATCCAGTAACGCCGAAGATGACCATTCCGAAGCAACGTTGTTCGCATCGTCGTTCGACGCACTCTGCTCATCGAAAACCAACTCCGCCAGCAACACGCTGTTATCCGTGAGCTGTGAATCCGGAAGACTCACAGGCTGACGCAACCGAGGATCGATATACACAACCGGGGTCACCGTCGGTGGTACAATGGCCGGATTTCCGGACTCGCCGGCCTGAAGCTGAACACGGATCGCGTCAGGACTCCACGCATCCGGAATTCGCAACCGCAGAATCGCCATCTGTGGGGAGTAAACAGATTCAGAGGAAGCCAGGTTGAGTTCGAGACTGCGGATCCCGTTATCGTGAACCATCGCATCCAGCAAACTGTAG
Organism: Planctomycetaceae bacterium; assembly: GCA_044235005.1. Lineage (GTDB taxonomy): Bacteria > Planctomycetota > Planctomycetia > Planctomycetales > Planctomycetaceae > SXXK01. The sequence continues at coordinate 30,330 of JBIIIF010000024.1, read as the reverse complement.
CCAAATCGCTGAGTGACATTTCGGGCCGTGACACTCCAGCTTGTGGAATCACCCTGCTGGAACTCACACAAAACGCCGCTGCCTCGATTCGCCAGCAGAACATTCTGCAGTTCAAATCGTCGCGGTGGATGATTCATCGACAATCCATAACCGCCGCCGGCGAACACTGAGTTTCGCACAAGCACAACACCTTCAGCCTCGGCCAGCTTCAGCCACGCAAGGCCTTCAAAGTCATCAGACTGGGCAGGCGACTGAATGATGCAACCTTCAATGGTCAATGACGCAGATTGAATCTCCAGGAGCTGACGAAACCTTTTCTGGTCGGGACGCGAGGTCAATGCCTCTACCGAGTCAGCCTGCCGACTCACACTCACGCCGCGAAGTTCCACCGAGCGGGCTCGCAATTGCCAGCGAGCATTCTCCGGCACAATAATCTCAGCCACCGGCGACTGCTCACACAGAATTCGGAGCGTCCCTGGAAACTGACAAGGAGCCGCCAGATATTGCTTTCCCGACTCCAGCCGAATCACACCTTCCGCATCGACCTTTGGCAGCATCGATGGACCAGCCTCAGGCATGACAGCTTCGCCCTGCCCTGAAGGCCGTTTTGCTGTTTCCATGCTAACGACGGAGGTCTCTGGCCGCAGTCCGAGGCGGAGAGTTTTGGGAAGCACTCCCGATCGCGCGGTGAGAAAAACAAGAACTCCGAGCACGGCCGATGCCGTGACAGGCCAGCGCCAGGAGCCTGATCGCGTCCGACGGCGAACAACGGGACGGGTTCTCGATCGCAGCGAGTGATCTGGCATCGAACGAGCAATCGCGCGGCACTGACGCAGGCCGCCACCGGAATGCGATCGCCACGCCTTCAGAACCTCGACTGCTCCCGCAGGACGCAACTCCGGCGAACGGCGAGTCAGCGACACAATGATTCGCGACATCCATTCAGGACAATCCGGCACCGGACCTCGCACATCAATGATGTCATGATCCTTCTGCTTCATGACCCGAGTTACCGGATCGGCCGAAAGAACCACGGGTCGACTGGTGAGCAGATGCCACAACAGACATCCCAATGCGTACAGTTCGCTGCGTGCATCGGCAAGCCGGCCGGTGCCAACTTGCTCCGGAGCAACACCATCGCAATCGCGCAATGTTAAACGATCGGAAAGAGCAAATTGCGGCTGGAGAAACCGGCGAACAAATGGATCGACCAGATGAATTCGGCCTGTCGGATCCATTCGGACATTGCGAGCGACCAGGTCACCATGCAGCAGCCGCACTGACTCAAGCCACGCCAACACCGTCAGAAGTTCACGACCAATCTCGGCTACAACAGGCCACGGAAGGCGGCCACCGCGAATCAGCAACTCCTCCATCGACCAACCGCGAATATAAGGCGAAACCAGAAACACAGCACTGGCGGATTCAGAACCAGTGGCATTAGCAGAATCTGAAGGATTCTGAACAATCAATTCTGTCGGTAGTGCAAGTCCAGCGGGAGCCGAACTTCGACAGCGATCAATGGACGTCAGCAGATCAGCCGTTCGTGACTCCGACCATGGCCCTGTCCGCGAATCATGAGACTTCAAGGAACGCAGAATAACTTGCGACTTATGCCGTGAATCGCTGGCCAGAAAGGTGGCTATTCCGAGCGGTTCCTTGCATAAGTAACGACCAACGACAATTTTCTCGACATCATCGGCCAGAATCTGATCTGCCTGCCACGGTGTCAGCAACTTGCGTTCAACGAGCGCGTCCAGCCATACGGAATCAAAGTCCGGCAGGTCCTGACTCAGTCGTCGGACCAGAGGCTCACACAAATCCAGTTCGGCACGATGACAGAGGCCGCTGGATGTGAGCAAATTCAGGAGTTTTTCTGAAGGAGATCGCATCCGTGCGTATCGAAACTCAGGAAAAAGATATCACCGGAAAAACTCTTATGTCAGCAGCCAGTCAATCAATCGCCAGTCCATCCAGCGTCGATCCGGATCAACACCACTGCGGCCAATGAATCCGAGATGACCGCCATGCTTTGTCAGACAGAGGCTGACGTTAGTGGGCAGGTTTAAATCGAGGAACGGCTTTGAACAAACCACGGGGTCATCTTCTGCCGCCAGAATGGTCGTGTGAACTCGAATCTGGTCAATCACTCGAGCTGACGAGGCCTGATTGTAATAGTCATCCGCAGATTCAAAACCCGACGCGGGAGCTGTGTAGAGTTCATCGAAATCATAAAGTCGACGGGGAAGCTGCCGCACCATCGCCAGAGGAAGATGATCTTTCCAAAGCGGACTGTTGGCAATCTGACTGATCAGCAGTCGCGTAAAATACCAATCATATCGCTGGCCCATGGACGTCGCGCTTAAACGCGCTGCACATCGATGCAGGTCGATCGGGGGACATACAGCGACAGCTCGAAACAAACAAAGAGGCAGCTCGTCCGGATTCTCGCCGAGATATCGCAACAGCAGGTTACCGCTGAGTGAAAAGCCGGCAATGGAGACCGGTGATCCCGGGCACAACCGCTCCAGCATCTGCACAGCCGATGCAACGTCTTCAGTTCGCCCGGCATGATACGGATTCCTGGCCAACAGAGCTCCTGCACCACAGCCTCGATGATCCAGTCGAAAAACGCGAATCCCCTGCGACATGAGATGGCTGGTCAGTCGAACCATGTAGCCGCTCTGATGGGACCCGCAAAGTCCGTGCATCAGCAGCACGGTATGGTCACCTCTTTGCCAGCCGACTGGGCTGTTGTCGTGCATGACAACAAGGTCTCCATCATTCAGTCGAAGTCGGCGTTCGGTGGTCCCGTACAACTTTACTCGTGAAGGAAACAATGTTCCCCAAAGCGTCTGCCGATGTGCACCAGCCAATCCAATCGCAGGCTGAAACTGAGGAACCCCGGGCGAAGAATCAATCGGCACGATCATGGGAGCGGAGTCGGCGAGGAGACAACGAACCTGATCGTTGTCCACAGCGGACCCTGTCGCTGATCCCTGATATCGGTCTGCTCCGCTCATTACGATTCCGAGTGTTCGATGCGTTAAAGGAATCCGGAAGTAGGTCAGTACTTCACTCTGTTGAATTTTCGTTGGCTCAGGGATTTACTGAGCCTTGACCCGCCATTTGTAGAGGTTTTCAAGCTTTTGGAAAAGAGGACAATCCTGATTTAAGTATTCCCTCTCGAGTCTGCGGGAAAAGCCACCCAACTGAATTTCCGCAGATGCCCGCTTGACGCATTTTGCCCTTACCCTCCGGCGACCATCGCAAATCAACCTGCCTGCCTCAAAAGAATTCTCAAAAGACCGAACGCAAGGTCCCGATGCGTTCCGGAAGTTCTACAGGCATAGTTAGAGATTGCTGGCTTGAGCCATACTCGATGCTGACAATGGCACTCAACGCAGAGTCAAATCCTGAAGATTTATCTTCTCCATCAGATACCTCCGCCAACTTCCTTCATCTCTAACTGCTTCATTTTACGGTAAAGATTCGAACGATGGAGGCCCAACAGGCGAGCCGCGTCCGTCATATTGTCATTCACCTGGCGAATACTTCGACGAATAAAGTCCCGCTGGAATTCTCGGGTCGCCTCATCCAGACCCAATTCCAGCGACGGCAAACGCGAACCATCCGCATCAGGGTTCAGGATGAACGCCAGATCTTCCGCTTCAACTCGATCGCCCGGGGCCAGAAACGCGATCCGCTCCATCAGATTGCGCAGTTCGCGTACATTGCCGGGCCAGGTATGAGACTGCAGCCTGCGGCGAGCTTCCGACGATAACTGCAAATTGGGGCGGCGAGCCTGAGTCGCAAATCGCCGCAGAAAGAATTCGGCCAGAGGCAGAATGTCCTCAGGTCGCTCTCGCAACGCGGGCAGATCGAGACTGACGACACCAAGGCGATAATACAGGTCTTCGCGAAACCGCTTCGCTCGTACAGCTTCACTAAGATTCGCATTCGTGGCCGCCACGATTCGCACATTGATTGGGATCGACTGCGAACCACCTACGCGAGTAATCACTTTCTGCTCCAGAACTCGCAACAGCTTGGCCTGACCACCAGGACTCATGTCACCAATTTCGTCAAGAAAGAGAGTCCCGCCGTCGGCCAATTCAAACTTGCCCTGACGCATATCACGAGCATCCGTGAACGCACCCCGTTCATGCCCGAACAACTCACTTTCCAGCAGCGATTCTGTTAATGCGGCGCAGTTTACGGCCACGAACGGGCAGTTGGAGCGATTCCCCGCATAGTGTAAGGACTGAGCAACGACCTCCTTGCCAGTACCGCTTTCACCAAGCACCAGCACAGGCAAATCTGTATTCGCCAGACGTCGCACAGTATCTCGCAGAGCCGTGATGGCCATGCTGTCGCCAATGATCGAAACTCCCTTAGTGACCTGCTCTGCGAGTTGACTGTTGCTGCGATGAAGCAGATTGCGTTCCTGAAGATTCCTCAGGGCCACCGCCGCCTGAGTTCCCAACTGCGTCAGGCATTCCACATCATCCTGAGTGAATGGTCGATTCTCGTTGTGATTGATTCCTTCAAAGGCTCCCACAACGTTATTGCTGGCATCACGCAGGGGCACGCAGATCAGATTACGAGTTCGATAGCCGCTTTTCCGATCGACCTCCTGATTGAATCTTGGATCGTCGTACGCGTCGTCAACACAAATGGCCTGGCCGGTCTTCAGCGTTTCGCCGACAATTCCTTCTCCAAAAGGCAGCCGCAAAGAAGCCCCCTTAACTCCCAGCGCGGGCCGTGCTTCCACTTCATTGCGTTCCTTATCCCACAGGAAGATGCTGCTGCGATCACAGTTGAGTAACCTCGTGGCTTCATGAGCAATCTGTTCCAGCAACGGCGCAGCGTCCTCAGCCATCGACAACTTTGATGCAATGTTCAGAGTCGAACGAAGTCGCTCCACCTGCCGACGATTCTGCAGCTCGCGATCCACCAATGTCAGCGCCATGGACAACGTCCGCGCGATTAGCAGACCGGACTCGGCGAGATCCGCATCTGCGTGTCTTCCTACGGTCACCAAAAGATGACCGAACGGAGTTCCCGATGTCAGTGGGAACGCGGCGACGATCCGACCCTGATCCGTCTTCGAAACGCCGGCCGCATCTCTCTCCAACGCATTATCCCATAACGCGACTGGCCGCGTGGCAAGGGCCTGCTGCCCATGCTCAATCACCGTCGCCCAGCTCGGACCGGGGATTCGCTGCACCAGAGCAATCCACTGCACAGAAAGTTCTGTCGCGATCTCCGACAATGCCGACCGCATGAACGTTTCAAAATTCGCAGCCTTCACGCCGTCCGAAAGCAGCTTTCCACTAAGCTGCATCAGCGTGCCCGCTGCATTCCCCGGAGACAATAGTGACACCTGCTGAATCGTCTTCCAATCCGTCGTCGCCACGATTCCATCCTTGCCGTTGTCAGTCGTATTCTTTGACTGACAATCACTGTGTTCAATCAGACTTATTCCCGCGCCATCGAGATGACTGCAGACGGAAGGGTATCCAGGAACAAAACGGCGTCAACCGGGATTTATTGAATTCGCCGCAAAACAGCCGGGTACAAGGCAAGGCAGAGAACTTCTCAAGGCACTCATGAGCAAACATGCAAGTTGCGTTTAGCGGCACAGTGGAGCCTGCGCCATGACTTACCACATGCCATAGAATCCAGGGTGAGTCAGCGCCGTTGCTTGTCCAGCCGCGAATCAACAAGGACCCCAGTGCTCTGTCAGCGGTCCGTTGAAGTCATACGCTTCAGGCTGGAACTTGTGGCGTGCAAGCCAGCCTGCATTTGCGAGGACACCCCGATACTGCCCTGTTAAGGAGCTGCATTCTCCGCATCAGTCCAATTGTCCGTGCGAAACGGAGAAGCCGGCAAACCTGCCCCGTTGCTGAGATTGGGTTCGGCGATGTGATTCCAGCCGAAGCGAACTGCGACGGGCTTTGCTACGCCTTCTGCGGTGACGACGATCGTATCACCTTCAATCTTCGCTGTTGCTTTGACGAACTTCTTGTCGTCCCCGGCGACAGAGAACCACGACAAGTCCTGGCCATCTCGAGACTTCAGCCCAGCAGCATGCTCAAAGCTTACGACGGCCTTGATGCCTTCAATGCTAAGTGACTTATAGAGCGGTCCCGAGTACACAACATCGGGCTGACCGTAAGTATGAGCGAACGCCCACAGCGAAAGGCGACGGCCTACTTCCTGCTTGTTTGGCGGATGAATGTCGTTGATGGTTGTGATATCTGTGAGCACAGCCATGCCGGTATTCTTGACCGAAAGCGTTGCCGTTTGAGCTTCCCAGATACCCGCCAGGCGAGTTGGATCACCGCCGTAGTTGTAAGGCGCAAGTTGAGCAAACAGGAATGCGAAATCGCGATTGCCTTCCTGATTCCAGACGGAACGCCATCCTTCGATGAGCCCTTTCTTCAATTGAAAGTATTGCATCCCCTGGCCGTTGTTTGACTCTCCCTGATACCACAGAAAACCACGAATGCCGAAGGGCACAATCGGATAGATCATCCCGTTGTAGAGCCCAGTGTGATTGTAATTGCTGTTCAAAGGATGAGATGGCAGACTTCCCGGAGTTGCCGGCAACGGATCTCCAGGCTTTGCAACAGCCACGGCTGCTGAAAACGCTTTGACGCTTTCAGCATAGGCCACGAGGGCATCGGAATAGCCTTTGAGCATTCCGAGCCATTCGTTCTTTTCTGCTTCCAGCTCCGGCACGGCCGTATATCCCTGAGGAGGAATCCACGGCTGAATGCGAGTCCCACCCCAGGCTGTCGTAATCAAGCCCACCGGAACATCGAGTTTCTGATGAATTTCGCGACCGAAGAAATACAGCACGGCAGACGAACCGCCAACGGTTTCAGGAGAACATTCCACCCACCGTGCCGCGACATGCTCGGCCGGTGTTCCCGACGGGACCAGCGGAATCATGAACAAGCGAATTTTAGGGAACTTTGCATTGGCAATTTCCTGCCCCGCGTTCATCGACGCAGAAACGCTCCATTGCATATTCGACTGGCCTGATCCGGCCCAGACTTCGCCCACAAGAATGTTGGCGACTTTGATTTCGTTCTTGCCCTTCACGATCATTTCGTGAGGCCCACCTGCTGTTTTGATCGCTGGCAGAGTGACTTTCCATTTGCCGCTGCCGTCAGCCTTTGTTGTCGCTGTTGATTCACCAAGCGTTACGGTGACGTCTTCACCTGCGGCCGCCCAGCCCCAGATCGGAAGAGGAATATCCTTCTGCAACACCATATTGTCGCTGATCACTTCAGGCAGCCGCACATCGGCGAAGCCGCTTGATCCACCAGTGACAAGGGCCGCGATGGCCAGCACAAACCAGCGTACACTTTTCATCAGAACACCCCTCGACAGGCTAAAGCTCTTTATCATCCACAAAATTAGGAGCAGGTGCATCGGGATCATCGTCTTCCAGAGACAAAATGTCGTCCGCGTAGACATCAGATTCATCCCACGACTCATCGAATTCGGCATCGTCATCTCCGCGAAGCTGCTCATCCGTCAGTTCGCTGAGTTCCGGTTCATCATCGATCTCGTCAATAACTTCCGAGTCAGATATCATCTCCGGAGGCAGAGGCGTGTCACCGCTCAGCAGATCCGGATCGCTCTCGTTTCGGCCTCGCAGAACCAGCCGGATAGGGACTTCCTGAAACGGAGTCACCTCTCGCAGATAGCCTAACAGGTATCGCTTCCACGATTCGTCCAGCAGAGAAGACTCGTTGCACTTCAGCACGATCGTGGGAGGAGAACCTGCAATCTGTGATGCGAAGTAAATCTTCGGACGACGATTCTTCCGGATCGGGGGCGGATTCTTTTCGATCGCTCTCTGTACAGCTTTATTCAGTCGAGAAGTGCTCATGCGAAGATTCGCCTGCTTGTAAACCGACTGTGCGAGGTTCACGAGCTTGCGAATATTGCGCCCGTCTTTTGCGGTAATAATGGCGATGGGTACGTGACGCATGGAACTGAACGTATCCAGAAGATACTTCACCCACTTCTCTGTCGTCATTTCCTCATCCAGAGCCGCGTCCCATTTGTTGATCACAAAGATGCACGGCTTGTAATGCTCGTTGATCTCTTCGACCAGTTGCTTGTCGACCTTGGAGATCGTCTGCGTCGCATCAAAAAACATCAGCACCAGATCCGCACGGCGAATACTGCGCTGAGCACGCACCAGACCGTAGAATTCGATGTCGTTGGCGAGACTCTTTTTCTTACGCACACCGGGGGTGTCAATCGCGATGAACGACTTGCCGTCGACTTCGAAGCGAATGTCGATGCTGTCGCGAGTTGTCCCCGGGATGTTGCTGACGATGACTCGTTCGCTCTGGGCGAGTTGGTTAATGAACGTGCTCTTGCCGACGTTGCGGCGACCGACCACGGCCAGACGCATGTCCGATGGCTGCAGCAGGTAGTCACCTTCCGCGTTTTCGGTTTCGCGAGCTTCCGGAAGCAGATCAACAATCGCGTCGATCAGCAAGTCGCGATTACGATTGGCTTTTACGCTGGTCGTTACGTAGGGCACGTTGGCCAAAGTCAGGAACGTGGCCGCTTCGAGATCCAGCTTCGGTGAGTCGCACTTGTTAACGACGAGCATTGACGGTTTGCTCATGCGTCGAAGGCGATGAGCAACCTGTTCATCAAGCGGTGTGACGCCAGCTTTGGCATCGACCACGAATAACATGACGTCGCATTCATCGAGCCCTGTCTGGATCTGACGTTCGATATCCTCTGACAGATCATCGCTGTCAACGATGCCGATCCCGCCGGTATCCATCAGTTCGAAGTAGCGATCTCGTTCGTGCATGATCCAGGTGACACGATCGCGAGTTACTCCGGCGGTCGGGTCAACAACGGAGATCAATCGGTCGGCCAGCCAGTTCAGCAACGAGCTTTTTCCGACGTTGGGGCGACCCACAATCGCCACTTTCGGAATTCCCATGTCTGCTGTCCTTTAACGCCCGCTGACGTTCTACAAAAGGTAAACTGTATTGAGGAAAAGCTGCTAAGCGTACACCTTTCAGTCTTCCCCGTCATTCCACTGCCCTAAACCACCCCCGAATTTCGCACAAGTGAATACCATTCTGGCGTGTTCTGCATGGTCCGCGTACACTCTGATGGCCCGAATCAGGATTCTTAGGAGTTAAGTTGTGGCCGGTAAACCAGTTCCAGCAAAGCCCGTTTCGCCTCAAAACCCCCCAGCTGCACCGCCTTCCACGGGAGGCAAGAGCAACGAACCGGTGTTTACTCTGGAGGCACCACTGAACCGGAATTCGCCGTCGGCCTCCACGGTCAACTCCATGGCAGACGTCAGCAGCGAAAAAAAAACGAGCGAAGAGCGGGAGTCACGTATTCGACGCAGATCCAGTTCTCGCGCGACGGCCACGACCGAACGACTCGTGTCACTGGATGCTTTTCGCGGCTTCATCATGATGATGCTGGCGGCCGGAGGATTTGGAATCCTGGCCTTTTCAAAGATCGACAGATCATCACCGGTCTGGGAGGTTCACAACTGGGACAAATGGCACGCCATCGGAGACCATTTCGATCATCCCAGGTGGCTGAGTGTGATCGATCGATACAGCATCTCATTCTGGGACCTGATTCAACCCTCCTTCATGTTCATGGTCGGTGCGGCTATGCCGTTCTCCAGCCTGCGCAGAGAATCCAGCGGACAAGGACTGTTCGGGCGGACTCTGCATGCCATCCTGCGTTCGGTCGCGCTGGTTCTGTTGGGAGTTTTTTTGTCGTCGATGGGGCACGAGAAGACTCTTTGGATCTTCCCAAATGTGTTATGCCAGATCGGCCTTGGATACTTCTTTGCGTGGGTGATGCATCACTGGCGAGCCCAGTATCAACTGGCCGCGTTGTTTGTGATCCTGACTGGCTATTGGGGCTGGTTCTCTATGAATCCACCCGCCGCGAATTACGACTATGCGGCCGTCAGTGCAAGTCAGGAGAATGGCGAGATCTTTGACGGAAAGTTTGCCGCCTGGTCCAAGAACGCGAATGCCGCCTACTATTTCGATAGCTGGTTACTGCCACGTCTTCGTTCTCTTGAGGAGCCAGCAGCGGAAGCCGATGAGCAGAACGCTGGGGCTTCAGAGGCTGAACCAGGGACGCCATCCACCGAAACACCCGCGGCCACCGAAACACCCGCGGCCGAAGAGAATGCCGACGCGAACGCAGCCCCTGTTGACGAAGCGAAAGTTGCGGAGAAACCAGCGTGGTATCGTCAGTGGTTCTTTCTGAATACAGAACCTTACAAGCCCAACAGCGGGGGCTACACAACTCTGAACTTCATCCCATCGATCGGCACAACTCTGCTGGGAATTCTCTGCGGTCAGATTCTCATACGAATTGATTTGTCGAAGTGGTCGAAGCTGGGGATGTTGCTCACCGGAGCGGCCATCTGCTTCGGTCTGGGCATTGCCACTCACGAATATGTGTGTCCGATCGTCAAGCGGATCTGGACGCCGAGCTGGGTTCTGTTCAGCGGCGGCTATGTCATCGGCATGCTGGCGTTGTTCTATTTTCTGTTTGATATCCTTCCTCTGAAACTGCTGGCGTTCCCTTTGGTTGTTGTCGGCATGAACTCCATCCTGATTTACATGATGGGGCAGACAATTTCCGGCTGGATGCGAGAAAGCATCGTGAAAGTGCATCTCGCGGGCATGATCGAAAACGTCTTCGGCCCAAAGGCACTCGATCCACAATGGTACGGACCGATCACCTTGCCCTCGACCGTCTTTCTGCTTTACTGGCTGTTCCTGTTGTGGCTCTATCGACAGCGGATCTTTCTGAAGCTGTAACAACGGAAGCTCGGATCTCGATTCGGCACGACCGGGGTTCAAAATGAACGGCCTGGAACAGAAGGCTGGCAGTTGGGCCAATTGGTTCTTACTGCTTTCTCGTTCCGGATATCATGCAGGGGCATTCCAGCGGCATGAAGCTTCCTCATTCGGCCTCAGAATTTTCCGACACCCGCAGCAAGCTGAAACCGGCCATCGGCCAATCTAGCAACAGCGCGAGCATGTTCAGCGATCAGTGTTCAAAGATGCTGTGGATCGACACATTGACAGGCAGAATCAGGAACAACTGCTTCGCAACCGAAAGCCTGCATGTGTGCTGCAATCTCTGACGCTTCAGATTTTGTGACTCTAAACGCCTGCCGGTTCGTGGCAAACACATCCTGACAAAGCTGGCGAAGGGAACTGTCTCGCGTTGCGGAACCGTCCACATGGAGGCGATTTGCTGAGTGGCAGGTTGTTTCGCCGGGCGTCTCAGATAGCCGAATTCCGGCGGAGGCAATTTCAGATTCCGTGAAAGCGACAAAATCGATCTGTTGAGAAAGGGATGCTCGGAGAGAATTCAACCCCACCACAATCCGATACAGATCATCATCATTCGCTGCTTTGAAAAGGCTAAATGCCATCTCACTCGGTTGGAAAATCTCCGCAACGGCCGTTTCTGTACGCGAATCGCGTGGATCTTCAGAATGTCCCCAATGGCTGCGCTTGTCCAGCTTACGAAGGTAAACGGGCAGGTCTATCTGTCCAGTCTTTGCGTTGAGTGTCACTGGCACAGTCGGAGTTCCGGCTACCGATTCGAAACAAGTTCAGACGCAAGTTCAGCAATAAACGGTTCCGGGTGCCCCATGAATGTCTCAATTTCGGCGTACGCTTCATCACTCCCAATATCATTCAATGCTTCGAGCACAGCTTCAAGGATATGGCGATTCGCAGCCGTCCTGCACATCCAGACGAATTTTATGCGGTCACTCGTCGGGGTTTTCGACTGAGCGACAGCCCGCAGCAAAATGTACCAATAGTCGTCGTTTGGCTCATACGCCCTTGATGGATACAGATGATTCCAGTTCCTGATGTCGTTCACCAGGAATTCGCGGGCGTACCGCAGGATTTGACCACCGAGTAGACTCAGGATGTCGATCGCCGCATCCAGTCGCCCAGGCACCTTCATTTCTACACATGCGGAGATCAGGTCATTGATCAATTGGTCGGCTTTGGGACTAAATCGCAGGTAGGCTTTCAGCACATCACGCAGTTTTGTCCGTTCAAGCCCTTTCGCGTCGAGGTGACGTCGAAGGATCGAAAGAAAACGAGAGCGTTCAATCATCAGGTCGTCGGAGAAAACATCGTCAGACCCACATGATGACCAGGAAATATCGTTGATTGAGATGGTGCTCATGACTGCGCCTCAGCGAAAAATCGTGGTACCAAATTCGTCGCATATTCCCTGTCATCGGCGAAACGTGAGACAGCCACTAACGCTGAATCTGAGGACTCCGTCTTTCTGTGGCGATTGACAGAAAACGAAGCGCCCTGCTCTCCGGAAATAAAAGTCACTTCGATCCTGGCATCGTCTTCATGCATGACGACAGACCACTTGAACAAATCCGGCGACTGGCAGACTTTCGGGAACAACGCCCGTGGTTTAGAAAAAACCGGGTGGTCGGCAGTCATGTCAGGATCCTGAAAAATAAAATTAGTTCCCGTGGCGGCTACGGGTGTGTGAGGGAGTTTCTTCAGGATCTCAGTGGCCAGGGCACCGCAGTCGGTCGTCGCGGAAGCAATCATCATGCGATTGTATGACAGAAGCCACTCCACTCCATCCCCCTGAAAGCGTACCGAAGCTTCCTTCAGGCCTCCCAGGACCAACTGTATCTCTTTCGGTGTCCAAATCCGCTCTTTCGAAAGCCACTCGGGCGAAATCAGGAAGGGATTGAAATGACCGATGATAACGATGTTTGCGGAATCGAGAGTTACCACAAACGGTATCCCAGCTTGAACATAGAACAACACTCAGAAAATCCACATCGGCCCGCTCAGGGCGATTGTTGGCACTATAGGAACTGTTACGCCACGACGCAGAGCCCTGTTGGTGATTGTGGCGACAGGATGCCATTATTCAAGTATAAGCTGCCAGACTCCCGGGAATACAACCGGCAAAACGTGCCGATCGGGACGTAAAAAAGGGGCGGCGACTCCATTGGCTATTGGCCAAGAGCCAGCATTCCCTGAATCAGATCTTCCGCAAGGTCTTCATTAACGCAGTTGTCGCAGCGGCCGACGGCGGGGTTGACGCCGAGGTGGGCGAGGAGTTCTACGCCACCACATCTCGTTCAAAATACGGCGACGGAATTGTCGGGTAGACTCGGTAAACATGACGATAGACCTCTTCAGCTCGGCCTTCGACTTCTGTCTGATCGTAGTCTGCTGGCAGCCCCGTTTGATCGCTCCAAAGGAAATCCTTGATTGCCTGGCGAACGGCGTCGCGAGTTGCTTCCTTCTCTCGCCATTGGTCCACCTTCAGTTTTTCCGTCTTCAGCGTAGCCAGTAACTCAACCGCCACTTTCTTGATCCTCTTGATCTCCGCTGCTGAAATCTCTGGCTTCATCAGCAAGTCGAAGATCGCGAGCGATTCTTTGTCCAGCCCTTCGCGGATTGCTCGGCGATCTTCTTCGTTCAGCTCTTCTGCGAACTTCACGAACGCTTCAAATGATTTTTCAATCGTAACGCGGTCCTTCTCTCGGTTGTATTCAGCCACGATGTTTTCATAGTGCTGTTGAAAGTTCGTGCCAAGCGGATTTTGCATCATCAGCCGTTTGAGCTTCTTCTCGATCGCCTGTTTCAGATCCATCGTGGCAGTCTTCTTTGCCACGTGGCGAGTGAACTCCTGCCGAAGCCGATCGAAATCCACCTTGCTGATATCGTAGACCGCGGATGCTTCTCCAACCTGATCTGAGGTGGTTTCAATGGCCTCGTCAACCACCTTGTGAAGTTGCCGCATGATTCCGCTGATGTCAGCTCGCTCCGTTTCGCGATTCAGCAGCTTGTAAAGGAAGTTGATCGCATCGCGTTCAGCTCGGAACGCATTGATCCCATCAACAGTGATGCAGGCTTTGAACTTCGAAAAGACTTCTCGGCAGATGATCTCAAAGCGTTTCCGAGTCTCATCATTGTCATTCGCCGCTTCCATGCAGGCCACGATCGCGGCATTGCGAGGAAACCCGGTCAGCGTCATCACGTCGTCCAGGGACCCACCGCGATCCGTCAGAAACTTTCGGGCCATGACAATCGACTCAGCCAGTTCCCCCAAAAGAACTTCATCCGGCTTTGCCGGTTCAACTTCCTTATCTTCTTCCTTCTCTTCGTCGCCTTCGCCAGTCCCGTCACCGCCGGATGTTCCTCCAGCTCCCGCGAATGTGGCCAGAGCTTTCCGAAGATGCTTCAGGATGCCGCAGTAATCGACAATCAGCCCGTTGTTCTTTCCTTCCGCCATTCTGTTCGCCCGAGCGATCGCCTGCATCAGCGTGTGTGCCTTCAGCGGTTTGTCGAGGTACAGCGTTGCCAGGCTGGGAACGTCGAATCCTGTCAGCCACATGGCACAAACGATTGCCACTCGAAACGGATGCTCATCGGCCTTGAACGCTTCATCCAGATCCAGCCGTTGTTTGTTTTGATACTCGGGCTTCGCCCGCATGGATTCGGGAAGATCAATGCCTTCCTTCATCAACCGTCGATGCGGCTCAATGTTCATATCCCAAGTTTTGAACTTGGCGACTTCGCCCTGTTCTTCGCTGACGATTACAACGGCTTGTGTTTCTTTCATCCACGCAATCTGCTTCCGCAGTTGAGTTATGTCGTCTTGTGACGACAAACTTCCGAGCGTTACCTCCAGTTCCGCAATCCGTTCATCCCAGAACTTCGTAATCAACCCATGCATCTTCACGCATGTCAGTTTGTCGATACAAACAAACATTGCCTTGCCGGATTCCCAAGCCGTTGAATAATGCTGCACGAAATCCCGAGCGACCTGAGTCAGTCGCTTCTCCGCCGTGATCACGTGGTAGTCGCGTTTGAGTTCCTGCTCCAGCCGTTTCCGGACGTTGATATCGTCGCGATACTCATCTTCCAGCTCAGCCAGCTTCGCCGCGATCCGTTCGTTCAGATCGCCGATCGCAACTCCCAGCTTTTCACCGCGAGCATCATAGTACAGCGGCACGGTCGCCTGATCTTCCACCGCTCGCTGGAAGTCGTACACGGACACATATCTGCCAAAGACGCGGCGGGTGATTTCGTCGTCCTTGAACAATGGCGTTCCTGTGAAGCCGATGAAATTCCCGTTGGGCACGCCATTGCGAACATTCAGTGCCAGCGTGCCATATTGAGTCCGATGAGCCTCATCGGTGACCACAATCACATCATCACGCTCGGTACACAGCTCGTCTTTGTTGAACTTTTGAATCGTCGAAAAAACGTAGGACTTTTGTTGCCGCAACATCGCTCGGAGATCATCACCGTTTCCGGGACGGCAGGGGTCTTTGTCGTTGTCGACAATTCCGCATCCGGCGAATGTCTTGTAAAGCTGAGTATCCAGGTCGTCACGGTCGGTCAGCATGACGAAAGTAAAATTGCCGCCGAGCTTCCGATGAACTTTGCGAGTGAACATAGCGATCGAATAGCTCTTGCCGGAACCCTGAGTGTGCCAGAACACGCCCAGTTTTCCCTGACGAGCTTTCCGATTCTTGACCGCTTCGATGGCCTGATTGACGCCCAGAAACTGATGATTGTGAGCGACGATCTTTTGAGTCTCACCGCGAGAATCATCGAACAGGATGAAGTTCTCGACCAGATCCAGAAAGTTGCGACGATCGCAGATGCCCTTCAGCAGCGTTTCGTTGTCGACCACACCAGGATCGCCTTCATGCAGGCGTTTCCAGTCGTGAAAGTGTTTCCATTTTGCGGTGATCGAACCTACTTTGGCATGCTGACCGTTGCCGAAGATCACCAGAGCATTGTGATGCAGCAGATGCGGAACCGTGTCCTTGTAGTCCGAGAAATTCTCCTCGAAAGCCGCCTGCAGATTACGATGCATGGCCTTGCATTCCATAAACAACAGCGGAATCCCGTTCACGAACCCAACGATGTCCGCTCGCTTGCGGTACAAGTCGCCTCGCACCCAAAGTTCTCGCACGCAGAGGAATTCGTTTTTGTCGGGATCTTCGAAGTCGATCAGCATGAGTCGTTGTTTGACGACTTCACCGTTGGCATTCCGAAACGTCGCCTGGACACCGTCACGGACCTGAGCGTACTTTTCTCGATTCGTCGCGATCAGAGTTTGAGCCGTCACTGTTGTGGTCACCTGTCGGACGGCGTCATCATAGGCCGCATCCGGCAATCCGGGATTGAGTTCCCTGAGTTTCGCACCAAGACTGCGAGTCAGCACCACGTCACGGTCAGACGATCGACCGAGCAAACTCTCCGGGCCGAAGGTTTCGGTATTGAACGCATAAACCGCTTTCCAGTCGAGCTGCGATTCCAGATACTCGGCCGTCGTTTGCTGAACGAGCGTGTCTTCGTCGTAACGACTCATACCGGGATTTCTCCGTTCATGAGGCGAGGCAGGAGGAGGTCACGTGCTTTGGATGAGAGTCGGATCTCCGACTGGAGCGTATCAATCTGATTCTCCATCGGTGCCACATGTTCCATGAATAGTCTCATCAACGGCGCAGGTGGAACGTCGATTTGGACTCTTGCCAATTTCTCTCTGGGCAAGTGCTTGATTGTCGCGCCTGTGAAAAGCATTGATAGGCTGCCAGACCGCGCCTTGTGAAAGAGCGAATAGTAGAGGACGCGATAATCAACAAGTCCGAGCGGACGTATGCGATGAATTGCTTTTTGGATCATCATCCCCGGAATCTGGTTCTTCCAGATTGAGCAACGGCCTGGTTCTCCCCCCTCACACATCACGATATCGCCGTACCTCAACCCGAAGGTTTCGATCTCGCTCTCTTCGAAACGCATCTCTCGAAGGTTCCCTAAATCGAACTCACCCCACCGGACGTTTATGTTCGCGAGATAAGGCATCGGCTGGCCGCGGTTCTTGTTTTGATCCAGCATCTTGCCAAGTCGGAACTCGGCGATTTCGGGCATGCTCTTTCTCTCCCAACCCTCGGGGACGCCGTTGGTGATTTTGACGTGTTCGTGGCCGGGGAAGCGGAGATGGACGAACCACTCCTTGTAAAGCAGCCTCGCCGCCTGCTCCAACAACTGAATCCGCCGCCGATTGTTTTCAATCAGGTCGTCGTAGGCCTTCAACAGATCCACGATTCGTCGTTGAGTTGGATGCGGAGGTATTTCAACTTCCACCAGCGCAAGTTTTTCTCGCGGTAGGTGCTTGATCGTTGCATCGGTGAAGAGCTGAGCAAGCTGCCCGGTGCGTCCCTTGTACAGAAACTGGTAGTAAAGGAAGTCCGGCAACAAGCAAGCATGCGGGCGAATTCGGTGGATCGCTTTCTGAATCATCATTCCCGATCGCTGATCTCGCCAAATTGAGCATCTTCCTGGCTCCCCGCCTTCGCACATGACAATGTCACCGTAGCGAAGTCCGAACCTCTCGAGTTCATGTTGTTCAAATCGCATTTCCCGCAAATCATTAAAGTCGAACTCACCCCAGCGGACATTTATGTTTGCCAGATAGGGCAAGAGGTCTCCGCGATTCTTGTTCTGATCCAGCATTTTTCCGAGGCAAAAATCAGCGACGTCTTCGAGACGCTTGGTGGGCCACGTCATATCCCCAACTCCTCGAAGTTCTTCTTGATCGTCGCGGCGAGCGTGACGGCTTCGGTGTTGAGGTCTTCCAGTTCGACGTGGATCTCCCGGAGCGTTTCTTCGAAGTCGAAGTCTTCGTCGACTTCTTCCGGAGCGACGCCCACGTAGCGGCCGGGTGTCAGGCTCCAGTCTTCGTTTTCGATCTTCTCGCGGTCCACAAGCTTCACCAGGCCGGGAACATCGCACAGCTCGGCCTTTGGAAATCGTTCGGTCAGCCAGTGTGCCTGCTTCCAGAAGTACCGCACCTGCTTGAGTTGCTCGACCGCGAACCCGCGTACTTCATCAGCCGCCTTGCGAGCTTTCACAATCTCGCGTGGGACCCAGTCTTCGCTCTTTTTGGTGTTGCATTCAGTTTCGCAGATCTCAATCAGCCGAGTCGCCAGCTTGTAGACAAGATCAGCCTGCTTGATCAGGTCGCGACTTGACTCTGCGACGGGTTCCAGTTGCTCCACCAGTTTGTTCAGAACCCCGTTCGTGTCTCCGGCTTTGTCTCGTTGCTTGGCCCCCTTTTCGATGCTGGCCTGAAACGCTTCCACATCTTCTGTGAATTGCTTCTGCTCTTTGCGAAACTCTGCGAGTGTTTCCGCATGTGGGCCAGTCTTGCCGAGCGTCTTCAGAAACGGCGCAAGCTGCTGCTCAAGAGCGTCGATCGAATCCACAAACTGTGACAGAGGTTGAACGGTTTCCCCGGCGGCATCGGTTGTCTCGATGCACGCCCGTCCGGCTTCCAGAGTCTGGCCGAGATAGTCGGACACCAGCTTCAGGAACCGATCGCTTTGTCCACGGTACAGCCAGACAATAGCGAGCAGGTTCTGCTGTTGCTCCGGGCTGAAGTCATAGATCTTGCGAGTGACCTTGCGGTACACGTTGCGAGCATCCAGCATCAGCACCTTGTTCTTCATCGCCTTCGGCTTGGCTCGATTCAGAAACCAAAGCTCGCATGGCACGGTTCGTGTGTAGAAGAAATTCGATCGAATGGCGATCATCGCTTCGACATCGCCCGTTTCAATCAGCTTCTGACGCACCTTCGCTTCATCTCGCCCGGCACTGGACGCCTGCGATGACATGACGAATCCGGCTCGACCTTTGGCACTTAGGTAGCTCCAGAAGTAACTAATCCAGACGTAGTTGCCGTTGGACACTTTTTCGCGATTGTTCACGCCGGGCAGACCAAACGGTAAACGCGGATCGGTTTTGACTTTGTCCGCGTCAATTTCATCCACGTTGAACGGAGGATTGGCCATGACAAAATCCGCCTTGCCGAGCAACTCGTGCGGATCTTCCTAATAGGTGATCGCCTTCTGGATATCGCCCTCCAGGCCATGCACAGCCAGATTCATCTTGGCCAGTCGGATCGTCGTGGCGTTCTTTTCGAGACCTCTGAATGTCAGGCGCGCTGATGGGCTCTGTCCCGTCCGCTCAACAATGCGTGCTGACTGCACAAACATCCCGGCACTGCCGCAGGCAGGATCGAGAACGGTCCCGCGATCGGGCTCAAGGACATTCGTCAACAGTGACACGATGGAAACCGGCGTAAAGAATTCGCCGTCGTCGTGGGCTTTCTGATCGGCAAACTGAGTCAGGAAGTACTCATAGATGCGGCCGAACACGTCGCCGGAGACCTTCTTGAGTTCATCCGGATTCAGCGTCCGCAACAAATGGCCAAGCACTTCGTTGTCCAGTTCCTGATAGTCCGTTTTCGGCAGCACGCCACGAAGTGTCTCATAGTCTTCTTCGATCGACTCCATCGCCGTGATGACCGCCTTGACTCGGTCCGCACTGTCGGGCAGAGAGACAAGATGATCAAACTGAGCTTCGGGCCGCAGAAAGATGGCACTCTTCTGGGAGAAGTGTTCCTTCTTCAAAGGCATGGAGACACCACCGCGTTTGGGCAGCGTTGGCTCAATCTGAGCCTTTACCATCAGGAATCGACTGTAGGCATGCCGCAGAAAGATCAGCCCCATCACGGGCAGAAAATATTCGTTGCTGGCATAGTTCGAATTCGCCCGCAGCGTGTCTGCCGCTCCCCAAAGGCGTTTTTCGATGGCTTCAATATGTTCAAGTTGTGACATGCGGTGGTGTAGTTCTTCTGCTTCAAGCTACTTTGCGGCGGTCTTTGGATCAGCCGAACTGCGATGACGAACATGCAACACCACGGGAAGAGTTGTGATGCCGTCGACACTGGACTTCAAGTAAAACGGACGGCTCGATTCGGGAACCCACTTGGCTGTGGTGATAAAGAATTCGCGTTCGTTCTGGCCTTCCAGAAGCATCAAGCCGTTTAGTCCGATGTTGTCGACAAACACGCCGTGAGGCATATTGCGGCCGGAATCTTCTTTACCAAACTCCACAAGCCCTTTGTGATCCAGGCGCTCAACCTTCAAAAATGCTCGGACGGTTTCTCCCGCCCACACGGTCAGCTCAGGAGTATGCTCGTTCTGGCCCGCAGCCTGTTGCTCAGCGGTCAGAATTCGTACTGATATCTTTGGCTTTTCAGCGATCGCCAGGGACTTCAGTCCGCCGATATCGTGGACGACATCCTTGTCGCCAATTCTCGCGCGAGCTTTAAAGACGATATTCTTCACCGCTTCTTCGGCTGGCTGAACTGCATCGTTTGCGGCAATCAGAATCGCCATGGCCTGACGCTGTTCTGGCTGGATGATCACTGGATCTGACAGAGTAAAACCGGCGGGAAGATTTTCTGCGAAGATCTCAATGGGGCCGTCATAGCCATCCAGCCGCGTTGCGGTAAAAATGATCTCGCGACCAGTTCCCTTGTGAATGCTCAACGCATCTCCCGCCATCGCGATACTAAAATTCGGCTGAGGATGTCGCAGCATCAACTGATACTTGTAATCGGCCCCCTGAAATCCTCGTGCATCCTTCAGACGGACAACATAAGTTCCATCAGCCGGCGGCAGGAATGTCAGTCGAGAATCTTTGCCCCACTGACGCAATGGGTCATCATCGTTCTGGCTGTAAATCGGAAAGATCGGCAGACCGGTGTCTTTTAAAACTGCATCAGCCGGATAAGGCACCACGATAAACGCCGGCCCTTGCAACGGATGAGATGTCGGCGTTGTTCCAAAGTAGGTCTGACGCGGCGTTGCACCGGGATAAACTTTGAAACCCGAGTCCGGACCACGCGGGTAAAGCCACAGCTTCACAACTTCCCCGTCAGCATAGAGATATTCGTTGAGTTCCATTTCCTGCCAGTTGAAGACTCGAAAGTCATCCGCCGTATCAGAATCCTTGCCGCGGAATGTGAAGTAGGAATCTCGCACAGCCTGCAGTTGAGTCTGCAGGACCGGCTTTCCATCTACAGTGACCACTTCCACCGTCGAATCCAGAGGTGACTTATCGCGAGATGCCTTGACCTCTATCAGAATCGGCTGCCCTTTCTTTGCTTCAAAGCGGAACTGATCCTCATCGCCGCCTGCTGTTCCGCCATCAATGACTCCGGAGACTTTGACCGGGAACTGAACTGTTTGTGCAGCGGCGAGATCACTGTTTGGCTCCATCTCAGACGCCTCAGCCAGCGGCGCGGCGTTTTCTGCCATCACGATCTCTGCGGCCGGACTGCTTGTCTCGGTGACGGCGACGATCTCCGGAAGTGCGAACGCGCGTTGTTCGCTCTTTGACGTCGCAACTAAGACGCGTGAGTTTGCGTCGTCGAAGACAAGGCTGGTGACAAGATCCTGAGTCAGGTTCTCGGCAGACAATTCCTTGACCGTTGCCGCATCCCAGGTTTTGATCGCCCCCAGTTCAGAAGTTGTCACGAGGTAGCGACCATCTTCAGAGATGCTCAGGCGAGTAATCACGCCTTCATGGGCAAAGCGAGAAATCACGAGTGGATTAATTTTTGGTCCATCCACCGATACCAATTGCCACTTGCGGATTCGGCTGTCTGCTCCCGCGCCCAACACAAATTGACCGTCCGGAGTAAAGACGACGGAATACTGTTCTGACTGAGGCTGGCTGAGCGTATCGAAGCGTTCTCCGGTGGCGACATGCCAGATCTTGATCGTCGCATCCGCGCTGGCAGAGGCCAACAACTTTCCATCCGGACTAAATCGCAGATCAAACACAGCGCCGTTGTGGCCGGTCATTTCGCGGATCTTTTCACCGGTCTCTGCATTGTGCAAAATGATGCGACGGTCGTATCCCGCCGTGGCGACAATCTTTCCGTCCGGCGACCAGTCGGCTGAATATAGGATGTCGTTGTGGCCGGCGAATTCTTTCTGGATCGAATTCTGCCCAATCACAACTTCCACAGCTCGGCCGGCAAGCCCCGGAGTTCCGGTGGCCAGCAGCACGCGAGTTCCATCCGGAGAAAGGCGCAGGCTATTCACCTTGCCGTCGGCAATCGGAAGGCTCCAGGCAAGCTCGTTGTTTTCGATGCGTCGCTGTTCAACTAGTTTGAATCGTCCCGAAAGGATCGTTCTGCCATCTTTTGAAAGGGCCATCGACAAAGCCGGAGATCTTACCTTTGATGCTGTCACGGCGACTTTGGGAAGTGTTGGCAACACGGCCATGCGGCTATCGAACTTCCCGCCTTCCTGAAGCCATTGCGTAAGAATTGCCAGTTCGTCTTTGGACAACTGTGCTTCATCAGCCGGCGGCATATGGTCGTCACCAGTACTGACCAAAACCTCCAGCAGTCGACTTTTATCAGCGGCGCTCTCATTCAGCACCGGGCCGTTTTCACTGCCCTTCAAGATATCATCAGGTGCCTGCAGGGAGAGCCCGTTCTGAGCATCCACGCGGCTGTGACAACTGACACAATACTTCTGCAGAAGCGGAGCGACCTGAGTGGAATAACGCACTGGTTCCGCGGCTGTCGCGACAGGCAAAACAGTCAAACAGGAAGTCAGCACAGAGACAGTCAGCAACGCTCGCACGAACATCAGCGCACCTGCAATTCGGCCTTGATCGAAATCGGAGTCCACCCAGTTGATTGACGGGAACCGGATTGTGGTGCGAATCGACTCTGGCTGCAAGCAGGCCACGACATACCGTATTTGCGGGGGGCCTGAAACCTTTTCGTGTCCTGAAGCCGCCATCCCGTAAGTGCTCATAACACAAGACGATAAGCACGTCAGTGCTTCATGGAGCCGGTAATACAAGCCCGATGCGCCAGCGAGTGCGTTTCACTTCCAGGCAGTGCCGCCTCTGCGGCCTCGTCCGGCAAATACGATCTTGCGTCCATCTACATCGAATGGAGAACATGAGAGCTTCGCGTTGCTAATACGCACTCGCTGGCGCGTCGGGCTTGTATTGTGGTACGATCAGGCCCGCTGCTGCACATTGGAGGGAAAACCCGAAACAACGAGCTTCAGCGAAAGCGTCATCGGAATCGCAGTTTTTCGAAATCAGTCCGAGAACTTCACCGCTGGTCGCTACAACTGCTCCAAACGGTTTTCTTACGCGAAGGCTAATGTTTCCTTCAATGAACATGTTGAGCCAACCGGCTTATTTCGCCCTGTCGTCATTTCGCGGGTAATACTCAAGCACAGAGTCCATTCTGCAATTCATTCTCTCGCGATGACGTTCTGTCCGTCGCGGTTTCGATTTGCGGACTAAGCCCGTCTCGTTTCTCCCCAGAACGTGAAGAAAGTGTTGTATGTCGGATTTTGATACTGATGTGCTGGTCACGGATCGACGCAGATCATCACAGCGCCGCAACAAGCCTGAACGTCGACCAGTCAGGCCGGTCAAGGAGGTCGCTCCGGAACCGGAAGAGGATGTCCGATTTGAAGATCCAGGGATTTCTGCTCGTCGCGAAATCATGGATCGTCGTCGACAGGATCGTCGTCGTCAAATTGACCCCACAACCTGCGAACGCGATTACTCGGACGGAGAAATCGAGTTTATGCGTGCCATGGATGATTACAAACGCAAGAGCGGTCGACCATTCCCGACATGGAGCGAAGTTCTGGAAGTCGTGATGAGCCTTGGATACCGCAAGGTAGCGGATCCATCTCTGCTGGAGTGGAGAACTTTCGGCGATCAGATGGGATCACTCTAAGGCACAGTCTCGAATTGACTTCCCGATGTTCCCACAACTCGAAATCCCAACCCGAAACGTCAGTGAGGGATTTTGCAGGAGCACTTTGATCCCTCGCTGACGCGTCGGGTTGTGATGACAGGAAACTATGTCGGGACTGCTCTTTCACTAATTGTGCTCGTCCTGCTCCGCAAGTTGCCAAATTCTTCGGACGGAACCTGAGGGATTTATCAGGCATCGTAGTACGACCAAAACCTTATATCCTGCGAACCGCATTTCTGGCGTCACTTGTGACCCGAACATGCGGTTCGTTGCGTTTATGGCCGCATCGATCACGCCAGAATTCCGTCCACAACATGTCCATGCACATCAGTCAGACGGTACTGGCGACCCTGATAGCGGTAAGTCAGTCGAGTATGATCGACTCCGCACAAATGCATAATCGTGGCCTGCATGTCGTGCACATGAACCGGATTCGCCACAATGTTCCAGGCAAAGTCGTCGGTCTCGCCGTACACAGTCCCAGGCTTGATCCCGCCGCCTGCCATCCACCAACTGTAAGCTCGCCCAAAGTGATCGCGACCTTTGGGATTCACCGGATCTCCCTGACCAAACGGCGTCCGCCCGAATTCTCCACCCCAGATCACCAGCGTGTCATCCAGCATGCCGCGTTCTTTCAGGTCCTTGACCAACGCGGCGGAGGGGCCCTCGGTGTCGATGCATTGCTGCTCAAGTTGAGTATGCAAATTCCCGTGCTGATCCCACCCGGCATGCATCAATTGCACAAACTTAACGCCTCGCTCCAGCAATCGACGAGCAACAAGGCAATTGTTGGCAAATGTCCCCTTGGCCAGTGCGTCAGCGCCGTAACGATCCAGAGTAGCTTTGGTCTCGCCTGAGAAGTCCACAAGATCCGGAACGCTGGACTGCATGCGAAACGCCATTTCGTACTGAGCAATCCTGGTATCGATTTCCGGATCGCCATAATCTTCCAGATGAGCCTGATTCAAGGCCGCGATGTCATCCAGCAGATCGCGGCGTGAACCGGAAGTGACTCCAGGAGGATTCGCGAGATAGGGCACAAGATCTCCGGTGTTGCGGAACCGTACGCCCTGATAACGACTTGGGAGAAAGCCGCTGCCCCAATAATAATCAAAGAACAATTGACCGCAGGTCTTTCCCTTATCGCTGGAGGTCATCACGACGAACGTCGGCAAATTATCCGTTTCGCTGCCAAGTCCGTACGACAACCACGCTCCCATGCTCGGACGGCCCGGCACCTGCGCACCGGTCATGAAAAACGTGACGCCCGGCGCGTGATTGACGGCTTCGGTATGCATGCTGCGAACAACACAAATATCGTCAGCGATCGACCCCACGTTCGGCAACATGGAACTCAGCGACATTCCGTTTTGGCCATATCGTCGAAACGGCTTGATCGATGGCAAGCATGGCCACTTGCCATATCCGCTGGACATGGTCGAAAGTCGTGTGGTGCCGCGAATTGTGTCCGGAATATCTTTACCAGCCATTTCACGCATCACTGGTTTGTCGTCGAACAGGTCAACGTGTGACGGACCGCCGCCTTGCCAGAGCACAACAACGCGTTTGGCTTTCGGAGCGAAATGCGGAAGGTCCGGCAGAGGAGGCTCAGCTCCGTTCACTGAAGAAGACTGCATCAGCGACGCGAGTGCAGCAAGGCCGACTCCGCTGGCCGATGTGCCAAACATCTGACGGCGAGTGACGCGAGCGACGTTGTCCAGAAACGGGTTCGTCATGATTGTTCTCTTTTCGTAGTACTCGTGCGGTCTCAGGGGCTGTTCTTCATGTAGGATGGGCATTCTTGCCCGTCGAAACCCTGTCGGACAAGAATGTCCAACTTACATCATGAGTTCGACAACGCACTTTTGTTTATTCTCTTGTTAACGCTTCATCCAAATTCAAAATGGCGAGACAAACCGCCGTCATTGCTGCATGCTCGACCGAGTTCAATGATTCGTCACGTGCGGCTTCGCCAACAGATAACAAAGCTTTGGCTGCTTCAGCATCGGCCGAATAAACCGCCAGCTGCTTCTCATAAGCTCGCACCAGAATCGCCCGATCACGCTCCGTCGGTGTTCGCCCGAGGACTTGTCGAAATGCTCTTTTCAGACGAGATTCGACGTCGGCTGACGCCTTGCAACATCGTTCCGCAAGAACTCTGGCGGCTTCAACCCATGTCGGATCATTCAGCATCGTCAGAGCATGCAACGGAGTACTCGTCGGAGTCTGACGTACACGGCACGCCTGGCGATTCGACGTATCAAACATATTCGCCGGCCCGACCGTACGACGCCAGAATGTGTAGAGGCTGCGTCGATACAAGTCCTCACCATGAGACGCCGGATAAGTGAAGTCACGCTCCTTCGTGATCGCCAGTGATTCCCAAATGCCATCCGGCTGATATGGATAAACCGGAACACCGCCCATCTTCAGATTCAGCAGTTCGCTCGATGCCAGTGCCCAGTCTCGAAGGAGCAGGGATGGCATGCGGAATCGGCTTGCTCGTGCATACAAGCGATTCTCTGGATCACGTTGTTTGAGTTCCGGAGTGACTCGACTGGACTGCCGATACGTGGCACTCGTCACGATCAAACGATGCAGATGCTTCATGCTCCAGCCGTGTTCGCGAAACTCAACGGCCAGCCAATCCAGCAGTGGCCCGTGAATTGGAAACTCACTCTGCACGCCGAAGTCTTCCGCTGTCTTGATCAATCCAGCACCAAAGAAATGCTGCCACATGCGATTCACCTGAACTCGCGCGGTCAGAGGATGCTCGGCCGACACCAGCCACTGAGCAAACCCCAGGCGATTTGTCGGAGCACCGGCAGGCAGAGGCGGCAAAAACGCGGGTGTGGCGAAGGAGACTTTTTCCGTCGGATTCAAATACTCCCCGCGTGACAGAATCTTCGTCTCGCGAGGCTGCGCATCGCTCATGATCATCGGGCGAGGCAGCTGATCGGCACGATAATCGGCCAGTTGCTTTTTCAGATCATCACGCTGTTTTATTGAGGGGACTTTGTCACCCAATGTGGGCTGAATTTTCTCCGAGAAATGCTTCCGCAGGTCCGTTGCCAGAGTCTTCTTCTGGTCTTCGTTGAGTTCTCCCTCAGGCTTGGTCACCAACGCAGCCAGTACTTCTGGCAACTCGGAACCGTCTCGCAATTTGCCTTCGACAGTCAGACCGGCACGCCACTCTTCGAAAGCCGCATCAACGCCCCTGGTGACTTCGGCCTCGAGAGCAGCGATCTGCGTATCGAACTCTGCAATGCGAGCTTTCGTTTCAGGAAACGGATATTCCAGAAACGGAGCGGCAACGCGAACACGTGATGAAAAGTACTGCGGCGTTCCGGACTCGGGAACTCGATTAAACGCATCCAGCATGCTGTAGTAATCTCGCTGAGTCATTGGATCGTACTTATGATCATGACACTGCGCACAATTCATGGTCAGACCGAGCCACGTCGTTGAAGTAGTCTCCATGCGGTCGAACAAAATCACCCAGCGTTGTTCTTCCGCAATCGCGCCGCCTTCGCCGTTCAGCAGATGATTGCGATTGAAGCCGCTGGCGATTTTCTGCTCGTCCGTTGCGTCAGGCAGCAAATCTCCAGCCAATTGCCAGATCGTAAATTGATCAAACGGCAGGTCTTCATTGAACGCCTTCACCACCCAGTCGCGCCAGATCCATTGCCAGGTATCGCCATCCTGCTGGAAGCCGTTGCTGTCGGCATAACGAGCTGCGTCAAGCCAGCTCAGAGCCATCCGTTCGCCGTAATGAGGACTGGCCATTAAACGATCGACAAGCTTCGCATAGGCGTCAGGACTTTGATCAGCGACAAACGCGTCGACCTCTTCAGGCTTGGGCGGAAGACCAACCAAATCAATCGAAAGCCGACGGATCAACGTCGCTCGATCAGCCTCGGGGGATGGTTGCAGCCCCATGCTTTCCAACTTCGCCAGCACAAAGCGATCGATGGCGTTTCGCGACCAATCTTGCCGAGTCACCTCGGGATCGGCAGGGCGAACCGGCGCAACAAACGCCCAGTGTTTTTGGTAGTTCGCACCTTCAGTAATCCACCGCTGTAGCAAAGCTTTTTGCTCTGGCGACAATCGACGATTGGACTTCGGAGGCGGCATCTGCTCATCGGGATTCTCAGAATGAACCCGCTGAAACAACAAGCTTGCGGAAGCGTCCCCTGGAACAATCGCCCCGGCGGTGATCGCGGCATCTCGATCATCCAAACGCAGATCAGCCAGCCGCTTGTTCGAATCCTGGCCGTGACAGTAAAAGCAGTTCTCGGACAGAATCGGTCGAATGTCGCGATTGAAGTCGAGCGGCGACTGGGCCGTTGCAACTTCCTGAGCCATCACAGAGAACGGCTGGCCGCTGGAAATTACCATCAGAAGAAGCAAAAGCCCTTGATGCGGTTTCATAAGCAGGCCTGATCAGGAGGTCGGAAAATCACAGCCCGCAGCGTGAGCGGGGGATCTGCGTTCAGCATCAGATAAAGCTCGGAATCGCAATCCCTCACTGATGTTTCGGGTTGTGATAACAATCCAAAGACAACTGGTGTGAAAAGACGGAAGGGGACCGTCTTTGCCACGATCCCCAACGTTCTTCGAAACGCGATCATAGAAACGAACAGATGTAATCTGTGACCCTGGTAACCTTCAGCAAAAAGTGGGAGTTGCCGGGAACGTTGAAAGCTTCCCCGCCTTTGACGGCATGCCAGGTTGTTTCGCCGGCCAGACAATAGGTCAGCTCACCGGACTGGATTTCCATCAACTCCGGCTTGCCTGTATTGAACTTGTATTCACCCGGAAGCATGATTCCCAACGTTTTCAGACTGCCATCGGCGAACTCCACCGAGCGACTCGTCACGTTGCCGTCGAAGTAAACATTGGCAGCCTTGACGACGGATACAGATTCAAACTTGCTCATCGATTCCTCTAAACTTCCCAACGGATGAATGATCTCGACATAAAACTCTGCCTGCGGATTGTATGGCGGTCCGGAATCCCGGAAAAGTCCCCCGCGGCCGTGTCGACAGTGTCGCGGCGAATCTGACACCGCGATCCCCTCAAATCGGAAGTTCCGGATTGAGCGGCATTCCATTTGCGGTTCCGCTTTGTGCTGCCGAAATAACGTCCATTATGGCAGGAACCGCCCTTTTTTTGGGGCAATCTGCTAAGATTCGGCGGCCATCGACCTTTCGGTCTCAGTGCTCCTTTCCGCACACCTTTCCCCTCCTACCTAGATCCTGAGCTTCTACAGCGATGTCAAAACGTGATTTCTACGAAGTGCTCGGTGTTTCCCGCAGTGCCTCACAGGATGAAATTCGCAAGGCTTACAAGAAGCTGGCGAAGAAATTCCATCCGGACGTGAAGCCTGCGGATCCTGACGCTGAGAAGAAATTCTCTGAAATCACCGAGGCGTACGATGTCCTCAGTGACGATGCCAAACGAAAGAGCTACGACCAGTTCGGCCATGCGGCTCGAGGCGGAGCAGCTGGCGGCAATCCGTTTCAGGGTTTTGGTGGCGGCGGTGGTGCTTCGTTTGATCTCGACGATATCCTCGGCGGAATGTTCGGCGGCGGTAACCCGTTCGGGGGAGGTGGTCGCCGCGGCCAGCCTCGAACACAGAAGGGCCAGGACGCCAGGGCAGAAATCACCGTTCCGTTTATTGTTGCGGTTGACGGGGGAGAACATTCTGTTTCACTGCAGAATGGAACAAAGAGTGAACGGCTCAGCGTGAAGATTCCGGCGGGAATCGAAGAGGGCCAATCGATCCGTCTGGCAGGTCAGGGAAACCCTGGTTCCGGTGGCGGTCCGGCCGGGGATTTAATTGTGTCGGTCCACATTGCGACTCATCCATGGTTCCGCCGCGATGGTCAAAACCTGCTCGTCGATGTTCCCATTTCTCCCTCCGAAGCCGCAATCGGTGCCAAGATTGATGTGCCAACTCTGACCGAAGGGACCGTCGTTCTGACCGTTCCATCGGGAACTTCCAGCGGGGCCAAATTGCGACTTCGCGGCAAAGGGGTTCGCAACCACAAGACCGGCGATCGAGGCGATCAGTTTGTGGTGCTGAAGATTTCCGTTCCCAAAGACCTCTCTGAGGAAGCTATCGCGCTGTACGAGAAGCTGGCAGAGCTTAACCCAAAGAATCCTCGCGATGGCCTGTGGGTGTGAGTCCGACGGCGGTGCGGCTGGCGTTGTGATCCCCAATTTCAGATTTGCGAACATCTGCATGAGACGCGAATGGCTCAGAGGGAAAGAATTTCCGTTGCCGTCGGGAAAAAGTTTCCCTCGTGCAGCGTCTCAGGGGATCGTGGGAAAAAACAACCCAATCGAGATTTTCGATAATCGCCGCAGAATCGGCCCAATTGATACAGGCGCAAAAACTGCCACAGATTTCGGCTCATGAATTGCTACTGACCTCCAAGTGCCCTGCGGAACGGACATCGCAGGGAGACTTGAAATCAGGGACGGACTTCATGCTACCGGGCTTATACAGTGCTGCGACTGCCATTGACTCCTCGACGCGTCGACATGAGGTTGCGGCGGAGAATCTGGCGAACATCCAGATGCCGGGCTATC